>CAZMUU010000026.1:0-20578 GCA_964569215.1 uncultured Cytophagia bacterium
ATCCAGTTGATGGTTCCTTTTTCGGCATGCCATTCACCATTGGGTTTATAGCCCTTTTCCACATCTTCTCCTGCGGAGACGATAGCTTTGGCATAATACATATCATCTTCGATGCGTTTTTCCGTGGGGAGCAATCCTGCCGGAGCATTTATAAAATAAGATTTATCGGCAACCATATCCCCCATATTTTTTAGGGTCACATTCATATCAAAAGCATAGTACTGGTTTTTAAAAACAAACTCCTTTTCAATGACCTGGTTGCCATCGAGGGTGGTGCGGAAGAGCAATCGCCCTTCCTCATTTCCGGAGAGAACAATATCCGCTTGACGGTCAGTGGTAAAACTCCAGTTTCGCGTCTGAATGGTATCTCCGGACGGATTTACAAAACTGATACCAAGGGTTCCGTAAGCATCATCCGGCAGCATTTGTAAGGGTTGGTTGTCCGGACCATCATAATCCTTCAGTACCCACTCAACCAAGGAAGCGCCACGGCTGCTAAAAACCGCACTGTAATGCTCACTTTCGACCCGAATCGTTTTTTCAGGCAATTCGTCCGGGACCAGGGAAGGTGTCCCCATTTGGGTTACATGACGCTGTATCGGCTGTACCGAATCGCTTTGTTCACCGGAAACGCTTATATCGGAAGTTTCTTCCGACTCGGTCTCTGCCGGCGGAGCCGCTATATTATCCGGGTTTTTCTTTGCAGTTTCAAGAGCGCGTTTTTGTGCTATTTCCTGTTTATAGGCCTCTGGAAGAAATACTTTTTTATACAGAGGGGTTTGTACAAAAATGAGTACCAGACCGATCAAAAGAAAAGCGATAATGGTTCTTTTGTCAAAATCCATAATTCTTTATCCTCGCGTTGTTTATACTGGATCATATCCTCCTTTGCAGAAGGGGTTACATCGTAAGAGACGATATGTACTTTTCAGCAGTCCTTTTAAAGCGCCGTATTTTTCTATAGCCTGTATAGCATAAGATGAACAGGAAGGATGGAAACGGCAGGAATTGGGTAACAAAGGGGATAAGAAGCGCTTGTAGAAAACAATACTAAAAATAAGCGTTTTCTTGAAAAATCTATTCACCATATTTTTTCTCATAAAAAAAATGAACATTATTCATGACGGATGTAAAATCGTTCTGCAGGTCCTTAAAGGACGCAGAACAGACGGATTCCCTGGCCAACATGATCATAGAGACGGGATGGTATCGACGCGCGTGAAGACGCCAGATTTCCCGGCTTTTTCTTTTGATTCTGTTTCTTTTGACGGCTGATCTTATACCTTTTTCAATGGTAAAGCCGACCTTATGAGAAGGAGATTTGCGTATGAATAGAATAAAAAATTTACCCTTAAAAACCTTACCGCCCTTATAATGTTTATAAAAGTCAACAGTAGATTTTATGATTGCATCTTTTGGCAGTGCAAACGGTTTCACTTGACCTTATCTGCGTTCATCACTAACAGTCAATTTTTTTCGTCCTTTGGCGCGGCGTCTTTTAATAACCTGCCGTCCGTTGGCGCTGGCCATACGCGCACGAAAACCATGCTTGTTGACGCGCTTGCGGCGACTGGGTTGAAATGTGCGTTTCATATCTTTATATCCTCATTATTTTAGTTCTTTTAAAACCATATAAAGTAATAAAAAAGAATAAAAAAATCAAGCCTTTTATTTATTCGGATAATATTTAATAATCGATTTTTAATCTTGACATTACTGATGTGAATCTCTAATTTTAATAGGAAAAAAGGAGTAATTGGTAACTTGTGGATAACTTTTATTTATATTTAACGATTTTAAAATGAGGATTGTTTCATTTTTTTTGTGTTGATAACTCCGCTTTCCCTCCTTTTTTAAATTATTGTTTTACAGTTGTTTGTTTTGTTTTTGTGTTTTTTGTGGTGCATGTGGATAAGTGTCATTTTTGTGAATAAGTCGGATTTTGTTATATTGTTGTTACTGTTGTTGAAAACTACACAATATGTTGATATCTTGTTTATTAAAACGTCATATATGGATTTAACATAAAGGATTGTACATATGGGGCAAACGGATGTTGAAAAAGCCTGGGGCCAGGTTTTACAAATCGTTAAAGAAAACACAAATTCGAATAGCTTTGTTACCTGGTTTAAACCTATCAAACCTCTCAAAATCGAAAACAGCGCAATTACGATTCAGGTGCCAAGTCAATTTTTCTATGAATGGCTGGAACAACATTATAGTACAGTACTCAATGAAGCGATTCAGCAAATACTGGGAGCTGATTATAAGCTTCTCTATTCTATTTTAATGGATTCAAGTATGGACCCGGTACAGCTTCCGTCTTTAAAGAAAACCAAAGCACCCCAGGATAATGTTCGTGATAACCTCAGCGATCGCTATACATTTGATAGCTTTGTCGAAGGAGAAAGTAACAAATTCGCCAAAGCTGCAGCCACAGCCGTAGGAAAATCACCCGGGAAAACAACCTTTAACCCATTGGTCGTGTATGGTGGTGTCGGATTGGGAAAAACACATCTTATTCAGGCAATAGGCAATTTGGCAAAAGATGAAACCAACTCGCACCGAGTCCTTTATGTCGATAGCGAAAGATTCACAATGGATTTTATCAATAGTATTCAAAAAAATAAAACCACCGAGTTTAGCGATATTTATCGAAACGTCGATCTTTTGCTGGTGGATGATATACAGTTTTTTGCCAACAAGGAAAGAACCCAGGAAGAATTTTTTCATACCTTTAATACTCTGCATCAAAAGGGAAAGCAAATCGTATTGTCTTCCGACCGCCCACCAAAAGAATTACAGGGCATGGAGGAGCGTTTGATATCCAGATTCCAGTGGGGACTGGTTGTGGATATTCAGCCACCGGACCTTGAAACCAGACAAGCAATTTTACAGCGAAAAGCAGAAGAAAACGGTATAGAGTTACCGGGTGATATTTTTCATTTTATTGCCACCCATATTACCTCAAACATCAGAGAACTGGAGGGAGCATTGATTCGCCTGCTCGCATATGCTTCTCTAAATGGGGAAGATATTACCATCGAATTGTCCAAACGGGTTTTACGCGACGTCTGTATAAAAAAAAGCAAGGCAATCAGCATAGAAATTATTCAAAAGGCAACCGCAGAATATTTTGGGTTTCCCGAAGATCAATTGAGAGCAAAAACAAGAAAAAAAGAAATTGCACAGGCAAGACAAATATGCATGTATCTGTGTAAAAGATTAACGGACAGCTCTCTCAAAACCATAGGTCTTCATTTCGGCGGCAGGGATCACAGCACGGTGATACATGCAATCAATACCGTTGAAGAGCTGATCAACAAAGATATTGCGATAAGCGAGGCTGTGGAAAGAATAAAAAATAAAATTGAAATTTCTCAATTGTGATGTGAATAATAGGTTGATAAAGTGTATAAAACTTGTGGAAAAGTGGCTTTTTATCCACCAAACCATGCAGATAAAAAAATGTTGTGTAAAAAAAGCATGTTACAAACAGTTCATTCACATATTAATGTTGATTATAATATATTTTTTATTAAGGAAAAACAACAAGCTAGATCATTCTTTTGCAGGTTTTCAACATATCCACAGCTCCTATATCTATTACTCTTTTTTAAATATATTATATAGATATAAAGTACTTGAAAAAAATATTTGATTTGTCTAATTTCTGGTTTATGATCCCATGGGAGGAGGTTTTATGAAGTTTTCAATTTCAAAATCTGTTTTTCACGATTCTTTGAACAAAGTGATTGGTGTTGTACCACAAAAAACCACTATTTCCGTTTTAACCTGTATTTTGCTTGATTTGGATGGTAATCAGTTATCCCTTATGGGTACTGATCTCGAAATTTCCATAAAAACATTAATCGAGGTTGAGGGAAAAGAGGACGGTACGGTGGCCGTGCCTGCAAAAATTTTGGCGGATATCGTTCGGGAATTACCGGATATACCCCTAACCTTGTATACCGAATCAGGAAATAAATTGGTTTTAAAAACCGAAAAAGGCGAGTACAAAATTTCCACCCAGCCGAAAGAAGATTTCCCCAAAGTGAATGTGGAAGAGGATGGCTTTGAGTTTGATCTGGCAACCGATGTTTTGGTCAGAATGACAAACAAAACCATTTTTGCCGTTTCTATGGATGAATTGCGTCCCGCCCTGACCGGAATCAACATGGAAATGCTCGCCAATGAATTGCGTTTTGTCGCCACAGACGGACACCGTTTGTCCAAAATCATCATGTCTGATTTTGAAGGGCCTGAGGATTTACAAAAAAATATGATCATCCCGACAAAAACTCTGAATCTGCTGTTGAGAAACGCAGATCCGGAAGAACAGAAAAGCATTTCCATTCGTATCGGTGAAGATCATATTGTTTTCAACATGGAGAAAAGCGTCATTTATTCTAAATTAATCAATGGTACATATCCGAATTATGAACGCGTTATTCCCAAAGATAACAACCAAAAATTACAGGTCAACAAGGATTTATTTATTTCGACCCTGCGCCGGGTCTCTATTTTTTCAAGCTCACTCACCCATCAGGTGAGGTTGATTATCACTAAAAATCAGATGACCATTCGTTCAGAAGATATTGAATTTGGCGCCGAGGGCAAAGAGTCCATTGATGCCTCTTTTACCGATGAGTCCCTCCATATCGGCTATAATTCAAATTATTTAATGGATGTTTTGAGACATATTGAACATGAAGACGTTATTTTTGAAGTCAAAGACAGTCTGAGTTCAGCCATTGTCTATCCGGCTGAACAAAATGAAAATGAAAATCATATTATGCTGTTGATGCCGATTCGACTGAATGAGGAGACCGGCGAAAGCACAGACGAAGCAGAAGAGGAAGAAACTGAAGCGACGGAAACTGAAACCGAAGAATGATTCTGAAATCGCTGCATATTCATGCATTCCGCAATATTTCAGATCTTAAACTAGAATTTGATCGCCAAAAAAACTATTTTTTTGGCGATAATGGCCAAGGCAAAACAAATATTCTCGAGTCGATATACTGTCTGTGTTTGGCGCGTAGTTTTAAAAGTAGAGATGACTTCGATCTTATCCCTTTACAGGGGGATCAGTACTATATTGAGGGATGGTTCGATCGGAATGATTTAAATATTAAAAATGCATTAAGCTACAGCAAAAAAGAAGGCAAAGTTTATAAGAGCAATAATAAGCGGCTGTTAACCCTGTCCAGCCTGATCGGACAATTTCCGGTAATTATTTTATCTACAGATGATCATTCTATTACCAATGGTCCCCCGGCTCAGCGGCGAAGATTTTTTAATATTCTTTTGTGTCAATGTTCAACTGTCTATCTGCAGCATTTGAAAGAATATGAAAAAATATTGAAACAGCGCAATTTTATTCTGTCGCAAATTTCCAAACATCCGTCTCGAAATTATCATCCACAGCTTGAGGTGTGGACAGAACAGCTTGTTCAGAAAGGATATTTACTGAATATGGCCAGGCAGAAGGCTGTGGAAGAGATAAATGAGTATATAAAACCCTATTACCATCAAATATCGCTATCCCGTGCTGATTTTCGCATAGCCTACAGGCCCAACGTTGAAATTTGCCCGGATCGTGAAAAGAGCATTGCTAATTTTCGCATTTTGTGCGAAAAATATTCCGCAAAGGAAAAAATTCAAGGTACATCTTTAATAGGGCCTCAACGCGATGAATTTGTTTTTTATATAGATAACAAAGATCTTCGACGCTATGGATCGCGTGGTGAACATAAAAGCGCTCTGGTCAGCCTAAAGGCTGCAGAAGCGAATCTTTTACAAAAAAGAACCTCAATGTCACCCATTTTACTCCTGGATGATCTTTATTCGGAATTGGATATCGAGCGGGTTAAAGAAGCGTTGGTTCTTTTTTCTTCATCAAGCCAAATGTTCATAACCGGTACAACCTTTGATCTGAATGTTATGAAAAGCGAAATCGACAATCAAAGCCATAAAGTATATATTGTTAAAGAGGGTAAAACGGTTGACGATGTATAGGATTCAATGAAGCATATTAATCAAACATTAAGCGATCTTTTTAAAACCTATGGAATCGATGAAAAAATAGAAAAATACCGGGTTGTGGAGAAATGGCCAAGTGTGGTGGGAAACAACATAGGTAAAATTTCAGAGGCTAAACGGATCGAAGGAAAAACCCTGATTGTTAATGTGAAAAGTTCTGCCTGGAAAACAGAATTAATGATGCAAAAACCGCAGATTATAGAAAAAATCAATCAACTGTTCGATAAAAACATCATTCAGGACATCAGATTTATTTGAAAGAGGCTTATGGCGCAGAAAAAGAGCGACACCTATGATGCAAGTCAGATTCAAATTCTCAAAGGACTTGAAGCTGTAAGGCGGCGACCGGCAATGTATATCGGTGATGTATCCATTCGAGGTCTTCATCACCTGGTCAACGAAGTGGTTGATAACAGTATCGACGAAGCATTGGCCGGCTATTGTAATTCTATAGAAGTTATTATTAATAAAGATAGCTCTGTAACGGTAAAGGATAACGGCAGAGGAATTCCCGTCGATATTCATCCCGATCAGCAAAGATCGGCCCTTGAAATCGTCATGACGGTTTTACATGCCGGCGGCAAATTTGATAAAAAAGCCTACAAGGTATCCGGTGGATTACATGGAGTAGGGGTTTCAGTTGTTAATGCCTTGTCAGAATGGCTGGTTGCGGAAGTTTCCCGAGATGGAAAGGTATACCGGCAGGAATATGAGCGGGGGATACCGGTCACATCGATAAAAACGGTTGGGAGAAGAAAAACAACAGGCACTAAAATTACTTTTCTTCCGGATGGCGAGATATTTAAAAAACGAAATTTTAGTTTTCACATTATTTCGGAGCGTCTTCGAGAGCTTGCTTTTTTAAATAGTGAATTAAAGATTGCTATTCTGGAGGAAAAAAGCGGAAAACAGGAAACCTTTCGCTACCGGGGTGGATTGTTGGAGTTTATTCAGTATCTGGACCAGGGACGCAATCCCATCATACGCAAACCGGTCTATTTTTCGGCTGAAAGAGACAGGGTTCCTGTTGAAGTAGCGTTCTCCTACAACGATAGCTATACGGAAAACATCTATTCCTATGTTAATAATATACATACCATAGAAGGGGGTTCGCATCTTGTCGGTTTTAAAACCGCTTTAACCCGGAGTTTGAATCAGTTTGCAATTAAGAATAAATTGTTAAAAGGTAAAGATCCCAATATTATCGGTGAAGATGTCAGGGAAGGATTGACGGCGGTTATAAGCTGCAAGGTAGCTGATCCTCAATTTGAGGGACAAACCAAAACCAAGCTCGGTAACAGTGAGGTAAAGGGGATTGTGGAGGGAATTGTAAATGAAAAACTCTCTCTCTATTTAGAGAAGAACACCTCAATCGGCCGTAAAATTATTGAAAAATGCAAATCTTCGGCAAAATCAAGAGAGGCTGCGCGCAAGGCAAAGGAATTAACCAGGAGAAAATCCGCACTAGAAAATGACACGCTGCCGGGGAAACTAGCAGATTGTTCAATTCAGAACAAGGAGAATACAGAAATATTTTTGGTCGAAGGGGATTCAGCCGGCGGCAGCGCCAAACAGGGTAGAAACCGTCGTTTTCAGGCTATTTTGCCCCTGCGGGGAAAAATACTCAATGTAGAGAGGCGCAGTGTGGAAAAAATGCTTTCCAACGAAGAAATACGGACAATTGTCTCCGCTCTGGGTACGGGAATAGGACGGTCTGATTTTAATATAGAAAAGGTGCGATATAACAAGATCATTATCATGACCGATGCCGATGTCGATGGCGCTCATATCAGAACGCTTTTACTGACCTTTTTCTTTCGCCATATGCGTACATTGATTGATCAGGGTCATCTTTACATCGCGCAACCGCCCTTATACAGAATATGGGCCGGAAATAGCGAACACTATGTTTATGATGAAGAAGAACGAGAAAAAGTCTATAAAAGTCTGACTGCATCGGCAAAAAACAAGGTTAATGTTCAGCGCTATAAAGGTTTGGGGGAGATGAATCCGGAACAGCTGTGGAGAACCACCATGGACCCGGATAGCAGAACGCTTTTAAGGGTGACCATTGAAGAGGCCTTTGAAGCGGATCACACCTTCTCAACCTTAATGGGAGACAATGTCGAGCCGCGCAGAAAATTTATTGAAGAAAATGCCAAATATGTCCGCAATTTAGATATTTGATCGAATATAGAGCGAGTGAGAAATGGTAATCAACGGAAATAAAATCATTCCTGTTTTTATCGAAGAAGAGATGCGCAATTCATACATTGACTATTCAATGTCTGTAATCGTTGCGCGCGCTCTTCCCGATGTCAGGGATGGACTCAAACCCGTTCACAGACGGGTATTGTATGGTATGATGGAATTGGGCTTACGGCCGAATTCTCCCTATAAAAAAAGCGCTCGAATCGTTGGTGAGGTCTTGGGTAAATATCACCCACATGGTGATTCCGCCGTATACGATACCATGGTCAGAATGGTGCAACCTTTTTCATTGCGCTATCCCCTGGTAGATGGACAGGGAAATTTCGGTTCTGTTGACGGAGATTCTCCGGCTGCCATGCGATATACAGAAGCCCGACTGGCTCCGATAGCAGAAGAGGTTCTAAAGGATATCGAAAAAGACACGGTTCCTTTTGTAGCCAACTTTGATGAAACGTTAAAAGAACCATCAGTATTGCCGTCATTGCTGCCCACATTGCTGATCAACGGCGCATCCGGAATTGCTGTTGGGATGGCAACCAATATTCCTCCTCACAATCTGTATGAAGTCATAGATGCCTGTGCCGCCCTGATTGATAAACCGGGGATCAGACTCCGCGATTTGGTAACCCACCTGCACGGAGCGGATTTTCCCACCGGCGGCATTATCGTCAATAAAGAGGAGATCTATTCCTATTTCAAAAGCGGTCGCGGCAAGCTTATTCTGCGGGCAAAAGCGCACATCGAGGATATAAGAGGAGGCCGTCAGCGTCTCATCATTACCGAAATTCCCTACCAGGTCAATAAAAGCAGTTTGATCGAGCGAACCGCCAGCATGGTTCGAAATAAAAAAATCGAGGGGATTACCGAAATTCGCGATGAATCTGATCGCGAAGGCATGCGCATCGTTATGGAACTGCGAAAAGGGGTCAACACCAATAATCTGTTAAACAGTCTCTATAAACATACCCAAATGCAAACGACCTTTGGTGTTATTCTTCTGGCTCTGGTGGATGGCCAGCCCCGGATTTTGAATATTAAAGAGATGTTAGCCGAATTTATTAAACATCGCCACACGGTGGTTTTGCGTCGCCTGAAATTTGATCTGGAAAAAGCGCAAGCCCGAGCCCATATTTTAGAAGGACTAAAAATAGCTCTCGATAATATCGACGAAATCATTGCGACGATCAAAAAATCCCGAACCATAGAAACCGCCAGAACGAATTTGGAGAAAAAATTTAAATTAAGCAAGATACAGGCTCAGGCAATTCTGGATATGCGTTTGCAAAAATTAACCGGACTGGAACGCAAGAAAATTGAAGAAGAATACTTGCAGCTTATTAAACTCATACAAAAATTAAAGTCTTTGCTCTCAAGCAAAAATCTTCGTATGCAATTAATAAAGGATGAGCTTTTGGCTCTGAAAGAGAAATACGGAGATTTGAGAAAGACCCGTATTTTTGAGAAGAGGAGCAAAGCAAAACAACAAATGATAAGCGAAGAAAAAGTCGTTATAACCCTCACGCATAAATGGGTGGGGCGACGGTTTACCGAAATGGAGTATAAAGCCTCCTCAGATAGTTTAAAACGTTCTGATCAGAACGACTTTGTAAAGTATGCCTTTACCTCTTCGAACAGCAATTATATCCTGTTTTTTGATGAGCGGGGAAAATGTTATACGGTACGGTCGAGTTTTATACCTTTGGCATCGACATCCAATGGTGGAATATCGATTCAGAAATTGCTCAATATTAAGGATAAAATCGTCGGATATATCGAAATTCCGGCTTTTGACGACAAGCATTTCATCTTTTTGGCCACGCGCAATGGTCTGGTTAAAAGGTCCCGGCTGGATCAATTCAATCGTAAATCAGACGGGGGCTTGACCGCTATCCAAATCAAATCCGGCGATAAACTGTCCGCTGCGTTTTTGACCACCGGAGAGAATGAAGTTTTGCTGGCCAGCACGAATGGCAAGGCGATTCGGTTTTCCGAACAGGACATCAGAGATATGGGGCTTACAGCCGGTGGCATCAGAGGGATGAATGTTGACAAGGATGATTTTATTGTAAATGCCTTTGCCATAAAGCACACCAAATCAGAGATTTTTTCGATTACCCGGATAGGATATGGAAAGAGAAGTGATCTCGCTGAATATTCTTTGATAGGACGGGGCGGTAAAGGTATCATTAATTATAAAGTTTCTCCCAGGGTTGGACACGTTGTCGATGTTATAGAGACAACGGACAAAAGCCGATGCATTATAATCACCAAAAAAGGAAGACAAAAACGGGTCAAAATTAAAGACACAAAAATTATGAGCCGAGCATCCCAGGGTTTACCAGTGGCATCCATTGCAAAAGGCGATGAAGTGATTGAGATTGTAAGGCGTCCTGCTGTTTCCTTATAATCTACCGGGACAATTTCCAAGCGGAAAAATGAAAAAGGATGAAATTCTGTGCAAAACCTCGAAAGCGGCAAAAAGCGGATAACGGCAACTTTTATTGAAAAAGCTCTGGGAGGGAGAGACCATTTAACTTATCGGCAAATCATAAACACCAACTTGCCTCAATTTATTAAAGAACATTTTTATATTTCGGCGAGAAAACGAATTAAAAATGAGAAACCTCTGGAAATCAATTTCGATGCCGGCATTGACTATGACGACCGGGAGATTAAAGAAGCAATGGAAGCGTTGATGTTAGCTCTTCTGAATAATGTTCTGTTCAGCAAAGAAGAGGCCAAAGCAAACATAACGTTTGCAATCAACCGCCGCATCGACTTGCTCATTGATCCAGCCAAAACCCTCGAGAATATCTTCTTTCAAGAAGAGGATAAAGAATACGACAATACGCTGTTTTGCCGTTCTTTACAAAGACTGGATCATGGTAGTCCGTTTATCGAAAAGGTATTGACAAAAGTTAAAGATCATCAAAAACCCGTTCATTGTAACAATTTTAAAAAGTATATCGAGTCGGCAGAAAGAGAGCTGTACACGCAAAAAGAACAAAACGCACTGGTATCGGAATTTGACCTTCTTCTCAGTCTGTTCAAAACGGATGAAATGACCTACAGACGCGGGCTTGGCGGAGAAATTGTGCAAACCATGCTGATGGCGCGGGGATTAAGGCAGGCCCTGAAGGTTGTCAAGAAAAAAGAGCTGCAGGGAAAAAAAGCCTGGCGAACGGAAGATATCGCGGATATTTTTTCATTCGTATTAAATCCAAAACTCGAAAAACGACCGCTCGTCCGGGACGACGATACAGATGAAATCATCGGTTTGCCCCGCGTCATTTATCCGGATGATGATAAATCGATTAAAATAAAGCGCAAAAAGATTGAAAACCAGCCTCCGGGTCCCTATCCATCAGTATATACCCTGATCGAAAAAAAAGATTATAAAACCCTGGTAAAAAAATTATTTAAAAAAGATGAAAAGGCATTTATTCACTTTATGGACAAAGTCGATCAGGAAGATCAGTGGAGAAAAGCCAAACAAATCATTGATGTTGAATTGGAGAAAAGAAACCTCGACAAGTTTTCACGCGAAGCCCTTAAACTCGGCAATATTGTTTTTGCAAAATATTTTAATTATACCTATTGACCACATCCCCTCTTAACCCCCTTTATTGTGATTGATCAAACCGGGGTTAATCATGATCACAGACAGCTACTTTTCACATAAAAAATCATACCCCGGTTAATTTAAAAATCATATCCTGCTGAAAAATAGACTCTTTTTTGATTGTTGCTGGCCATTCCATAGGAAAGAGAAACCGGTCCGAATGGAGATTGTAAAGAAAATCCGAAACAGCGGCCATTGATAAAGTCTTGAGGAGAAACATCCACAACACTTTCCCACACCGCCCCGATATCCAACCGTAAAAAAAGATATCCTGTAAACGCGGTATTGATGGGAAAAAAGTAACGGTATTTCAGGCTGGCGATAAATAGGTGTCGTCCCTGCAATTCCCCTTCCCGCAAACCGGCAAAGGAATCCCGCCCACCAATGCGGAATTGTTCCGAAAACGGGGTCGTCAAATCTGAAAATCCCCAGATTGCCTGGGGACAAAAAGTATGCCTCTCTTTGATTGTCCAGTAACTCGACAATTGATTTTTAACCTTGAAATATGAAATATCCGCACCCAGGAAAGAACCCGAAGACGCTTCATAAAAGAAGCGGTGATATTTTCCCGATTTTGGAAATGGCAATTGATCCCGGGTGTCGATAACCGAGGTTAGTCCAATGGTATTAATGATTAATGAACCGGTATCGTATCCATGACCTGAAAGCGCCGAAATTTGAATCTTCTCCGCACGTAGAAAACCGGATAACGTGCCGAAACGCTGTATTTGCTGCCCGAGGATAAGTTTTACACCGTAAGAGCGCCGTTCATATTCTCCTGTTCTGTGCAGATTTTTATAGTAATAATGCTTACTTTTATCCCAGTGGATGTTTATTTGGTTGGTTAGATAGCTTTTAAATATTCGATCGGCGCGATAATTGAAGGAGATAACTTTATCCCGATTGCCATACTGAAAATGAGTCGTGATATCATTACCCGTTCCCCAGCAATTTTCTTCTGAAAATTCAATGTAGGTTTTCCCTTTTCTCTCCCGATTATAATAGAGGCCGAAGCGGATGAGTTGCGTCTTTTTTTCTTGCAGAATCAGATGAATATTCCACCCGCCGGTTGTTTTGATCGGTTTTAATTTTACCGATTGAAAGAGTCCGGTGGCAAAAACGTTTTTTATGCCCTGACGTGCAGTATTGATATCGAATATTTCTCCGGCAGAAAGGGTAAATTCACGGGCGATAACAAAATTTTTGGTTTTTTGTTGACCGCTGTAGCTGACCGATTGAATTCTTCCCTCTGATATGAAAATGTGAGCGCGCTGGACGTTTTCATCAAAATAGACAGAATCGATTTCTGCAAGGGATAAACCGTGTCGGCG
Organism: uncultured Cytophagia bacterium; assembly: GCA_964569215.1. Taxonomy (GTDB): domain Bacteria; phylum Zhuqueibacterota; class Zhuqueibacteria; order Residuimicrobiales; family Oceaniaggregativiventaceae; genus Oceaniaggregativivens_A. The sequence continues at coordinate 13,210 of CAZMUU010000026.1, forward strand.
ATAGAGACGAACCAGGCTTTGCAAAGCGCTTTTTCCGCCATAATAATTTATTGGCATAGCGATTAGCGAATGAAAGAACGGTTTGAGCAAAGAATCTGCAAGCAGCGAATTCCCGTGAAAAACCACCTCTCGTAAAACCGGGTAGGGTTCGAGATGATAGTGCAAGGTGGTATCCTGATCAATACATTTAATTTGTGCAAAAACCCTGCGGAAAAAACCACTCTCATAAAAAGTTATCAGCTTTGAGTAAATTTCGCGCTCGCTTATGCTGCGATATAGAGAGTCTGTTTTGATGTTTATATTCGCTGAATCAACCGTCATAAAGGTGACAAAGTAGCTCTTGTTGTTCTTAACTTGTTTAGAGATCGTTAAACGGGATAAATTTCTCTTTATCTTTTCAAGTTGGGCAACGGTTCGGCTTATTCCCTCCTGATAAAAATCAGCTATTAGGGATTCACCAACATCCATCGATGTCCCCTTCAAATCGGAAAAATCGATTACCATTTGAGCAGCGTCGAGTTGGTTCTGTTTAAACGGTACCTGCATGATGGTGGTTACCTGATCGGCGATTTCCCAGGGAGCATTCAGTTCGCCTTGTTTTCGCAATGGAGAGGTGGTATTGACAGCGATGACATAATCCGCCCCCATCCTTCGACTTTCGTCAACCGGAAGATTATCCAGCAATCCGCCATCGGCTAACAACATGGAATCAAGCGAGACCGGATCCAAAAGCAAGGGAATGGCAATGGATGCCCGCATGGCCAAAGCCAAATCGCCATTTTTTAAAATTGCTTTTTTGCCGCTTAGTAAATCTGTGGCAATGATTTTCAGGGGAACTTCGAGATTGGCAAAATCATGGGCATGCACAGGAGCATTGAGCATTAAATAGGTAAATAACTCGTTGATTTTCTGTCCGGCCGTATAGGCTTTGGGTAGGGAGAGATTGAAATTTTCCAGACGAAATTGCAGAATGGCTCTGTAGACGCCTTCTTTTTTTCCCAGAAACTGAGTTGAGCGTTGTGGTGTGTCGGAAAGGATATCATTGAGATCGAGCATTCTTAACGTTTCCCATATTTCTTCCGGTGAATACCCGCTCGCATATAATCCCCCAACCACAGAGCCAATACTGCTTCCGGCAATGGAATGTATATCAATATTCGCGGATTCGAGAGCCTGGAGTACCCCAATCTGAGAAACACCGCGCAATCCTCCACCGCTGAGTGCCAGACCAACCCGGGCTTTTGCCAGCCGTTTATGGGTGATCAGAGATGAAGGAGGATGCAATACACCATCAAAGGTTAAAGAAAAATGGTCAACAACCTTTTCCGTCTGACCATAGGTAATAGCGGCCAGTAAAATAAGAATGTATATAATTGTTATTTTCATGGTCTAACCGATAGTATAAACATTAAATATAGCATTCCTGACCAATTTTTCAAGGGTTGCTTTTTCCTGATGGCTTATTTAGCCGTTGATTCATTTACGCAGTTTTTGTACCTTTTTGATCGTATGAAAATAAAATCCACAAAATATATCTTATATGCCAGTATTTTTACCGCACTGACCGCAGCCGGAGCATTTGTCAGGATACCGTTTTATATTGTACCGGTTACACTGCAAACCTTTTTTACAATTCTTGCCGGCGGCAGTTTGAAACCCGGGTGGGCTTTTTCGAGTCAGCTGGCGTATATCGGTCTGGGATTGCTGGGTTTGCCTATTTTTTCAAATGGTGGGGGTATTCAATATATTTTTCATCCGACCTTTGGATACCTTCTCGCTTTGCCCATTGCTTCCTTTGTCATTTCTTCCCTGAGCCACGGACGCCGTTCTCTCTCTCTCATACGCAGAACCGGAATACATATTACCGGGTCACTGATTATTTTGTTTATCGGTGCTTTTTATTTATATTTTATTACCAATATCATATCGACAATTCATTTTTCACTTATCAAGGTACTATCGGCCGGCATTTTGGTTTTTATTCCTGTGGAAGTAACAAAGTCGTATATAGCCGCCTGGATGGTACAAAAACTTGAAAATTATGAGGTGATACCATGAAAAAACACGTCATCGGGCTGGATGGTGGAGGAACCAAAACCGTAGGAGTTCTCCTGAACAACAATGGTGAAATGCTGGGACGAACCATAGCGGGCAGTTCGAATATTCAGGCAATTGGCGAAGAGGAGCTTGCTGATACATTTAAGACGCTGGTTGAAAAGTTGCTAAAGCAAGCGAAAATAGAGAATACGGAAATTGACCATATCTATGCCGGACTGGCCGGTGCCGGCCGCCCCAAAGACAAAGAAAGAGTTGCTCGGGTCTTTGACGCCCTGAACGTGACCAAAACGTATACAGTTGATACCGATGCCATGGCCGCGTTGGCCGGGTCATTTTCCGGAGGGTCCGGAATTATTGTGATTTCCGGAACAGGTTCCATCTGTTTTGGTAAAGATGAGCAGGGGAATGTTGTTCGTTGCAGTGGTTGGGGCTATCTTCTCGGTGATGAGGGTAGTGGATTTTATATCGGCCAGCAAGCGATAATGGCTGCGTTGAAAGATCTGGATGGTCGTGGCGTAAAAACAGCGCTGCGGGCGGAACTGGAACAGAAGTACAATCTCGATTCGATTGATTTAATCATTTCACCGATTTATTCAGGTCAAATAGATCGAACCGAAATTGCGAGCAACGCCCCACTGGTTTTTGATCTGGCTCAACAAGGCGATGCGGCAGCTGAGCAGATTATTCAACAGGCAGGTATTGAATTGGGCAAAATTATTGCTGCCACGGCAAAACGCATGAAAAAAGAAAATCAAAACGTTCAGGTCGCTTTGATTGGAAGCATTTTCAAGCAGATTAGCGTCCTGTTGCCCTTTATTAAAAAAGAGACCGATCCAATATCCCGGTATATCGATTTTATTGAACCCCGATGGGAACCTGCTGTCGGCTCTGCATTGCTGGGATTGCAGCAGGAAGGTGTCTCAATTAACGATGAGCTCCTTGAAACATTAACCAAAACAAAACTCAGCGCTTGATACTGACGCTTTCCTCCACGGCAAAGGGCAGGTGAAGTAATCCCAGCGGTGTCTTTAGATCAGCCGATCCCGCCAGTCCGACCACGGTCTGACGATCGGAAATTAGTAGAGACCTTATGGACGCGGCAACATCGGTATAATTGAGAGAGACCGGCAGGCGGATGGTCTCTCTTTTTTTTGCAGGAAGAAAAGCCAGATTTTCCGTAAATCCGCTGGCAAATTTTTTTCCCGCTAAATCAATTTCATAAGAAAATTTGCCAATTTCGAATCCAAACATGTTGGGATTGCTCACATTCATAGCGAGGGCCAGTTGAATACCGCGCATGCCGAAGGAGACAACAGAAAGCGAACCCAGGGAAATCTTTGGAAGTCTTACATTGGGAAGCGAACCGCTGCTGTGAAACGGGATTTCAAATGTCTGCAGCAAACCGCCCGGCTGTATAGATCCGGAAAAATCATAGGATAGTGAATCCCGGTTCTTGAAATCACTGTAGAGATCATAGATATCCCTGTAAATGATCGTAATCGGAATTTCAACGGTGCTGTTTTCCCCGGCGGCAACTTGTATTCCATTGTCTTCCACACCGCTGAGGAATGTTTTTCCCTCTACTTTAAACATATAGTCAAAGCGATTTAAACTGACGCCGAAACTGTTTGGATTATGGATAAGAAGATTAAAGGCAAGGGTGATATCCGAAAATCCCAGATCCCGCACAGACACCGATTCAACCTTAACAGCGGGTCGTTGCAGAAATTGATCCATTTGTGCACAAGACAGGAACAAGAGAAGGATTGTGACGATAGCCCAGAGGATTCTCTTTGTAATCATTGATTCTCTTCCTTTATGAATTGTTCAACAATATTCAGTCCGGAACTGGTGCCAATACGATCGGCACCGGCAATTAGCATTTGCTTTGTGGTTTCCAAATCCCGAACACCTCCGGCAGCTTTTACACCCATTTTTTCACCAACCACACGTCGCATCAAGGCAACATCATCAGCCACAGCACCATGGAGAGAAAAACCGGTTGAGGTTTTGACATAGCCGGCCCCGGCGTGTAATGCCAGGCTGCAGGCAGTAATTTTTTCTTCTTTGCTCAACAAACAAGCTTCTATAATTACCTTGACCACAGCCAGGGATGCCGTGGTAACCACATTTCGAATGTCATTATAAACATCATCGTAATTTCCGCTTCGCAACTGTCCTATGTTGATTACCATATCAATTTCATCAGCACCATCTTTGAGCGCTTGCAATGTTTCCGCCACCTTGATTTTTGTCACGTTGGCACCGAGTGGAAAACCAACGACAGTACAAACATCAACCGAACTGTTTTTTAACAGGGTTTTACAGGTAGAGACCCAGAGCGGGTTAACACAAACCGCTGTAAAATTATAGCTTATTGCCTGCTCACACAAAGCAACAATTTTTGACTCTGTCGCGTCCGGCTTTAATAGGGTGTGATCAATCGCCCGACAGATCTCTTCTCTGGTAAAGTCGCTTTTCTCCTTCTGAATATCGGTTGGCTGATACTGTTTGATGGCGTTTTTAACGATTTCATTCAAATTATTCATTTAATTTTCCTGTTTTTCTCCTCGAAAAAAGCAGTTTTGGATAACCCTGCCAACAGAACGGCCCCAAAGGTAGAATTCCGCTTGAAATTTTTACTGACCCCATGCCGGAATCGGCTCTAGATTCCAGTCCGGTTTTTCCAGAATGACGTTATCTCCGGCAGTTTCCAGTCCTTTTTGCAGGCGCGCCTTCAGCGATTTTAATAGATCCCGATACTCTTTTTTATCGGCAAGGTTCTTGGTTTCCCACGGATCTGTTTCCAAATTGAAGAGCTGATCGGTTTTTACCCCGTCAACATTATAGCAAATGAGCTTCCAGTTGTTGTATCGCAAAGCGCGCTGAAAATTTTTATAGGCAAACACCAGGTCGTCATGAACCTGACAGGAAGAGCCAAAACAGGGCATCAGACTTTTGGACTGGACGGTTGAGGGTATCTCAAATCCGAGCAAATCACAAAGTGTCGGGAACAGATCGTGTAGAAAGCACAAAGCGTTTCGTTCCTCGTTTTTGGGAATGCCGGGACCGCAGAAGATTAGAGGAACTTTTAGGCTGTGCTCATAACAGTTTTGTTTTCCCATCAGACCGTGTTGTCCAACCGCAAGACCGTTATCTCCGGCTAAAACAATGATGGTATTATCATATAGCTTTTTAGCCTTTAGCGTATCGATAATTTTACCGATCTCATGGTCGAGATGGCTGATCATGGCATAATAGGCGGCCAAGTGCTGCTTTATCTCCTGTGGCGTTCTCGGCCATTCGGCCAGCTTTTCGTCCCGAACGTTCAATTCACCGTTGTTGAACGGATGACGGGGTTTAAAATTGGGAGGCAAGCTCAGGGTTTCCGGATCATACATCTGCAGAAATTCCTCAGGCATCTCTCTGGGATCATGCGGAGCCTGGAACGCAACATACATAAAAAAAGGATTCTTGCCGTCGCATCGGTGCAAAAACCGGATCGCTTCGTCAGCGTACACATTGCTCGAGTGCTTTTCCTGTAAAGCATATTGTTTTTCCGGGGCATAGTCTCCCAGAGGATCAAAATCATAAATGGGTATATCATAATGGCTGCTCATGCCGCCGAACATGATTTTCCCCCCCCGGGTGAAACTTCTTTGAAAAGAGCCGGTGCCATTGTGCCATTTACCGGTTCCAAATGTGGTGTAACCCGTTTGTTTAAATTGTTCCGGCATGGTAATGTGTTCCTCCGGAATCGAGCGGCCATTTTCCTGTAGATGGAATGTTGAACGGCCGGTCAGTAACATGGCGCGGCTGGGCATACAAACAGCGGCGCTTTGGCCGTTCATGATATATGCATTGGTAAACGAGAGGCCATTTTGTGCCAGGGCATCCATATTGGGTGTAAAGACTTGATCATTTCCCAGGGCTCGGATGGTATCATATCGCTGATCATCGGTAAAGAGAAAAAGAATATTGGGCTTTTTGCCTTTTTTAATCAAGGAACACCCCGCGGTTAATGCTGCACTGCTATACAAAATATTATGTAAAAACAATCTACGGTTCAGGTGAGACCTATTCATCATAATGTACTTTCTGTTATGTTCTCCCTCTTGTTTTCTCCGAAACAACGTCAGAGGATTACCAGGCTGGATATTGATTTGAAATAATGAAAACCCGAAAATGGATTTGTTGTATTCCGGTGTTCAGACATCTCTGCAACGGTTTGTGGCTCTATTATAATTTAATATTGTCTGTATTTTATACAAGCATTAAAATAGGCGAACAGGCGAAGAGAGGTCGGCACACGGTCTGGTTCTCTCTGTTTTATCGTGTTTGGTCTTCTATCCTTGCTGGTCATTTCTTCCCTGTCTGAGACTGAATTCGCAGCCGCAATAACTTTGCCGGTAAAGATCATACGCTTTGCTTAATCGCATGCTGTCTAAAAAGCCGTCCTGCTTTTTGAAATCAAAAGCCATAAATTTTTCAAATTGTTGACCGACGTTAAAGAGGATTTTGGAAACCTTGTGCGGACTGATCGTCAGTGTCGTCGTAAAAGCCGGTATATCGAGCTCATCCGCCTGTTGGGCTGTCCGCTCCAGTGTATACTCGAAGCACTTTTCACAGCGCTTTCCCCGTTCAGGGCACTTTTCCAGTCCGCGGATGGTCTGCAACCACTCCTCATGGTTATACCTGTCTTCGTACAAAGAAATGTCGAGTATTTTAGCCAGTTTTTTGGCTTCTGACAGGCGCTTATCATATTCCTCGCGGGGATAAATATTAGAGTTGCTGAAAAAGAGAATAACGTCATAACCCATTTTTTGAAGGCGTTTGAGAGATGCTGTCGCACAGGGGGCACAACACACATGAAGAAGAATTTTTTTTCTATTCATTTTCACTGGATTTTTATTTTTTCGCCTTTATTGATATTCCATACTCGAATATCTCACCCCTTATCGGGTGATACCATATGCAAAGTTAAAAAAATAAATCCAATATACAAATTTAATCCTGGAATTTCTTTAAAATAATAAAAGCCCTGGCAGGAGGTATGTCTCTGCTTTCGACATCATGTTTTGATGGCTTTATGAATGATTCCCCCGCCGACAACTGCATCGTCCTGATAAAAGACAGCAGATTGGCCAGGTGTTACAGCAGGGCGTCGTTCATTGAAATGAATGGTAATGTAACCATTGTCTGTTTTTAATATCACTGCTTTATATCCCGGATCGTTGTAGCGTATGTGACACATTATCTGCATGCCCACCGGAGGATTGGTCTGCGCCCCATAGATCCCCACTCCAGAATT
>CAZMUU010000027.1:0-20184 GCA_964569215.1 uncultured Cytophagia bacterium
AAATCCTATACCTACAAGCTGGGACATATAGATTATAATGGCATCCTCTATTACTGTGACCCGATTGGTATCAAACACGGGACGCCGCAGGAATTTATTCTATATCCAAACTATCCCAATCCCTTTAATCCCCGAACCACGATTACATTTCAGCTGAATAGTGAGCAATTCGTAACAATTGAAATCTATGATGTTTTTGGCCGCAAAATTAAACCCTGATTTCCGACAATATGCAGCCGGGAACCCACAAGCTGATCTGGAACGGTAAAAATGACAGAAACCAGCTGGTAACCAGCGGGACTTATTTGCTTAAATTTTCATCCCCGTCCCAGATCATCCAGCGCAAGATGACCCTTCTGAAATAGCCTGGAACTGTTCATCATATCAGAACCTGAAAGAGCGGCCCCATAATTGTTAGAATCATGGGGCCGCTCTGCCGGCGGCCGCACTCTATTCTCTTTGCCGGACTCGTCAAGGATATCAGCAATGAGAAATCGCTATTGAATCCCCCGCGATCTCTCTTGTATTGATGAACCGCAAAAGACCCACCCACGCCTGATAGTTGTCGTATCCTTGATACGAAATCATGCATCTTTGAACGAAAGGGGATAATGATCGAAATTACGGATCCATACCGGTAAAGTTTTTCATTGAATAAATATAAAATTTTTATTATATTTAAATAATATTGATCAGGCATCTATTCTCCGGGTTAGCTTTAAAACAATTATTTTAACATTACAATATGCAAAGGATTGACCTTTGCAGGGCAACACACGTCACAAGAACTGGAGAGAGGACTCGAACCCCGGATATAAATTGAATCTAAAGGATAGGAGATATGGCAAAAAAGAAAAACGTTGGGGATGAAATTGAAGCATATTGCAGCAAATGCAAAATGGATACTATACACGTGGTCACAGCGATGAAGGATGATGCTGTGAACAAGGTTATATGCAAAGCCTGTGACAGTACCCATAAGTACAAACCGGCAGGCGGTGAATCCTCAAAAAAATCCGCCTCCAAATCGACGTCAAATACCCAAAAGCGTAAGAAGAAAACAAAGGAAGAACGATCCTGGAATCGTGCAATGGCCAAAGTAGATCCCGAAAATCCGGTGGATTATGAGATGAGCGGTTCTTTCTCTGAATCGGATGTGATTCAGCACGATGCGTTTGGTTTGGGTGTGGTGACCAAGGTTGTAAGCGATCAAAAAATCAACGTCGCCTTTCAGGATGGTGCCCGCACACTGGTACAGAATTATTAAGCCGCCGCATGTAGATAAAAAGAGCCTGCAATCCTGCCAAAGCATTACAGGCTTTGTTTTTTAGGCCGTATATAGATATCTTTTGATTTTTTTGGTTGGTGTTTTTTCAAACTCTTCAGTCTGTTCGATGACCTGATGAACACGTTTGAAAGAAGCCAGCTGTTTGTTTGCGTTCTTGCGGATTTCTTCCAGCAAGTTCCTGATGATCTCAGAGGCTTGGGACTCGTCCATCGTATGTGTATCGAATTCCGCATCAATTTTGTCATAATCCAAAAATATTCTCGCTACGATCTTGCCATTGCTTTCATAGACCAGACTTTCCAGAGCATAAGGCGACTGGGCGAGATAAAACTCTATTTCTTCGGGGAAAATATTTTCACCACTTGGTCCGACGATGATATTCTTTGATCTTCCCTTGATGAACAGATATCCCTCATCATCGATATAGCCACGATCACCGGTCTTGAGCCAACCATCGCTGGTTAAGGTACTTTTGGTCGCCTCTTCATTTTTATAATAACCCTGCATAATATTGGGCCCGGTGGCCACGATTTCGCCTATACCGGTTTCCGGATCAGGATCATCGATACGAATCCGGACTTCATTGACCACTTTGCCGGCGGATTGCATTTTAACCTGACCGAGAGGATTCGCGGTTAAAAGCGGTGATGATTCTGTGAGTCCATAGCCGGTGGTATAGGGAAATCCACCCTGGGTGAGGAATTCTTCCACTTCGGGTGGTGTCGCCGCCCCTCCAAAGACCATAAATTTCAATTTACCGCCAAAGGCTTTGTACAATTTTTTACCGGCAATCTTGTTGAGCGTCTTTTTAAAAGCCGGCACACTGTATAATTTCTTGGTAACAGCTTTTTCATTGATCTGCCCAAGTACCTTCTTTTTATAAATTTTTTCCATAATCAGGGGAACGGAAAGAATAATGGTCGGCTCTATTTTTTCCACGGCCGGTAAAAGTGTCTGCGCCGTGGGCAGGCCTTTGATGTAAAATATTTTGGCGCCCATGGAAATCGGCGCTACAAACCCGCAGGTACATTCATAAGAATGCGCCATCGGTAAGATCGACATCAAGCGGTCGCTTTTGACAATTTCAATAAAATTGACCGCAGCAAGGGCATTGGAAACAATATTCCGGTTTGTAAGCATGACGCCTTTTGAATGGCCGGTTGTTCCAGAAGTATAGAGAATTTCGACGAGATCATCTTCTTCGACATCCGTATCCGGAAGTTTCTTTTTGCTTTCTTCTTTTATCACTTTATCGAAAAATTCTATTTCATAATTCAGTGCGGGTACTTTGGTGTTGTCGATACAGATCACATTTTTGATATTTTTTATGTCTGAATCATTCAGTTTATGCAACAACTTGCTGGAGATAAACAGTATCTTGGCACCTGAATTGCGCAAGATATGATGAACCTCAGATTTATGAAAATCGGGAAGAATAGGAACATTTACAGCCCCCAGGGAGGCGACGGCAAAATAGATCATTCCCCATTGCGGACAGTTTTCGCTCAAAATCGCAACCCGGTCGCCTTTTTCCACATCGCGCTCAATAAGCACCTTTTTCAGGGATTGAACGATTCTGTCGACATCCTTATAGGTGAATGGATCTTCATCAACATAGGACAAGGCAAGCTCATCAGGGAATTGCTTGATACTGCTCTCGAACAGAAATTTTATGGTTCTCTTTTCATAATCAAACATCATAATTCTCCCATGCTTGTGAAGGCTGAATGTTTTGATGCAAAGTAAATAAAAAAAGAGATCAGATCAAGTTATTTATGAATGAGATTCATTGTTTTTCAATAAAAAAAGCCGGCACCTGCTGGTACCGGCTGTATGATAAGCTCAGCGTTTTTCGGCTATTCGGGCGGCACGACCCCGCAAGCCTCTGAGGTAAAATAGCTTGGCACGGCGAACTTTACCGGCTCGCAGCCTTTCTATTTTGGCCAGGTTGGGAGAATGAATAGGAAAAATACGTTCAACGCCAATGCCGTTGGAAATTTTTCGGACAGTAAACGTTTCATTGATACCGGCCCCGCGACGGTTGATGACCACGCCTTCAAAAATCTGGATTCGTTCTTTATCGCCTTCTACCACTTTAACATGGACCGAAACGGTATCACCAGGATGAAACAGCGGAAGGTCGGATTTCATTTGAGATGCTGTCACAGCTTCAAGTTTGTTCATTTTCTAATACCTCCATTACGAAGGAAAATCTTCGTATTTATTTATTCCATATATTTCTTGTATAAATCTTTTCGTCTTGCTCTGGTTTTTTTCAACGCCTTTTCGTAACGCCATTTGTCGATCCTGGCATGAGCTCCGGAAAGCAATATTTCCGGTACCTTCATACCGCGATAATCCGCCGGCCGGGTATAGTGCGGATAATCCAAAAGCCCGGTTTGAAACGAATCCGTATCTGCGGAATCGATATCATTAATAACACCCGGAATCAAACGCACCGCAGAATCTATGATCACCATTGCCGCCAGCTCGCCGGCTGTAATGATGTAATCTCCTATCGAAATTTCTTCACCCACAAGCTGCTCTTTCACCCGTTCATCGATGCCTTTGTAATGCCCGCACAAAATGAAGAGCTGTTTTCTGAAGGAGAGCTCTGTCGCCAACTTTTGTGTCAGGGGTTTTCCCTGCGGCGTCGTATAGATCAGGGGGCAATCCAGGCCAAACTTTTCCCGTACATGTTCGACACAATTGAAAATGGGCTCGGGTTTCAAAATAACACCGGCGCCGCCACCATAGGGATAGTCATCAATCTGCATATGCTTGTCAGTGGCGTAATTCCTGATATTATGACAATGAACGGTAACAATATTTTTTTCCTGGGCTTTGCCCAAAATGCTTTCATTCAGGGGACTCAAAAGATCCGGAAACCCGGTTACGACATGAATATCCAAGTAACCCACCTCCTCATTCATCCAGCAGACCGGGTATGGGATCAATCGTTATGATCCCCGTTTCCGTATCAATATTTTTTATCACGTCCGGTATTGCCGGAATAAGGAATTCCTTTTGTTGCCGGTGCACGACATAGACATTATTCGCCGGATATTCCAAAACATCCTCAACCAATCCAACCGGCTTACCCGAGAGATCAACCACCTGCATTCCGATCAATTCAAAATTATAGTAGGATCCTTCGGGTAATTTTATCACTTGCTCACGTGGAATTTCCAGATAAGCGTTTCGCCATCTGTCTGCTTCCGTACGATTCTTGATCTCTTTGAAACCGAGTAACACCGCCTTTGGGGTAACCCGGCATTTATTTATATGAAAAACTGAACGGGGCTCATCATCCAGCGTCAGAAAGACCTCGTCCAGGAGCTTGAAACGGTCCGGGTCATTGGTTAGAGGAATGACCTTGCATTCACCCCTGATACCATGGGGCCGGCTGATTTGTCCGATAACGACAAATTCCGGCAACTGATGATGATAATCCCTTTTCGCTTTCTTCATTTATCTCGAAAGAACGTGTCAAAAATGACTATTCGCTTTTTTTGCTGTCCGTTTCTTCTTCCGAAGAGGATGCTTTTTCCTCTTGTTCAGCTTCTGCAGGTTCTTCAGATTCTGCGTTTGCCGGGGCGTTCACCTCTTCTTTTTCTTCCCCGGTTTCTTCCCCCTGGCCGGTAGCTTCTTCCTGCGAATCCTGTTCAGGCTCTGCCGGTTTTTCTTCCTCGACCGTGGCTTCCTGTTCCTGCGTGCCGGTGATTTGTTCTTTTGTTTCAGCTGCAGCCGGTTCCGGTTTTTCCGCTTTGGGTTTGTCCGATCCCTCCCGTTTCTTCATGGCTGCTTCCGCTTCGAGGCGTTTGAGCTGCTCCTGTTTGATAGTTTGCCAGTTCTGTAGCTCTTTTTCTATTCCCGCTTCGTCAAGGCCTCGTTTGAGCAGATCAAACTCGAGCATAATCCCTTCTGCGCGAAAAAAGTTTTTCACCGTCGTGCTGGGCACGGCGCCTTTTTTTAGCCAGTCAAGCGCTTTTTCACGATCGATTATGACTGTCGCAGGATTTGCCAACGGAATGTAATGACCGATTTTGTCAATATAGCGGCCATCACGTGGCGCCCGCGTATCGGTTGCAACGATTCGGTAATAGGGCTGCTTTTTTCGTCCCGTCCGATGTAATCGCAATTTTACTGCCAAGTTAAAAATCCTCCTTCATGTTATAAACCAAACGGCATGCTCATGCCGCGTCCTTTTTTCATGCGTTTCAACATTTTTTGCATCATATTAAACTGATTAAGCAGGCGGTTGACATCCTGAACCCGGGTCCCGCTACCAAGGGCAATTCGCTTTCGCCTGCTGCCATTGATAATATAGGGTTTCATCCGTTCTTCAACGGTCATGGAATTGATGATCGCCTCAGTCTGAACCAGAGCGTTTTCGTCTACCTGCATATTCTTCAGAGCTTTCTGATTTCCGGGCAACATCGACAGAACATCCTGCAGCGGTCCCATCTTTTTAACTTGCTGCAATTGTTCGTAAAAATCGATCAGCGTAAAACGGTCCCGCATCATTTTTTGTTCTAGTCTGGCCGCTTTTTCCTGATCGATGGACTGTTGAGCTTTTTCAACCAGCGATACGACGTCACCCATTCCCAAAATGCGAGATGCCATGCGTGCCGGATGAAACACTTCAATCTGGTTGTACTTTTCGCCGACACCTAAAAATTTGATCGGTTTTCCGGTCACGGCGCGCGCGGAAAGTGCCGCTCCGCCCCGCGCATCTCCATCCATTTTTGTAAGGATGACACCGGTGAAATCCAGCGCCTCTGCAAACACCTTGGCGGTATTGACGGCATCCTGACCGGTCATACCATCAGCAACAAACAATATCTCATCCGGATGCAATTCGGACTTTAGCCGGTTAAGCTCGTCCATCATGATCTCGTCGACGTGAAGACGGCCTGCTGTATCGATAATCAGCGTATCATAAAGATGCTCTTTGGCAAATGATTCCGCTTCTTTGCAGATTTTAACCACATCTTTGCCTTCGTCGCTATAGACCATGGTATCGATTTCACGGCCAACAATGCGCAACTGTTCAATAGCAGCAGGTCGGTATACATCCGCCGCAACCAAAAGAGGTTTTCGGCCCTTTTGCCGGAGAAAAGTCGCCAGTTTTCCCGCCGTCGTCGTTTTACCGGAGCCCTGCAAACCGACAAGCATAATCGTACCGGGAACGCGATTGGAAAAGGTCAGGGGGTCCTGCTTTTCCCCCATCAGCCCGGCCAACTCGTCGTGAATGATCTTGACGACCTGCTGCCCCGGCGTGATGCTTTTTAGCACATTCTGCCCGACAGCTTTTTCCTCAACCGAAGCGATAAACCGCCTGGCCACTTTATAATTGACATCAGCCTCAAGTAAAACACGGCGTACCTCGCGCATGGTTTCCGATATGTTCTTCTCGGAAAGCTTTCCATGACCACGAAGCCTTTTAAAAATACCATCGAACTTTTCGCTGATTTCCTGAAACATAACGTCCTTTTTGGATATACAGACGATAAATGTAATAAAAAAATTATACTATCGCAAGGTATTTTTGAAGATTAAAAGATTTTAATGATTTCATCGCGATGAAAAAAGGGCAATTCAATGGTTCCGTTTTTACGGATCAATCTGCGGCCCTTTTCAAGGCTGGTTATCACACCGATGTCTTCGGCAGGAATATCCTCATCGGCATAGGCGCTGATGAAATCATGAACCCGGCTGGAGGGAGCCACCACGAGCAGGGAACCGGATGCGATGGTGCCCAGCGGATCCAGCTCATAATGGTCACAAAGCAGTTTACCTTCGGTGAGGGTGGTAATTTTCTCTTCATATATTTCTATCCCCAGATCACAGGCAACGGACAGTTCGTGTAATGCGGTAGCGATCCCGCCTTCGGTCGGATCATGCATGCCGTGCACACCCCCGACCTGCATGGCAATTTTGGCATATCTCTTGATGCTGATACCTGGTCTGAAAAGCAAATTCTGGCAGTGCTCGACAAAATCAGCCGAATAAAGCGATTCCAGCTCACCGCTCTTTTCCCGGGCGATAATGCTCGTGCCTTCCAATGGTACCGCCCCCACCAAAATAACATGATCATCAATCCAGATTTTCCGTTTGTCTATCAGCTGTTTTCTCCTGATCACCCCCACCATTTGTCCGACCGCCATAACCCTGTCCAGTCCCAGGGTGATTTCTGTATGTCCGCCGCAAAACGATATCTTTTCTTTTTTGCAGGTTTTGGAAATTTGTGAAAAAATCGTCTCCACCAGGGTATGGTCCGTTTTTTCGGCTGGTAACAATAACGTGACGAGAAGCCATCGCGGCGTGGCGCCAAGGCAATAGATATCATTCGCATTAATGTGAACCAGGTAATAGCCTATTTGATCGGTTATAAAGGTAATGGGATCGGTCTTGAGCACCAGCAGCTGATCGCCCATATCGATAACGGTTGCATCTTCCCCCACCCGTGAACCAATGACGATTCTATCGCCGGCATCGGTATACTTTTGTAAAAGCCGGTTGAGCGTATCGTGGTCGAGTTTTCCCGGTAACATTTTTTTCTGCCGTTCCATCAATCTCCTGTAAAAAAAAAAGCCGAAGAATGGAAACGAAATTCTTCGGTTTGAATCGGGATCATCGCTTGATCTTAATAACCAAAGGTGAAGACCTGGCGGTAAACCTCATCCGGTTTGTCGGGATTTCCAGGACCAAAATCATTCCATCCCTTGATTCTGCCAATTATGCAGTTAATCATGTCGGTCTCCTTGATGGTGCTGTTGACAACCTCAACAGCACTCACCTGACCCACGGGATTAATGGCAAAGCGCACGTCGAGTTTACCCTTCAAGCCCGGATTCCTCTTCAGCGTTTGTTTATAACAATCCTGGATGGCGAGACGGTGCTCATTGATAACGGCCTGGACTTTTTCCGGGTCTCTCTGTTCGATTGTGGGCATTTCCCCGTCCGGACCGGGCGTTGCCTGCTGAGGCAGTGTGCTGGCGATTTTTCTAAACTCCTTAATACGTTCGATTTCTTCAAAATCGAGTTCACCGGTTGTTTCGATTGCACCGATCAGATCATCGATGCCAAGTGCTCGCGTTTGCCGATTGCTGCCCTGCATCGTCCGTTGTTCGCCGGGTTTATAGGTATTTCCCTTACCGTCTGTGCCTCCCCATCCTTTTCCTGCCGGCCCGCGGGAAACCTGGACCGCATCCAGGGAAGCGATAACCTCGCCCAGGCGTTCGTTTTCGGCATCGCCGTAATCCTCGATATCGCCGACATAATCCTCCGCAACATACCCGGTTCCGGAGGAGAGCAAGCCGAGATATCCGACATTTCCGACACGGTTTTCAACACTTTCCAGATTGGCCGCTGCCTCGCCCGAAGACCTGGAGCGCCCGGCAGAGGCCATCGCACCCGCTTCCGGCAGCCTTGCCTCCGGAGCGGCCGCCGGAGCGCCGGCACCCGCTCCACCTTCAGCTCCCGGAATACCGAAATCGGGCTCTTCAGCTTCCGGTGTAAACAACAATTCGCCGATGTTCACGGCTTCCCGATCGGTTTCTATTGTTGCAGGTGCGGTGTCGCGTTCCAGAACGATTTTTGCATAGGTATCCTGAATCCTGCTGATGGTTTCAGGTTTGAACGTTCTGGGCAATTGGCTGAGCAGATATAGCAGCACCGAAAACATCACAATGATCGTGATGAGAAGAATAAGCAAAAAATCCCGGTCAAACTCGGCAAAAAAATGCTTGCGAAATTGTCGCGGGAAAGGGGCTGTATGAGAATTGCTTTGAGTCATTAAGAAACCTAATATTGTAAGAGCTCTTATATCTTGCGAATATGGGTAAATTTTATTAAATTAATTTAAACCTATGCGAATTAAAAGTCAAGAATAAACTTGATTTGCACATTAATCTAAAAGGAGTTATCCATGTTGGAACAGCTGAAGAAATCTTTGTATACCAGTTTTGGTTTTGCCATTCTGACCAAGGAAAAAATCGAAAAAATGGTAGATGACCTGGTTGAAAAAGGCAAGCTCTCGGAAAAAGAGGGAAAGGCCTTTGTCGAAGAACTGGTTTCCAAATCCAGAGAATCCAGCCAGGAATTTGAAAACAAAATCAACGAGAAGGTGCGGGAATCCCTGAAAAAAATGGAGATGGTCACTCAGGATGACCTAAAATCTCTGGAGCGACGCGTTGCCAAACTGGAAAAGCAGTCCAAATCACAGAAATCCAGTCAGTAAATGCTTAGCATTCGCAAAATCGGTGTACTGGGGCGCACCTACCGGCACCTGAACCGGTATCGCCAAATTCTTCAAATTCTGTTCAAATACGGTTTCGATGATCTCATCGACAGACTGGGCATCGAACAGTATCTGGAAATCAGCCTGAAAATCATCTCCAGGCGCAAGAAAAAGGATATCAAAAGACTATCCCAGGCCGAGCGTATCCGGGAAGTTCTGGTCGAACTCGGACCGACGTTTATCAAAATGGGGCAGGTACTATCAACGCGGACCGACCTCATTCCTCTGGAATATATTCTTGAATTGTCCAAATTACAGGACAGGGTACCACCCTTTTCATATGATAAAGTGTGCCAAATCTTTGATGAGGAATTCGGCAAATCGCCGAAAGAGTTGTTTCACTCTTTTGACAAAGAACCCGAAGGGTCGGCTTCCATAGGACAGGTTCATAAAGCACAGCTCTTCAGCGATGAACTCGTCGCTGTAAAGGTTCAGCGTCCCGGCATTAAAAAAGTAATCGAAATCGATCTTGAAATCCTCATGCATCTCGCGACGCTGGCGGAAAATCACCTGGAAGAATTTAAAGCCCACAAGCCCACCAAGATCATTAAAGAATTTGCCCGATCTCTGGAACGGGAGCTCGATTATAACATAGAAGCGGTTCATATTCAACGTTTTAACCGACAATTCGTGGATGATCAAACCATTTATGTTCCAGAGGTTTACCGGGACCTGAGCTCAAAACGCATTCTGGTGATGGAATATGTATCCGGCATCAAGGCAACCGAGGTCGACCGGATAAGGGAAGAGGGGCATGATCTGAAAAATCAGGCCCGACGGGGAACCGATCTGGTTATGAAACAAATATTCGTGCACGGCTTTTTTCACGCCGACCCCCACCCGGGCAACGTCTGGGTTTTACCCAATAATATCATCTGCTTTCTGGACTTTGGCATGATGGGCAGGATCACCACCCGCGAACGGGATGATTTTGTCAACCTGGCCATGCAGGTGGTGCAGCAGGACGAGCACAAGGCAACCTCGGCCCTGCTCAAAATTTTGACCTACCAGGAGGAACCCAATCGCGAAGAGCTGGAACGAGATATCGCCAATTTCATCGAAGACAATATTAACAGATCCCTTAAAGAGGTCAATGCCGCTGAACTGATGCAGCAACTTTTAACCATCGTAAGACGCTATAATCTAAGCATCAAATCCAGCTACTATATGATGCTCAAGGCACTCACCGGTATAGAAATCGTCGGTAAAACCTGGGATCCGGATTTTCAGGTCATCGAACGGGCGGAACCCTTTATCCGTCGTATCTATCTGCAGCGGTTTCATCCCAGGCATATTGCCAGGGAAATGTTCGCGTCGGGAAGCGAGTTTATCAATCTTTTGAAAGCCATTCCGGATGACATGGGGACGCTGTTAACCCTGGCCAAAAAGGGCAAAATAAAAATCCAGTTCGAGCATCACCGCCTTGATGATCTGCAATCCACTTTTGACCGCGTCAGCAACAGGATATCGTATGCAATTGTACTCGCTGCCCTGGTCATCGGCTCATCACTTATCGTGCATTCAAACATTCCGCCGAGATGGAACGAAATCCCGATTATCGGACTTGTCGGTTTTGTCGTTGCCGGCATCATGGGATTTGTCTTATTATGGTCGATTCTGCGCCGGGGTCAGATGTAGCGCGTTTACTCCTTTAATGTTTTCAGGTCATTGATCAAGTCAATTACCGATAGACCGGTATGATACCCCGGATCCGCATCCGGCGTGGCGGGGATGCGGTCTGAGGGAGCCCCGTTTTTATCCCGCATCTGAATGGCCATGAGATGGACATCGGGATTGACATAATTGAACATAAAATCATTGCAACAGGTCATCAGTGCCGTCAAAATAGCCTTTTGCTGTTTCGCCGGCCGGTAGAGACGGAGAAGTCCGGATGCCGCCCGCATGGCCTCGGGCAAGGGCCACCATGGCATATTTCCGTTTATTACCTGACGGCTGAGCAGGTCAAAAGACAACTGGATTCCACCTCCGGTCTGATTGTAGCCCATCGCAAAATTATGAAGAAAAAATGACGGCAGCAGTTCTGCGGATGAATCCAGTACGCTGTCGAACGCCTCATCCCCGTTCTCTTTCATGTTTTTGAACAATTTAACCAGCAGCCCCACTGCTTCCAATGCGTGGCCGGGACTGGAGCTGATTTTGCCCTGTTCGTAAAAGGGCAAACCGCCGGGACCGATGGCACCTATGTAATCATAGTATTCAAGGCCCTTAAAGCGCCCCAAATTGATATGGTGCTCGACGAGATGGTCGTAAAACGCCCTGCCGCGCTCCAGATAGTGCTTCTCCCCTGTCTTTTCGTAAAAACAGGCCAACGCCCCGACGGCGATCATCCAGGGGCCTTCATGACAGATATCCGTTGTCAGACTTGAAGGATCATAGAAAAAGGCATTGTCATTGACGAATTTTCCGTTCTCAATGTCTTGCAAAGCGAACTGAAGCAGCGAAATCGCTTCCTGCCGCCAGGATGGATTATCCAACAACCAGGCGGCGGCCAACAATCCCTTGGCGTAAAAGAGATGGCTGAAATTGGCGCCCTCCGGTACATTCGTTTTTCGCAATCCCAGCTTTTCATCCGTAACAACAGCATCTCCTGAAGGGGTCATGCAGAAAAAAAGACGATTTTCGCTCTTTCGGCGAATCCCTTCAAGTGAAAGGGTAACTTCGTTGATGATTTGCTGCAGCCGATCGATTCGCCAACGGCGCTCCTCATCAGAATAGAACCGGCATTGCTGCAGCCAGACGATATGTTCAACCAGCGCTTCCAGACCGCGTCCCTGAATCCAGATATAGACGGCCTGTTTGCCTTTAAAGGTATTTGCGATGTTTTCCACCGGATCAAAATCCTCGCCGCTGCTGGTGTTGAGCTTGGTATCGATAAAGGGATAACCGGGGTCGCTGTCGTAACGGGCAATAATGGTATCCAGTACAGAGAGGTTCATGAGGCTGTAATCATCAATTGTTTTTAACAGATCACTTATCGACGGTGCGGATAGTCGATACGGTGTCCAGGCCGATGATTTTTTCAGGTCAGTCATAGATCTCCTTTCCAATCATTAAATCCCGCGACAGATCATTAAGGGGAAGCGATAAATAACGGGGTTATCCCCGGTCATTTTCAAACAATGGCTGAATATAAGCATTTTCTCGCGGTTACACAATGAGAGACAAACTTTTCCATTGTATAACGGATGCATATTTATTATCTTCATAAAGTAAAATAAAAATATCAACATGAAGAGAAAAACAAATGATAAAAACAGCACTATCCACCATTCTGATATTCCTGTTCACAGCCGCTGCCATATCCGATGAAACGATCGCCATCAACAGCGATGAATACCTCAAATATGCGACCGAGGCTGCAGAGTCTTACTGGAATCACTATGATGAACATATCCAACAATGGGCCGACGGAATCGATCTGGAACACGTTTTCGGTTACCGGCCGCCTTCAGGACCGATTTTTCTCGCTTATGTCAGTGCCTGGCTCTACGATCTTACCGGTGACAGCCGCTATGCTGAACGGGCGCGAAAATGTTTGGTCGAATATGGTGAATTCAGAAATTACTATCCGGACGATTTCTGGACCGACCGGCCCGGCTATGAAAGTGGTCCTGCACCGGTCGGCAACTTTTTTTTCGCCCCCATGTACATCAAAGCCTTTATAAAACTCAAGGAAAGCGGCGTTTTTTCCGAAACAGATAAAGAGATCATCACCGAAAACATTGTTCTCAGCTGTGACCAGCAATTAAGAACACAGGAATGGGGAGCGATGAACCGCGGCATGATCCGCGCCGAGGTGTTCCATCTGGCTTCAAAAGCCGTTGACGATCATCCGCAGGCAAAAACCTACAAAATGATCGCCAAGGCCATTTATGAGGACAGCTGGGGCGCCTGGGAAATCGAGGATGCCGGCCACTATAACGCCATACATCTCTACTCCCTGGTGTCGCTGGCCGAGTATCTCAATGAAGCGCAATTCTGGAACCTCGCCGTCACCCGCTATATGATGCAGTTTTATACCCATCTGCTGGCCCCGTATGGCATGATCCCCGATTTCGGCGACTCTCACCTCTACAGCAACTGGTGGCGCTGGACGGCGATTTTGGAAAAAGCGGCAACAGAATACCAGGACGAGGAGATCAAATATGCAGCCACCCGCATCGCCCGCTCGCTCTGGCCCTTTGATAAAAGCAAAAAATCAATGTGGGGCGCGGTCATCGCCATCGATTGCTGGCGCTGGTGCGATGACGATTTGAACCCGACCGCACCACAAAACAAGAGCGAGATCGTTCTCGAAGATGTCATCGGCAAAAAAATCGTCTTCCGCGATGGCTATGATCCCCAGGCGACCTATATGCTGCTCAATTTCAAGGACGAGGGAATTGCCGGTTTTCTCGATCGGGAATACCTTCGCCTGTCGATTCCGGTGGAAGAGGAGAAAATGACCCACGGCCACTCGGACGAAAATGATATTTCCCTGCTGATGACGGATGGCTCGATCCTGCTGCACGACGGCGGCTATCGCGACATGATGCCCAGCGGCCCCTATGGCGCCTATCGGGCCGACTATTTTCACAACCGCGTCGTTATACGGCCGGGCAAAATTTTTAAAGGTCAGGAAGAGGGCCTTTATCGCTACTCCATCCGGGACAGTGCCGCCATCCCCGGTCAATCGGTGATGGAGTACATTCGCAATTCCGGCGCCTACAGGCCGTCCGTTCACACCGAAATGATCGATTTTTTATCGCTCGATAATTTTGATTACAGCCGCACCCGCATGACCGATGATCACCGTCATGTGCAGTACGACCGTATCGTCAACTGGATCAAACCCCTGAATATCTTTGTCGTATTCGATGCGGTTAAATTTTTGCAGGATGATTTTTACACCACCGTCAACCTCTGGCACACTCGGAAAATCATCGAACAGGGAAATAACTATTTCGATACCCGATACGACAGCCTGCGCAACCATGCCTTTCCGACGCACAAATCCCTGCTGATCTATTTTCCGGAAGGCGAAACCGAAGGGCGCATGATCGGCACCGATCCGGAGCATCGCTATTATCAACAGGAACACGCTATACACCAATCTCTGTCGCGATGGCACTATGCCGGCGAGATCGCGTCGTTTACCACCATACTCATCCCGCATCAAAGCGGAAGCGAACTCGATGATAAAATGCAATCCATCTCCCTGGTGGAAACCGATGCTCCCCTTGGCAGCAAAGCGGTAAAAATTCAGGACGGCAACACCACCTATATGGTGGCGAGCAAGCTGGATCGCCGCATGGACCTGCACCACAAGGATCTCAGACCGCAATACGATTATGAACACGGCAAAGTGCGATATGGTGATTTTGAAACCGATGCGCACCAACTCTTTACCGTACAAAAGGGTGATGAATTGCTATACACCGCTGTCTATGCGGTCAAGCTGAAATACAAGGATCAAACCCTCTTTGCTCAGCCGCCGATCGAATTCGGCCTGCAGTTTCCGGACGGCGTCTCTCGTCCGGGTATCAGCAAATTGCGCTACTGGCGGGATACCGTCAGCATAAAATAACAAGCACAATACCGGCTTTTGGTCGCTATCTTGGCAAAATGTGGAGGGAATAGTCATGGACATCCAACAAAATAAAATTATATTCTGGTTGCCACGTCTGTTGACCCTGCTCTTTGCGATTTTCATCTCTCTCTTCGCACTTGATGTGTTTAGCGGAGAGAGCACCTTCCGGGAAGCCATCGTGGGATTTATTATTCATCTCATTCCCACCTTTGTCATCCTGTTGATCCTCTACCTCGCCTGGCGGCATGAGTGGATCGGCTCGGTCTTTTTCGCACTTTTGGGGATTTTATATATCGTCATGAGTCGCTTAAAAATGGATATTCTGGCCTATATCTTTATATCCGGCTCTCTCTTTGTTATCGCACTTTTGTTTTTATGGGCCTGGCTAAACAAGCGAAAAATTCAAAGGTTGAATAAAAATCCGTTGTGATGAGAGGCGGAAGGATCTCGCTCCGCCGAATGTTAAGAAAGAAAAATTAAAACCATCGGTTGAATTGTATTATAGCACCCATGCCCTGCGTTGCCTGGTAAACGCGCATAACAATCACAACGTCTCCGCAGAAAGGCCATCCCTAAAGGGATTCTGAAACCGTGGATGTCGCCGGATTGCTATAAATATATCGTCCCTAAAGGGACTCGGGGCAGGGACAGGGAGTAATCATTTCTGACAGGTGATGTAGGAGTACTTGTGCTTTCCATTTTAGCCATTAAACGTATTCTGTTTCTCTTGGCGGTTCGGCGTTCTCTGCGGTTTTTACAACAGATAAATCGAAAGATGAGTATAGCTTTTGATACATCCCCATCGGATAATCCACAAAAAAGGCGGGCTTTAGCCCGAATGCTGGCTAAAGCCCGTGTAAATCCAACTCTAATAAATATCTCCTGTTTCCTCACCGGACTAAAGTCCGGATTATATTCGGGGAGCCGAAAACCACGCGCTAAACCGCGTGGCTATGAAAAAAGCTAAAACCAACTATAGATCTCTTTTGGTATTACAGCTACGACCCGCAATACGACAATCGTGTCAGGCGTTGTGCATCCAAACACCCGGGGATGCGCTGTCGCGCAACACCCGGGGTTGTGTCACTTTGGGGTCGGACCGAGCCGTAAACATAGAGGTCAGAGGTCAGGAAGGATCGGTAATCGTTTGCTTTTAATTATTATCCAGCGCAGAATGGTGGAACCGGAATGAAAACCGGTAGGTCTGTTTCATTGCCACGAGCTTTAGCTCGTGGATCGGATAATCCACAAAAAAACGGGCTTTAGCCCTTATGTTGGCGCCGCAGAAAGGGTTGGCTAAAGCCTTTGTCAATTCAACCCTAAGAAAAATCTCCGCTTTCCCCGCCGGACTAAAGTCCGGATTATATTCGGGGAAGCCGAAAACCACGCGCTAAAGCGCGTGGCTATAAAAAAACCTGAAACGAACAATAAATCTCGTCTATTACAACTACATTCCGCAGAACAGCCACAATGTTTGGTGCAGGGCATTCAAAGACTCAGAAATGTGCTGTCGCACAACAGCCGGGATTTTACGACTTTTTTTCCGGGAATGTATTATCTTCCTTACCGCAGCAGAACCAGTTTGCCGCTCTGCTGAAACCGGCCGGCGCGAAAGCGATAAAAATAGGTGCCGCTGGGCAGCGCCAGACCCCTTTTATCCTTTCCCTGCCAACAAAATTGGTGTTCGCCGGCATAAAGCTGCCGGTTGATCAATTCATCCACACGCCTTCCCCGTAAATCAAAAACAGAGAACTCTACATGCACTGCTCGTTGCAAATGAAACGAAAAGGTGGTGCCGGCGTTGAAGGGATTGGGATAATTGGGAAACAACCTGAACGCATGCGGTTTTTTCTGTTTACTGGAAACGTTTGTAACATCGGTATTACTGTGACCCGGCGTCGGGGTGGTGAAAAGAACAAATCCCCCCTCCCCATCCGGTGAGCGCCCCATCGACAGGTCGTCCTCCATCGCAGCAAACGTATAGGAATCGAGCAGCCCGTTATCATCGCTGTCGGTGTTGTATAGGCCGATAAATTCACCATCCTTGGAGAGTTTGAACGATGCGTGCAGGCCGGGTGTATCCTCGACATCTTCATCCATCCAGACAAGCAAATATCCGTACGCCGGAATGGTCACATTCGGGAACATCCATTTGCGCGAATCCGCCGGATCGTCGCTCAGATACATTCCCTGCAGCGACACCGGCTGTGCTGACCGGTTTACAAGCTCGACCCAATCCTCATAATCGCCCTGTGGATCGGTGATGGTGCTATCATTGCCGGCCATAAACTCATTGATCACCACTTTACTCATCGCGCTGCTTTTGATTTCTTCGCTAAAAACCTCCTGTTGGGCGAGCTCGGGCAACAAGATGCCGCGCTGGTTGTCGAGTATGGCCAGACAATAATAGTCCAGTTCCCTACCGGCGCTGCCCGGTTCTATGTACAGGTCACAACCGTAAATGCCGTCACCTGCTGCTTTATCGTGGTGGGTTCCGTCATCTTTCATTTCTATAAAAGCGAATTGCGCTTCCTCAATGCGGTAGAAAAAATAAACCGCGGCAACATTTGCAGCATTGCTGATGGTGGCCCGGTAGGCAACACTCTCCCCGGCTGTGGGCAGTGCACCGGCGCTTTCGAGCTGCTGAATCTCAACATCATAATCCTGGAACAAATCGAGATTGTCGAGATAGTCGCTGCGGTTTCGCACCAGCGTTTGAATGCCCGGCGCAGTGCGGTTATTTTCGATAACCACGTCCTCAGTGGTATTGGTGAGAAACTGATTATAGGTATACAATTTCCTCGTATCGCGCTGCACCAGTGAATCGATCATTTTATGATAAAAATTCACTTTGTTCATAATGGAATCGACAGAAAAATGACGGTTCAGTGCCGAATGATAATGGGCCAAATAGTGAGCGCGATAAACCGGCAGCGTCAGCAATCTATAGATCAGCGGAAAATCGGGATTACCGAGGTTTGAAAAGGGTGAATAGGTTTCCAGTTGCGCCGGAGAAAGCCCTTTGGGCGGAAAAGCTCCGAAGGATTCATTTAGGTCCCAGGGAAAGAGGACAAAACGCTGCGGCCCCGGATCGTTATAGAGATAATAGTTATGGCCGGAATAGATATAGCTGTCCAGATTGACAAAAAGATTATTCAGGGCCAGATACCACAGTGCTTTATCGATATTGAGAATTGGCGGCAGGTCCTGGGTCAGATCAGCGGAATTGTTGAGCACATCGATAAAATCGACCAGGTCGGTCCAGTCATCCTCGGACTCGTTGGTATCTTTTTCATACTGGTTTTTATAGGGTGCCCAGTCACTTCCATACCAGGTGAGATTTCCTTTGGGATCACCTTTGTAGAGATTGCCACCATTCGAAGAGAACCAATCGTCGAGAAAATCCTTATTCACCTCTTCGACGTTGTTGTAAACGCCCCGGTAATCGCCATTGATATAAAGCTCGACAAAGGCGCAACGGCCGGCCGGCACATAGTGGCGAAAGATATCGTAACAAATTTTTTCCCGCACAAAGGTGGGATCCATGAAGGCATTGTTCAGATTAAAGGTATCGTATCCCCACAAATCCTGACCGTCGATAAATTCATTGGTGGAAATTTTCAATGGTTTTTTCTTGTCGGCAGCAAAATAGGAGGAATTGCCCTTGTACCGCACCCCAACCGATTCCAGTTGTTTTTCGCCATTGACGACCAGGTCGGCGGGGATATATATTTTCTCATCTTTATAGTTTTCCAGCAACTGCCAAAAATCCGGTTGCTCAAAAAAAAGCTCCATTTTGACCACAGCAGTATCCGGATAGAGTTCCTTACCCCACGAAACGGCACCCCATAGTATAATAAAAACCGTTATCCATTTTTTCATACAATTCCTCCCTTTGACAAGCATGACGATCGATAATTATGACTGATCAATCCAGTTAAATTCATATTTTGCATTTTCGATCTCAATATCAGTTTGCGCTTGCGTCCATTTTCCCTGTAATCCCTGTTCCTGTGCCGTCAACTCAAAGTGACACATGGCAATGCCCATATCGATACTCGGAAAATCAACTTTGTGGATGGCATCGGCTTTGTTTCTCTGCAGGAAAAAATGAAATTCTTTATTCTTTTTAATGATCCGCCACGGCTGTTTATTGGAAGCCGAAGGGGCGAGGCGCACCATTTCCAGCGGCACGGCATAAGGTTCGGCATCTTCCTTTGATAAAGCATTATCCGGAGCATGCTTAAAAAAGAGCTCTTCCCATGATTTTCGTTTTTTCGATTGGGCGCCCATTCGAATCAGGCGGTCGCGTATGCTGCGCTGTTCCGTGGTATAGCCGAACGGCGAAACCGCCGGAATGATTTCGTCTTCCGTTGCACTGATGGCCCGGGCAAAATCAGAACGTCTGAACGTCGCGCCCAGCCAGCAGGTCCCCAGTCCCAGGCCGGTCAAGTACAATATAGCCTTTTCAAAACAAAAGCCATAGTCCTCCAGCGCCATTTCATTCGGCTTGATAGTGCCGACCAAAAAGTAGCGGGCGTTTTTAACAAAACCGTAGGTTCCCAGCGCAATATTTTTATTCTCCTCAATCTCTTTTTTCTCAAAAACATCGAGACGAACGGTATTTCCAAAGGGGCCGGTATAGTTTCCCGCAAGGTTATTCCTGATCCGCTCCAGGAGTCCGACATTTAAATTTTCACTTTTGTAGCTGCGCCAGGATTTACGAATTTTGATGAGATCGGTAACCGGTTCTTGAAACGTCACGATTTTCCTCTTTTCCGTTTTGATTTTAGCAGGATTTCATGTTGTTGTCGTCTTTTGTTCATGTCGCGTTCAACATAAAATGACTCGCCGGTAAGCGGGTCTTTGCCCGTATGGTAAATGATGGAAGAAAGCGTCATCGGTAAAGGAATAAATGCCTGGACTTGTTCCGGAATAAAGCCAAACAATTTGAGATTTTTCCTCATTAGATTCACATTTATATTACATATTTTATCTAAA
>CAZMUU010000028.1:0-20160 GCA_964569215.1 uncultured Cytophagia bacterium
TGGGGACGAATTTGGTTTCGACGGGAGTCATGGTGGTAGCGGTTGCATGCCGAGGTCCCAGTCACCTCGTAAAAAAACTGGAACGCGTAAACTAAACGCAGATAATTACAATTACGCCCTAGCTGCGTAACAATCGCAGCTACGTTCACTTTGTGCTGTGTTCGCTGGACACAGGGATGAACGCCGATCACAGCGAACTGGTTGTTTATATGGCTCAGGTATAAGCAATGAAATTCTACTGAGCTGGATTGCTTCCGCGTCGTTCTTTGCGCAAAGGAGCAATCGAGACTAGTACAAAGAACTATGCATGTAGAGACGGCTACAGCTGGTCTCTCGGACGTGGGTTCGACTCCCACCGTCTCCACCAAAAGCCTGCCCAAAAAGGGCAGGCTTTTTTTATGCACTTTTGATTTTCGACATCCGGCTTAAATGTGTGATAAGATGTTGACGCAAGAGAACCCCGTTATTGATACAAAGGGGCATACATGGGATCCCAGGGCGGTAACACAGTCGCTTTCTGCCTGGAAATATCGATGACTTGCTGCGAAACAAATTGTGCAGGAACCACCAGTCGAAACATGTATTCGCTAAACCAATCATCCGTCATAATGAGAAATCCCTTGTGACCGCTCTTTTCTCCCCAGCTGTTCTCCAACAACCATTTTTTGTTTTATCTTTAATTAAACACTTTTTTTTCTTAAATTGCAACAGGATTATGAACAGTTAAAAGAGGATAAAATGAGATCTTTGATCCTGGGAGGTTTGATTTTTATGTCTGCCGCCATTTCTTCCACCGTTCGTTCTGAAGTTCCGATAAAGGTAGGACTGATCGGTTTGGATACATCACACGCGCCGGCTTTTGCCCGTTTGCTGAATGACAAAAACGATCCCCACTACTTTAGCGATGCTTTCGTTGTGTGTGCATATCCCGGGGGAAGCCCGGATGTAAAAGCCAGCTATACCCGAGTCGATCAGTTTACCGCTGTCGTCGAACAGCAATATGGAGTTAAAATCGTCGACTCTATTCAGGCGCTATTAAAAGAGGTGGATGCAGTTATCCTTACCAGCGTTGACGGTCGTGTTCACCTGGAGCAGGCCAGACCGGTTATTCAATCCCAAAAACCGATTTTTATCGATAAACCTCTGGCGGCAAGCTATGGGGATGCAAGAGCAATTTTTGAACTTGCCCAAAAGCACAATGCGCCCTGCTTTAGCAGTTCCAGTTTGCGTTTTCTCCAGGAACTAAAAGAAGCCCTTGCAGATACCGCTCTTGGAAAAATAACCGGTTGTGACGTCTTTTCTCCCTGTCCCATTGAACCCCATCACCCCGATCTCTTTTGGTATGGAATACATGGCGTGGAATTGCTTTTTACCGTTCTGGGTTCGGATTGCATCAGCGTACGCCGGACCTATAAAGAAGAGACCGATATTGTTACCGGAATCTGGAAAGATGGACGCATCGGCAATTTTAGAGGTATCCGGCAAGGCAAAGGCGGTTATGGCGCGGTTCTCTATGGCGAAAATGAAATCCGCATGGTTCAATATAAAAGCGGCCCCCTCTATGTTAATCTCATGCAAGAAATTATTGCCTTTTTCAAAACCGGTGTGCCCCCAGTCCAGCCTGAAGAAACACTGGCCATGTTCAAATTTATGACCGCTGCAGACGAAAGCAAACAAGCCGGCGGACAAGCGATTGATGTTCGCACACCCAGAATGGACTGATAAAAATACCAGCTGTTTTTCTAATCAACAAGCCTGGCGAGTTTTTTAACTGCAATTTTTTCCAGCGCTTTTTGCAATATATCTTCAGAAACCTGGTAACCGGATATCGAGATCACCAGCCGCCTCTGAATGACAAGTTGTTTTTCTCCCTGCCGCTGTTCGTAATTATATTTTTCAAATCCTTTTTGCCCTTTATAGGTCATCGTGCGCTCATAACCGCTGTCGCTTTCGCGTTCAAAATCGCTCAGCAACCAGGGCAAACTGGCCATCGCGGTTATCCCCTTCAAACTCCCCATATCCGTAATTTCAATCTTTAAACTGCCGCGATCCTCAGATTCATATCTTGCCTCTGCCTTTGTGATGGTAATACCGAAAGCTTTTGTTTTTTCCCCGGTCGCCTTGGTCCGCTCCATACCGGCAAAATCTCCGGGTAAAAAGGATTTCAACTTTTGGTAATCCACTGTCTCAATGTCTTTATCCACAACCTGTTCACCCATCTCCTCCAGAGATTTTGATAAATCATCCATCCCTTCCTTCATGCGGTCTGACAATTTTTCTCCAGCTTTTTGCATCTCTTCCGCAACATTCTCCAGCTCCTCCTCCTGCCTTTGTTCACCACAAACGCAGAATCCCAGGCAAAACACTGTTGTTAAAAAAATCCATGACAGTTTCTTCATTTTTAACTCCTTGAAATATTAAACGTTTTCATGCCGATGTGCGTGCCCCATAAACTTGGATAAAAAGATGATACCCTTTCCGACACATCCGCTTGACGCGCTCAATCTCTAAAAGTTAAAAAAAAATTGTTCAAAGAACACACTTTTTTTTTTAAAGAAAATAAAAGACCGGAAAAAAACTGGTATAGTTTTTGAGCTTTATAAATCGTGGAGGGTGATTTTTGCAACATCATAATGATTACAATAGCTTATAAATATATAAAATGTATCAATGTGGACTCGTGGGGACAAATTCTGTAACTGGAGGCATATATGCGACACAATGTTCTTTTTTTGTTGCTTTGCATATCAATATACAGTGCATTCGCGCAAAGCTATGATTTTGGTGATGCACCTGATGGTGGATTGTTTTATCCCACCCTTCTTGCCAGCGATGGGGCCCGGCACTGTGAAAACGGGAAATCCGCTCTCTGGCTGGGCAGATATGTGGATTATGAAAATGACGCCTTGCAGGATAACACCTGTAACGGCGATGACAGCGATAAAAAAGATGATGAAGACGGAATCGTTTTTCATACCCCGCTTCGAGAAAACGCCTCAACCGGGATAACCGTTCAGGTAAGCGGTCAGGAAGGATTTATCAACGCCTGGATTGATTATAATGAAAACCATTCCTGGCAAGACCAGAATGAACACGTCCTAATCAATGTTCCGGTAAAAAAGGGTTGTAATACCCTGACGATCACCCCTCCGCTGAATGATCCGGCCGGAACCTGTTCCCCCGGCAACAAAATTGCGCGCTTTCGCCTGAGCTCCAAGCCGGATCTTTTGCCTACCGGAGAAGCTCCGGACGGTGAAGTCGAAGACTATAGAATACAGCTCGTCGCCGCTATCTCTATTCCCATAACTTATGACTTTGGCGACGCACCGGATCCAACATATCCCACCCTTATCGAAAATGACGGTGCCCGGCACAGATTGGATAGCTTTGAAATCTTTTTGGGAGAGGAAATCCCGGATCCGGATTTTACCACCTCAGCCAAAAATCCAAATGCCAATAGCGATCCAGAGGCAACCGGAGATGATCTCGACTATAATGATGATGAGGACGGCATCTCTTTTGACTCGGAACTCTGTGGCGGCAAGGAAGCGCATCTGTCGGTAAGCGTCTCATCAGCCTGCTATCTCTTCGGCTGGATAGATTTCAACCGCAATGGCCAATGGTCGGATCCGGAGGATCAAATCTACCACAATAAATACCTGCCCACAGCCGGAACCTATCCACTTGCCTTCATGGTGCCCGATAGCGCTTCTGGAGGAATAACGTATGCTCGTTTTCGCGTCTCCTCCAGCCAGGATCTGAATTACATCGGTCCGGCCCCGGATGGAGAGGTGGAAGATTATAGCGTTCATATTTCAAATTCTCCCGATATAGAAATTAAAACGCCAAAAAACCTCTCCGTGATGAAAGGACAAGACAGCACCCTGTCAATACTGGTTACGAACCACAGCAAGTCGACAACAGCCACCGATGTAACCCTGTACATATCATGGCCGAAACAACAGCTTGAATGGTTAGCGTCCTGGCCGCAAAAAGGAGAATATAAGGATCATGAATGGCTGGTAGGAACCCTGGAACCAAAAGAACAGGCAGTATGCCGGGTCCAATTCAAAGCCCTCGGTCCCGCCGGGGTAACAGCAGAATTAAAAACCTCTCCGGAACGCACAGCGCTATTGACTGATGGAAACAATGAAGAAAATAATGACAGCATCACAAAAATCAACATCACCCAGCCGCTCGGCGATATCGAACTCGCTCTTCATCTGGTTGAGAACAACCATGATCCTCAGACCGGAAAGGGAAAATTGACGTTTGAATTGCAAGCCCATGTGCGAAACAGCGGTGAAACCGTTAAAATCGGCAAATTACAGGGAGCCCTTATTTCCGACAGCAATTTGCCCTCGCTTATCACTGATCCTGAAAAAGATATACAATATACCCGGGGGCTTGGACCGGAACAGGGATATAGCGGCATGGAACATTTCCATCTGAACAGTTCCGAGCCTTTATACAAAGTTCTCGAATTTTCCTATATGCACACCAGCCTGAACGATCCTGAATCAACCATCCTTCCATTGGTATTAGACGAAAACTGGACGATGATCCTCAGAGTACAAATTCACTATACATTATCGGATCAGATCAGCACCTTTTCCTGGACGGAATTGGGAAATACACATCTGATAGAAACCCCCGAGGGCTCGGTTCTCACCAGCGTAAAAGGAGCCGACCTCGATCAGCTGCTCTATCCCGTCGAACTGCGCCTTTTCTCCGCAAACATCAAAGGAGATGGTATAGAGCTAAAATGGATAACCCGGTCAGAAACGAACAATGCCGGATTTTATCTCTACCGATCAACTTTAAAAGAGGGTCCCTATGAATTGATCACAGATCAAATGATAGCGGCTGCCGGTAATAGTACAAAATCAAACACCTATAGCTACTTTGATTCAAACGCAAAAGCGGGAAAATCCTGTTTTTATAAATTGGCTGATATTGACCTGGACGGCAGAATAACCATGCACGGACCGGTAGAGGCGCATACGGCTCAGCCGGATAGATTTGTACTGGAACAAAACTATCCAAATCCTTTTAATCCCCAAACCACGATATCATTCCATGTTTATGACGAAGGAAAATGCAACCTTTCCATCTATAATATCAACGGACAACTGGTCCGCACTCTCGTGTCGGAACATCTCAGACCAGGGACTTATAAAACCACATGGAACGGAAGAGATAATAGCGGACTGCTGTTACCCAGTGGCGTATATCTGTACCGGATGAAAATGAACGACAGAGCTCAAACCAAAAAGCTGGAATTTTTGAAATAAGGCAATCTTTTATGCGAAATATGAAGGAGATTGAGCAAATAAATATTGCATTTTTTGCAGAAATACCTACTTTAGATAAAAATCAAATGGAAATGGCAAAACATGAAAACGATTTCAATTAAAACCACAACCGTTGGGTCATACCCACTGCCGACATGGCTGACCGTACATCCGACCGAAGAAGCCCTGATTGATGCAACACGGGTGGTCTTTGCGATTCAGCAACATTCAGGAATCGATTTACCCACGGATGGTGAACTGTACCGCTTTGATATAAATCACCCGGATACCAACGGTATGATCGAGTACTTTACCCGTTCATTTGCCGGAATCCGCAGTGATGTCGGCCAAAAAGAGTATGTCAAATTCAACAAAATGCACAGATGGCAATTTCGTCGCAAACCGGCGGGAGTGGTTGTTGATAAAATCGGAGAAGGCAGTCTCAACCTGCTCGTCGACTGTGAACGTGCGGCAAAAGTAGCCACCGCTCCATTCAAATTCACCCTGACCAGTCCCTATATGCTGGCACGGACGCTACTGGATGAATATTATTCGAACTTTGAAAACATGTTGATGGATATAGCCGATGTCATGGCAGCACAGGTCAGCGACCTTCCCAGCGCCTGTGTTCAGATTGATGAAGCCAATATACCGGGAAAACCGGAAGATGCACCGCTGGCGGCAAGAGCAATCAACAAAATCTTGAAGAATATTAAAGTAGAGAGTGCCGTCCATCTTTGCTTTGGTAATTATGGTGGTCAAACCATTCAAAAAGGAACCTGGAATCAACTCATTGAATTTGTCAATCAACTCCAGTGTAATCACCTCATTATGGAAGTTGCGCGCAGAGCGGAGAATGAGATTCAGGTATTGAAAGAAATCAGACCGGAAATAGACCTGGGTATAGGCGTCATCGATATCAAAATCAATCATATAGAGACGCCTGATGAAATCGCCCGTAAACTGGAAAAAATAAGCGCTATCGTCGCTCCGAATCGTATAAAATGGATTCACCCGGATTGCGGATTCTGGATGCTAAAGAGAAGTATTGCCGACAGAAAAATTCAGGCCCTGGTGCAGGGACGAGACCGTTTTCTCGGCATAAAGTAAGCCTTGCAGCCAATCACTGCAAGGCTTGGTTCAGAGATAATATAACCATTCGACGTTGCCTGCCTGCCAATCAATTGTCGTAATAGAGAAAAAATTCATACGGATGGGGCCTCAGCATAATCTCCTTGACCTCGTTTTTCCGCTTATAATCAATCCAGGTTTTAATCACATCTTCCGTAATAACGCCACCTTTGGTCAGGAATTCATGATCCTCTTCCAGCGCATCCAGGGCTTTTTCAAGAGATTCCGGCACCTTGGGATATTTTGCCAATTCCATTACCGTCATATCATAAATATCGCGATCCAGAGGATCTCCCGGGTCGATCTTGTTTTCAATACCGTCAAGAACAGCCATCAACATTGCCGTCCAGGTCAAATAAGCGTTGCCGCTGGGGTCCGGACATCTGAATTCAAACCGCTTGGCTTTGGGATTGGAATGATACATAGGTATACGCACAGCGGCTGAACGGTTGCGTGCAGACATGACCAGATTTACCGGCGCCTCAAAACCGGGAACCAGTCTGCGATACGAATTGATCGTGGGAGCCGCAAACGCAAGTATAGCGGGAGCGTGCTTTAGCAACCCACCAATACTGTAAAGCGCCAGCTGGCTCAACCCGGCATACTTGTCACCGGCAAATAGTGGCTGCCCGTCTTTCCATAATGAAAAATGAGTGTGCATACCGCTGCCGTTATCCTCAAAAATGGGTTTTGGCATAAATGTAACGGTCTTTCCGGCCCGCTTGGCCACATTTTTGACGATATATTTGTACCACATAAAATGATCCGCCATTTTCAGCAAATTATCATATCTCATATCAATTTCAGCCTGACCACCTGTACCAACCTCGTGATGGTGTGCTTCCACCACAATACCCACCTTTTTCATTTCCTTAGACATTTCACTGCGTAGGTCGTGATACGTGTCGGTTGGACTCACCGGGAAATAGCCGCCTTTATAACCGGGCTTGTAACCCAGATTGGGCTCTTCGATTCTGTTGGTATTCCAGGCTCCTTCTACAGAATCGATTTGGTAGAACCCCATATTGGTGGTTTGGTCAAAACGAACCTCATCAAAAATAAAAAATTCAGGCTCGGGACCGATTAAACACTCTGTGGCAATGCCCAGCTGTTTCATATAATCGATACCCTTTTTCGCAATATGGCGGGGATCGCGGCTATACGATTGCTTCGATACCGGGTCGACGATATTGGCGATAACGCTCAGGGTCGGGTCCTTAAAAAACGGATCGATGACGGTGGTCGAGGGATCTGGAACAGCAAGCATATCGGACATGTGTATACCCTGCCAACCACGAATGGAAGAGCCGTCGAATCCGACACCTTCAACAAAGGTATCCTCATCCCAGGTCTCCACCGGAAAGCTACAATGCTGCCAGGTCCCCAGCAGATCCGTAAATTTTAAATCTACCATCTCCGCGCCGTGGCTCTTTGCAAATTCAAAAAATTCTTTCGGTGTCATAACACCTCCATGAGTTTCAGTCTTGGGGGATTAATCATTCTTATTTAAAATAATGAAAAGCTGTTTTGCAAACCCCATGCCGAAACCTAAAAAAGCACCACAAGCTAACCCCTTGTTTCTAATAGAAGCAAAACCGACAAAAACCGGACGAAAAAGTCAAAAACGGATATTATATTACATTTATGTAGAAAAATTTAGAAATATTACAAATATGTGTTATATTCCTATCCAATAGCAACTCGTCGCCGCATATTACACCCGGCAAAAACAGCCCAAGCAAATATTTATTTTTAAACGAATTGTTTGCCGGAAAGGTCGGACAATAAAAAGGGGTGGATAAGAAAACGGTAGTAAAAAAATTGAAATATTACTTTATTGTAGTTTTTTTTATAAAAACTACAATAAAGTCTTTTTTAGGATTCAGCATCATCCTGAGAGCGCTTTTCCTTTTTAGGGAAAACACCCTGCAGAGCAGAATCGATGATCGCTTTTGCCTCCTGCGAGATGTCGCGTTCACGCAGCCATTCCAGATAGTCCCGCTGATGAAGAGCGACCCATTCCAGCTCCTTACCGCGATGTTTGCCGAATGACATGATGGCCAAACCATTACGCCAATAAAATTTTTTATCCGGTGTCAGCCACCTCGAATCGACGACCTTGCAAAACTCTGATGTTTTTTCTATCGATTGTAAATCAGGATATTGCCTGGTCTGGGAGGCAAAAACATCAAGTGTTGCTTTGACATCCCCCAATGCGTCATGCGCATCAAGATGTTCCTTTTGACAATAAAATCGACAAGCCGCAGCCAAATCCCGGGGTTCTTTTTTATGATAGATGATCTTGACATCTATAATTCTTAATCGCTCCGTATGATAAACATAACCACATCGCTTTAATTCTGTCTGCAGAAAAGGAATATCAAAGCGGACAATATTAAAACCGGCTAAATCACAATCCGCCAGGAATTCAATAATCTTTTTCGCATAATCACAAAACATGGGCTTGTCCTTAACCATATCATCACTGATATGATGAACCTCGGAAGCCTCCCGTGGAATCGAAATACCCGGATTGACCAAACCGGTCCACTCATGCCTGGATTGATCCGGTGTGATTTTTAAAAAAGCGAATTGGACAATACGATCCCTCTCAAAATCCAGACCCGTGGTTTCGAGATCGAAAAACACCAATGGCCGATTTAATCTCAAGTGCTGCAGATTTGATTCCTCTTCCGAAGAATCAAAAGAAAGAGACTGTTGAACATATTTACTCATATTCCAATCCTTTTTACACCATCAATATCGCAAAAAAATCAATAATTCTCAATAAAAATCAGTATTCTATCCATTATACATATTTCTAAACCCTTTGTCAATGCCATGGCACTTGAAACAATTATAGATAGCAATTGAAATAAACTCGACATTATAAATGTTTTAGGATTTTTACCGATAAATAGCTAAATTAAACTATGGGCTGGTATAAGGAGGAGCTGTGATGGGCGATTTTAATCTGATTATCAAAAAATTCTCTGGCGAACTTGACGACGAGGAAAATCGCGCGTTCAAAACCTGGTACGATGAGAGTTCGGAAAACCGGCATCTCTACGAACAGCTGCATCAAATTTGGCAAAAATCCAGCATGGCTCCGCCGCAATCCCCTGACCTTGAAAAGGAGTGGCGAAAATTACAAAAAAAAATCGAAAATGATACGTGACGCTTTTTTGCACGATGTATTCTCAAGCCATTTGCCGCCCAAGTATCTGACGATCGAGTAGCTGCTTGCCTGTTCTATAATCAGATGTTATCCAGTCTGAACCATTCTTTAATATCCACACCTCTGTGACAACGATGATAAAATTCATTTTTCGAAGAAGAGTAACTATAGTCACCTTGCCATTTACCGGCGTGTTTGGAAATTAGTTTTATCGCATCGATAAAAACATCGATCTCTTCATCAGATGTGGTGGGGTGAACGGACATTCGAATCCAGCCGGGCTTGGCCGACAAATCACCCTGATCGATTCTGGAAGTGATTTGGCGGGATTGTTGCTGATCGACGTGCAAGAGGTAATGTCCGTAGGTGCCGGCACATGAACACCCCCCCCTGGTTTGTACACCAAACCGGTCACTGAGCAACTTGACGACCAGATTATAATGAATATCCTTTAAATAAAAGGAAAAAATTCCCAGGCGGTTTTCAATGTGATCGGCAAGTAAAACAAGATTGGGAATGCGCCGCAATTCGCAAAACAATCTGGTTTTCAGCTCCTCTTCGCGGGCAAGCAGTTTTTCAACACCCATCTCCCGTTTAAGCTGCATCGCCAGCGCTGCGCGAATGGACTGTAAAAATCCCGGCGTTCCGCCGTCCTCGCGCACCTCAATATTGTTGCTGAATCTATGATGCCCCCAGGGATCCGTCCAATCCACCGTTCCACCACCGGGCTGATCCGGAATCCTGTTTTTATACAGGGATTTATCAAATATCAGAACACCGGAAGATCCCGGCCCGCCCAAAAATTTATGCGGAGAAAAAAAGATTGCATCCAGCTTTTCGGACTCGTCGGATGGACGCATACAGATATCGACATAAGGGGCAGACGCCGCAAAATCGACAAAACAATACCCATCGTGTTCATGCATGAGCTTTGCCATCTGATGATAAGGGGTACATATCCCCGTAACATTAGAACACGCCGTAAAAGCCCCGATCTTTAAGGGCCGGTGACGATATCGCTTTAAATAGTCTTCAAGTGAATTGAGATCAACCAGCCCCTCAAAAGTCGGACGCAGAACGACCACATCAGCCAGCGTTTCCAGCCATGAGGTTTGATTGGAATGGTGTTCCATGTGGGTTATAAAAACAACGGGTTTTTCTTTGCGGGGCAGCTTAACCATTGAAGATAATTGTTCAGGAACTTTTAAGCCCAGGATTCGCTGTAGCTTGTTCACCGCAGCTGTCATGCCGAATCCGGCGTGCAAGAGAACATCATCCGGACCGGTACAAAGGTGCTGCTTGATCAACTTTTGCGCCTGATGATAGGCATGGGTCATCAGCGTACCGGTCACGCTGGCCTCAGAATGGGTATTCCCGACAAAAGGACCAAAGGTGTTTTTGATTTTATCCTCAATCGTGCTATAAAGCCTGCCGCTGGCTGTCCAATCCAGATAAATGATTGATCGTTCACCGTAAGCGCTTTCAAAGATTTGGTCAACACCGACAATATGACTGCGAAATGATTCGAAATAGGTTTGCAGACCCATCTTTCCAGCCTCGTTTATTGCGTTTGTCAATAGCGTTGTAAATATAAACTTTTTATTCTTCCCGTGCAAACACTACTTGCAAATTGATTTTCAAACTATTATTATAAGTTCTTGATTCAAACAGCTTGAGCAAAAAACCCAAGCCACCGGGATCATCAGAAAACAGTAAACAAAAAGACAAGGATCATGAAAAACGAAATTGTTTCGGTAATACTTGCGGCCGGAAAAGGCACCCGCATGCGTTCTCCCTTGCTTCACAAGGTCTGCCACACGATCGAAGATCAGACAGTTATAGAACGATCGATCAAAATCTATACACAGTGTGGAATTAAGACACATTTCATCGTTGTCGGACAAATGATCGAACAGGTCATGCAGGCTGCTTCGCTTTCAGGGGGTCATATTCTTTTTTGCCATCAGCCTGAGCAACGCGGTACAGGCAATGCTGCCAAGGCTGCCGCGCGTATGCTGAAAAATCTCAACTATAGAGGCAATATCCTGGTCGTCGCCGGCGATAAAGTCATCGATACCGGAGCCCTGGCCAGACTCATCCACACATTTAACCAGACCCGGGCCGACCTTGCCTTTATTGTCGGCAGAAAAAAATATTTCGCCGGCTCCGGTCGTATCATGTATGGTGAAAACGGCGAACCTGAAGCAATCGTAGAAGTATTTGATATCTCCAGATTCAAGCTGATCCAAAAGCTTAAAGAACTAACGGCGAATGGACCGGTCAGTGCAGAACGCCTTCAGCAGACGGCGTTTCAATATTTCAAAGTGGAAAAAAAGGCGAGCCTGGCCCTCGGCCCACTTTGGGATGCCGTTCGAAAAGGGGAAAAAACAACCTCAGACATACTGGAAAAACATTTTCCCGGCTTTGATAACAAACTCGCTGTCAACAACCTCTCATACACAGCTGAACAGCTGCATCAAAGCGAATGGGCAAACCTGTCGGTTTATCTCTTCAAAGCGCCCGCTCTCTATAAAGCTGTTGAAAAAATTTATTCGAACAATGCACAAAAAGAAGAATACCTTACGGATATCGTTTATCACCTGAGCCATACCAATGCCCGGATTATTACGATTCCCATCGATCACTCCCATCAGGTGATGGCATTCAACACACCGGAAGAACTCGATCAGATTAAAACAATTCTGAATGATAAAAAAGAGATCAAAGTTCCCCACAAAGTCCAGAGCCTCAAAACTGCAGATAACTGGTTGAAAGCATTTGAAAAAAACAGCCGTGAATCAACGCTGTATTTAAAAAATACCTATGATGAACGTTATCTCGATATCAATGAAAAACGCTCGCTCATAATCTCTTTGCTGCAAAAATATATCAAAGACTTTGGCAATACCGAGGTTATCATTAGCCGCTCACCCGGCCGGGTAAATATCATGGGGCGCCATATCGACCATCAGGGCGGTTATGGAAATATGATCGCCATTGATCGTGAAGTTTTTGCCGTTATGGGAAACCGGTCCGACCGCCAGATACACCTGCACCACCTCTTCCCATCGGCTTTTCCCGATCAATGCTTTTCAATTGATGAAATCATAGAAGGGTTCTCGCAAAACAGATGGATCGATTTTGTTGACAGCCCGGCCGTTGCCGCTCATCTTGAAAACATGCCGGGGCACTGGTCGAACTACATTCGTGCAGCCTATGGTCGTTTTCAGGCCCATTTTTCAAACAAACGCCTCAAAGGCGCCAACATCGTTGTAGCCGGCAATATACCCATGGCAGCGGGCCTGAGTTCCTCCTCAGCGCTCCTGGTGGCAATCGCAGAAGGACTGTTGCATCTGAATCAATTGCCGGTCGAGCCCCAACAATTCGTCGAACTGTGTGGAGAGAGCGAGTGGTATGTCGGCACCCGTGGCGGAGCCGGTGATCATGCGGCAATGAAATTTGCCCAGAAAGGCTCGGTCGTTCAGGTCGGCTTTTTTCCTTTTCGCGTTACCGATAGAGTTGCTTTTCCGGAAGATCATGTCATTGCAGTTTGTAATTCGTTCAAAATGGCAAGAAAAACAGAGGATGCGCGCGATATATTCAACCAAAGAATCGCTTGCTATCATATCGGCAGAGAATGGATAAAAAAAACCTATCCACAATATGCCTTTAAAATAGAACACCTCAGAGATATCAATACAGCCCATCTCGGCATATCGACCGAAAAATTGCTAAACATGATAAAAAAATTACCGCTCAACGCCGGCAGGCAATTTTTGCGGGATAATCTGGAAGACCGTATCAAACAGTATCTGCAATCGCACGCCAACACGATTTCGAACTATCCCGTTCGCTCTGTCGTCTTGTTTGGATTAAGCGAATGTGAAAGAAGTCGTACCTGTACAGA
Organism: uncultured Cytophagia bacterium; assembly: GCA_964569215.1. Lineage (GTDB taxonomy): Bacteria > Zhuqueibacterota > Zhuqueibacteria > Residuimicrobiales > Oceaniaggregativiventaceae > Oceaniaggregativivens_A. Next base: position 13,511 of record CAZMUU010000028.1, read on the forward strand.
GCTGCTCAGGGATAATCATATTAAACTCTTTGGCCAATGGATGAATATTTCTCACGACGGCGACCGGATCAGCCGAATGCACACGGATGGCAACATGACACCCTACCATATCAGCTATTCGGATGCCTATATAAATAAACTCAACAGACATCAATCAGAGCCGGGACATGCAAATCTCGTAACCATATCCGGCAGCTATGGATGCAGCATAGAACAGTTGGACGAGATGGTTGACATTTGTAAAAATATCAGTGGCGTTGCAGGTGCACAAATGGCGGGGGCAGGGCTCGGAGGATGCGTTATGGCCCTGGTTAAAAAAGATGCTTATCCGCTAATGGAAGCAGAACTCATACGTTCTTATTACGAGCCGGCAGGGCTGGAACCGGAAATTTTAACCTGTTACCCGGTCGCCGGCAGCGGCATTATCGCCCTTTAAAACACAAAAAATCGAACGGCAACAATCCCGCAATGCTTATATCGTTGCTTTCGATCTATACCTCCCCCACCAAGCACGCGCATCGGTTTGGGGATTATCAAAATCCGGATCGGATCAAAATCAATACCTTTTGATAATCAACTTTCTATCCCTTATCTCCCGCTCTTCTTCATTCAGTTCAGTATCATCAATAACTTTGAAATAAAGACCGACGTTTTTATATTGATCCGGACACTTGTATCTCTGCCCCCCGAACCATATGAATCCCCTTTCATTCAGATCCAGCACATATTTTCCCGTATCATTCGGAACAAACGTCAGACAATTGTTTATATAGCGGTCGAAACAAACTTTTATAAGCACAGGACCGCCAAAAAAATGATGATCGCCGATTTTAAGCTTATAGTCTCTCCAGGCATGAACACCGATACAGGGCAACCCCCTGCGAAAGACAAGCGTCACTGCATTGTCGTCACCGTCGATATATAATTCCATATCCCGGGTGATTGATTTTTCTCTTGGCTTATATTTGCTTTTGAGTTGCAGCTCATCCGAGAGGTAATATTGCAGTTGCGTCATCTCTTCCGGTTTTAAATTATAGTCACGCAGCGTTCGAACAGAAAGATCGACCTCTTTTATGGTCTGAGGACCATAGCAGCGCAGATAAAACACAAACGGTAAGAAACAGAACACCAGGATTAGAAACAAAAGTCGCCGATGCGTTTGCACTTTGTTTTTCACAATTAACAGATTCACCTCAAATTCCCAACTATGTTATAATCAGGATATACATAAAATATATGAGTTTAGTCGTCTAAATCAACAAAAATTTTTACTTGTCCCGCTTTGATTCTGCACTTCAGCGTCAAAAAAATGAATAACAAAAACATTGATTTTTAAGAGAAAAAATGATATACTCACATAATGAATTGATTTCAGCAGCCCAGGATTTTGCCCCCCTTGTATATCCATTTAACCCTATAGGCGTGGTGATATAAACGTGGTTGGATAAATGATGCGAATAATCATCCCTGCTCTCGTTTTATGCAGTATTTCATTACATTGTGGTTCCAGCATTCCCACCCCCATCCCAAACGGAAGCCGAATATCTTGTCTGATTCTTCCGCTTGATGACAAAACCGGTATTTATAATAAACTCGATCAAAAACTCGAAGACAGACTGGCGGAGTTTCTCCGGCATGATTTTTTTGTGACCCATATAGATGAAAACACGCCCGGATTTGATAAGAAAATATACAAAACCAACCTCTTCCTGCCGTTGCGCACACCCCAAAACGGAGACCAGATCGACAAATCGGCATTAAAGAAAATGTTGAGGGCAAGCCCCGTCGACTGGATACTCGCCGGAACCGTTGAAAAAATTGGCTATTACCAGAGTCGGGGATTGTTGATCGTTTATTCCTTCAAAATATTTCATCTCCGCGAAAAAACACGGCTAAACCGGTTTCAGATAAGTATAACTGTGGCCCTCGACCGCAACAATCCCTCCAACACCCTTTACAGAGCTCAACGCAGGGCGGCCAGGCAGATTATTACCGAACTCGAAAAGACCGCAGCGATTGCGGAAAGATCACCGAAAGAATTCATCCGGTATCGATAGCGTTCCTGCTCAGAGTGAATCCAATCGTCCTATGCTTTCGCATGACGATAGGGCAAATAAACCGGTTTCCACATCGCATTTTTAACCATGTCGAATAATTTTTCGTCATCAGCTCTGACACCAAGCCCGCTCTGTCTTGCTTCCAATGTTACGGCATGCGCAACCTTTGCAGACACCTGGCGAATCTCGTCGATGGGCGGTAACATCAATCCCTGATCCAATTGATCCTGGCTCACCATCTTGCTGAGGGCTATAGCGGAAGCGAGAAACATCTCATCCGTAACCTTTGGCGTTCCGGCAACCAGTGCACCCAAACCGACACCGGGGAAGATATATAAATTATTACATTGTGATATCTTTCTCTCTTCTCCATTATATTGAACCGGAGCAAAGGGGCTACCGGTTGCGATCAAACAGTTGCCCCCGGTTGTCTGGATTGCAAACTCTGGTGTGCACTCTGCCTTATGCGTTGGATTGGAGATGGGCATAATCAGCGGCAATTTACAATTTTCGGACATCTGTTCGAGTATGCGCTCATCAAAAGAACCCGCCTGACCGGTTACACCGATTAATATGGTCGCCTTGCAGTTGCGAATCGTATCCAAAAGCGTAATTTTGTCCGGAGTGTCCAGCTTCCAATCAGCCACCTCCGACTTTTTTTTCAGGAGCAACTTTTGCTCCTCCCGAACCGGCATTCCTTCTACCAGCAAACCATCTACATCAATACCATATATACGGCTACAGGCCTCTTCATAAGTCAATCCTTCATCCTGTAATGCTGTAATCACCTGAGTTGCAATGCCGAGTCCGGCCTGACCCTGACCAAAAAGAACAATACGTTGATCGCGTAATTTTTCCTTTTTAATCCGCATGGCAGATAACAAAACCGCAAGAGCCACAGCCCCGGTTCCCTGTATGTCATCGTTAAAAGAACAAATGCGCTCACGATAACGTTTTAAAAGCCGAAAAGCATTTTTTCGCCCAAAATCTTCCCACTGAAAGAGGGCCGTGGGAAAATGACGGCGAACCCCATTGAGTACAGCTTCTATAACCTCATCGTATTCATCCCCTTCAAGCCGTTTCTGACGCAAACCCAGATAAAGAGGATCATCCAAAAGCGCTTCATTGTTCGTGCCGACATCCACCAAAATTGGAAGTGTGTAGGCGGGATGAATTCCCGCAGCAGCAACATAAAGACTTATTTTTCCGATGGGTATACCCATCCCTCCCATACCGAGATCGCCCAAACCCAAAATACGCTCGCCGTCGGTGACGACGATGAGCGATACATTCGAAAAGGGCGCATTGGAAAATATTTCATCAATGTGATCTATGTTTCTGGCGGAGATGTACAGCCCCCGTCTCCGTCGGTATAAATGGCTGAACTGCTGGCAGGCTTTTCCGACAGTCGGCGTGTAAACAATGGGCAACATCTCCTCAAGGTGATCCAACAACAGCGCATAGTAGAGCGTTTCGTTGCGGTCTTGCAACGAAAGCATGTAAATGTATTTTTCCAGATCTGAAGATTTTGAAGAAAAAGCTTCGTAGGTCCGCTCCTTTTGCTGTTCCAAACTGGACACGCCTTCCGGCAACAACCCACACAAGCCGAGACTATGGCGTTCATCCTCAGGAAATGCCGTTCCTTTATTGTAAACCGGATGCTCGGTTAAAAAAAGACCTTTAAAAGGTGCCTGAACATAATATTCACCAGTAAAGGGGTCAGTTTGTTTTGAAAATGTCAGCATCGATCCTTCTCCAGGTTGAGTTCGACATAAAATTTCTCCAGAAATTAAGCATACTGCGGTATCTTGTCAAGAAGAATAGCAAAAATCTTTCCCGCCTGAATCAACAGCCATAATCTATACCGATGTTTCTTCGATATAAAGATAGCGTTTGACTTTGTTTGTCGGCGTCTTCTCAAAAGGTTCCGGATGTTCAATAATTTTGTGCAAATGTGAAAAATCAGAGAGTTGTTGATTCATATCCTTGCGTATTTTATCCAAAAGCTCAGTGATAAATGTTTGTGAATCCTTATCCTTCATTTCCGAGACAAAATGTTCATCGATAACATCATAATCGAGATAAGCCTGAGCGACCAATCTGTCATTGCGCTGGTAAACAATCACTTCCTGAATATAGGGAGACTGGAGTAAATGCTGCTCGATAATTTCCGGATAAATATTCTCTCCCGAGGGACCAATGATAACATTTTTACTTCTACCCTTAATAAAGAGATATCCCTCCTTATCAAAATAGCCCAGATCCCCGGTCTTGAGCCAGCCGTCCTCGGTAAAGGCTTCTCTTGTCGCCACCGGATTTTTATAGTATCCCTGGGTTACTATCGGACCCTTCACCAATATCTCTCCCACAATGCCAGCATCTCTCTGATCGGTATTCATTTGAATGCCGGGAATGCATTTACCGCAGGATCCGATTTTGACCTTTTCAAATGGATTTATCGTCATAATCGGCGAGGTTTCTGTCATTCCATATCCGGAGGAATAGCTGATTCCGGCATCCCGTAAAAACGATTCCACATCTTCATTAAGAGAAGCTCCGCCGAACATAAAAAAGCGCAATTCCCCACCAAGGGATTGTATCAATTTTTTGCCGGCGGCCTTGTTCAACAAACGGCGAAAAGGTTTACGTTTATAGGCAAAGCTTAGCATACTCGATTTTGTAAGTTGAGGCAGGATGCGTTTCCGATAGATCTTATCTATCACCAACGGCACCATCAAAACAGCAGTAGGCTTTACACTTTGCATAGCAGAAAGCAATTTTTGCGGTGTCGGTAAGCCCTGCATATAGGAGATGGAAGCTCCCACCGCCAGAGGACAAAGCATCCCACCTGTTGCTTCAAAGGTATGCGATAGCGGCAGTATGGACAAAAACCGGTCGTGTTTGTTGATCGGAAATCTCTCAATACTGTGAACCACATCAAAAACGATATTGCGATGCGTCAGCATCACACCCTTGGAGTGACCCGTCGTCCCGGAGGTATAAATAATGGTCGCCAGATCTTCTTCTTCCGGTCCTTCTATCTTTTCCAGAATCGATTCCTTGTTGACTTTTGATGTGTCCCGGGGAATAAAGTTCAAACTTTTTTCCAAAAATGAAGGCGATAAATCCGTTGCCCGGCTCAGATCTTCAAGTGAATAAACCACCTTAAGCTTTGTATTTTGTGCGCCATTCAATTTACTTTGCTGTTTTTCCCCTACAAATAAAGCCGCAGCTTCGGTTTGCCGAAGGATATGTCGCGAATCGGAATCAGGAAAGCCAGGCAGAATCGGCACGGCCACACAGCCCATGGTCGTTACCGCCAGATAGGCAACAACCCAGTTTGGCGAATTTTCTCCCAAAATCGCAACACGATCTCCGCGGCGGATCCCGTGTGAATAGAGATCGACGACAATATCGATGACCTTCTGCTCCATCTGGCTATAGGTTAGAAATTCCTCCTCAACATAAGCGATACTTGAATTCTGATTAAATTTTTTTACGCTGCGCTTTAACAGGTCGCTGATCGTCATCTTATCCAGTTCAATTATCATTTTTCACCTCATGTAAATTTATTAAATGGTATTGCTTTAATATACTAAACTAAAAGATAAATAAAAACGAGTCTCTTGGCTCGTACCGGGCAATGACAACGTAAATTTTCTTGCCTCTGTAATCAGGATTATCTATCTTTTCTATACATTAAATACCGGGGATGTCAATGGTAATCGATATTCAAAAACTCAAGCGCTTTACGGCTTTTGAATCTCTGCATGAGAAAGAGTTGAGAATCGTTATTAAATACCTGCATTATCGTCAATACGATGAAACCGAATATGTGTACAGACAACAGACACCATCAACCGCTATCTATTTTCTCGACTACGGTACGGTGCAACTCGTGAACAGAGAAGAAAATAAAGATGACCGCCTGGATATTATTAAAGCCGGCAGTGGTTTCGGATATTCCGCTTTGTTGGAAAACAACAGAAGAAGTCACAGCGCCCAATGCCTTGAGAAATGCAGCTGTTTGGCGCTGCTGCATTCGGATATCAGCTATCTTTGGAAAACCAAACCCAGAGTCATGAACCATATTGCCCAAAAAATCGTTAGCATATTGTTACAACGGATCGATAATCTTGAACATGAATATATTCATTTAACGCGCAAGCTGGCTCAATCGGATATTGTCGTATAGGCTATGTATAGAAACAACTTGTTTATATCCTTAAGGAAACCATCAATACTTCAGAACGTTGCTGTGGCTCTGCTTGCCGGAGCGCAACTGTGGATCTGTTTCGTTTTTTTTCAACGGTCTCCCTTTTTGGCTTTTTTCTTTTCCTTTACTGCTGTTTTCTATGCGCATTTCCTGTTAAAGAAATGGCTTGCACTTTTTTGTACGATCATCTTGTTTTTACTGGCAATCAGTCACCCACCTTGTGGTGCAGGCCATAATTCGCTTTGTCCGTTTATTGGTGGATTTTTTTCAACCTTGCAAAGAAATATCCTTGCACTGATTCCCGCCGCTGTGGCCGGATTTATGCTTATTATCTTTCGCCAACCCCTGAGAAAACAACTTTTCGCTCACATTCCAAA
>CAZMUU010000029.1:0-6283 GCA_964569215.1 uncultured Cytophagia bacterium
TCTGCCTTTATTGGGTTGTTGATTTCGTTTGACCAGGAGCACATGGTTATCCCTTTTAACCACGACTCCCACACCCACACGAGGACAGAGAGAGTATTCCCGACCATTATCAGCGACCGCTTTCAAACGGCTAACAGAAGGTTATTCCCACTCGTTATCTCCTTCCCATTCAGGAGAACCCTCCAACCAGTCTTCTTCGGATTCCCAATCTTCTTCTTCATCATAATCCCAATCATCTTCATCATCCTCTTCCCATTCCTCTTCATCCCATTCTTCATCGACATCATCATCCTCCTCTTCCTCTTCTTCTTCCCAATCTTCTTCTTCCTCCTCTTCGATGAGATCGTCAAAATCATCATCCGGCTCGGATTCTTCAAAAACGTCTTCACCTTCATCGCTATTGTCATCCGATTTCAGATAAAGACGATCCATCTCTTCATTTTCAAAAATGTTACTTTCCATAATATCAAATCCCTCATAAAATGGTTCAATTTTGCGTAATGCGGCGTAAAAATAAAAATCGTTCCAGATAAAATCAAGAATTTTCTAACCAAACCAGTTCTTTTTGTTTAAGATAGAAATTCCAAATTAAAGGTCAAGATTAATATGAAAATTATTAAAAAAAATCAAGATTTTTTTAACAAACGTTTGCATTCTTTATACACCACGTCTACAGAGACATGAGCGCAATTCCGGCTGGCGCTTCGGAGAGCGATAAACGACTGACCCCATGGCTTCCATTGCGACGGGTCAGTTGGTCCAAATATGGCCACCAGAGGCGTCCCAACCGCGGCACAAAGATGCATGACACCGGTATCATTGCAAATGAAACAATCCATCAGAGAGAGAACTGCTCCAAGTTCCCGAATGTGGGGGAATGTTGTGTGATAGGTTTTTCTGTCAATCCTGGATAGCAGTGAATGTCCCAATTCGGTCTCCGAGGGTCCCCAGGTGATAAAGATTTGCAGATCCATTTCATCGAGACATTTTCTAGCCAGGGCCGCATAATTATCCACCGGCCAGCGGTTTTTGATCTTCCCGGCCCCAGGATGGATAGCGAGAATTTTTTTGTTGAGATCTATTCCCAGTTTATTCAGAATGGTTTTAGCGGCGTTCCGTTCTTCCGTTGTGATGTACATAAATTCTTGTAAATCAATAGTGTCGGCGCCAATATAACGTACAATATCCAGATTCCGCCGGGTTTGGTGCCGAGTGCTTTCTTTAGATATGGGGGCAACCAAATTATAGAAAAAATTTCTCCGGGTGCCGGTAAACAAGAGATGATCCGTTCCCAGCACGTAGGGCGCACGGGTAAAAGAGGCGATCAAATCACTGGTGAGCGAATGAGAAACCGTATTCAACACCACCACCAAATCATACTTTTTATACAAGCCCTTGAAAAGATGAAAGGCATATGGAAAGCTCCAATTCCTGAAATCTTCATGAAACGTCAAGACTGTATTGACATAAGGATGATTTTGAACCAAAGGTGTGGTATAGGCATGAGCAATTACGGTGATCGAAGAATCCGGAAATTTTTCGTTTAAAGCTTTAAAAACGGGAGTGGACAGCAAAAAGTCGCCCAGCTGGTCATGGGTTCGGATGACGAGAATGTTTTTAATGGGAACATGATCCAGTTGTTCAGGATCTATTTGCGACTGTCCCAAAAAAGTCTCGAAAAAACGCAACAATCTGTGCTTAAAAAATTGTTCAATACGGGTCCAAAATTTCAATGTCCTCTAATACCTCGTTGATTTTTAAGCTGTTGCAGGAACAGTGATTCAAGTTGATCAATCATGGTATCGATATGAAAAGTACGTAAAACTCTTTGGCAGCCATTCTTCCCCATTTCAGCAGCCAGACGGGGATTGTGTACAAGCTGGCGAAACGCCTCAAAGAGAGAGACGCTGTCGTTGACTGGAACAACTCGGCCGGTTTTTTGGTCGAGCACGATTTCAGGCATTGAGCTTACAGCAGTGGTGACGCAGGGTTTGCCTGCTGCCATCGCTTCTATCAAGACAATGCCAAATCCTTCCCACCAGGAAGGTAAAACCAACATATCTATGGACTGCATAACGTCCGGGATATCCTCCTGAAATCCGGGTAAATGGATATTATGTCCAAGTCCGTTTTCAACGGCATACTCGCTGATAAAATCCTGCATCGGGCCGCTGCCGATGAGAGCGAGATGAATATCTTTCGAGTCCTTGCAAAGCATGCGAAAAGCATGCAAAAGCGTAACAATGCCTTTGCGCTCATCCAGTTGACCGACGAACCCGATTAAAACATCGGATGTTTTTAGCTCGAGTTGCTTTCGAAATTCATATCTTGGCGGTGACAGAAAAGGCTCGGGATCAATACCGTTATAGATAACCTGTACAGAATCTGCATCCAGCCAGGGTGCATTTTTAAGCAACGCAACTTTGGTTGAATTGGAATTGGCAATAACGGTACAGGCCAGCTTTGTATAACTCAGACGATATTGTATTTTATTTTTCAGAGGATAATCTATTCCTCTCCGCGGAAAGACCATGGTGTAATTGGTCAGCCAGGCCGCAATACCCGCGATGCGAAGCTCTTTATCCATATTGGTCAACACGATATCTATTTTTTCGCCAACGAGTAAACGATAGAATCGATAGATGGTAAAGGGATCAAAGTCACCCCGGAAAGGCATGGTGAATGTTCTGATCCCCTTTTCATTTGCCCGCCGATATAATTCTGTGCCGGCCCGGCAGCAGAGTTGAACGGAATGACCCCGATCACTCAGGTACTGCAGGGTACGAAGCATCCAGACCTCGCCTCCCCCATACATTTGTATGCTATTTACAAATAAAATTCTCATATTGAAGCGATACCCGCAAGTTGATGTATGGATTTGACCGTATTAGCGGCATCATGAAACGTTTTAACCCACTCACGTCCTCTCTGCCCAAGTTGTTGTCGCTTCTCCGGTGCACCAATAAGATCGGTCAATTTTTCTTCTATGGTATCCTCATCTATAATCACAAAGGGGTGATGTGGATATTTTTCAGCAAAACCGGGTGCCAGACAAGAACAGGTAACGATTCCCATAGCCAAAGATTCCAAAGAATTGATTCCATATCCCAGACTTCCGATTTGGTCTACAAAAATATCGCAGCCTAATTTTGCCGCCAGGGCTTGTTCATGCGACATATTTTCAATGAGAACCATTTCCACGGGCCAATTCTTTTGCAGATTTTTCAAGACAGGTACAATGGTATGACTGCCCTTCGCATCCCAATTTGTCGGTGCATGGCCAATCCTGACCAGCTCCGAATTCGGAATATGACGGGGAAAATGCTCAACATGAAATGGAAAAAAAACATGATGTATGTTTGGATGCAGCTGCAGATGATCAAATTCAACCGTAACATTAACCTGACTGATCTTGTCAATACGGGGAATAACCCCCCGGGTACGAAGGTCACTGCCTGTGTAGCAGCAGATAATTTTTTTTCCCAGTTGATGCATTCGCAGCTCGAACGTGCTGTTACGCGACAGCCCCAGGCCGCCATCGAGTTGATAGACATCAAAATTTTCCAGATCATACTTTTCGATAGCTTTCCTGATGCGATGAGACCACAACCAGTCGCGCAGTGCAACAAACCATTTCTCCCAGCGTGTGTGAGGATGCCACTGAATGGGAATTTTCTGAGGCTGAGGTTGTTGATTTGTCAGTCTCATTCTTCGGGGCGATGAAACCCATTTTTTTATCTGAACAGTCCCCCGGTAATCGATAAACGGCAGATGCAGACAAATGTCTTCAAAATAGCCGCGATTATTGGCAAAAAGAGTCAACAACCGGCTGTCATACCCCATGGCGCGTTCCTGTAACACCAGCGTCCCGGGAACATTGGAGATGTTGGATGGCGCAATATGTAAAATTCTCGGTAGTGTTGATTTCATCAATAGGAACAACCTTTTAAAAGCCTACTCTCCTGTTATGCTGAATCAAAGCCGGACACTGATTCCGCTTATCTACTGGAATTGAGATTCTGCTTTTATAAACTAAATCTGACCGGCTTTGGTCTGCTCTTCAATTGTAGTCTCTGACGACCATTAACCGCTATTAAAGATGAATGCGTAAACTATTGCGAAAAATGCCCTGTGCGCCGAAACTCTCCTTGAATTTGGCCAATCCCCAGTTAGGATCTTCGTTAACGGTAAAAATACCAAAGTCCAAAAAATTAACTTTTTTTTCAATCCCCCAAAGAATGATATCATGAAATAGTAAATTTACACCGCGATACTTTTGCAGATCATCATCATGGCTGATATAAAATGCGAGGACCACATGTGGATTGCACAAGAAAAGCACCACACCGGCAACCATCGTTTGATCATAAAAGGCTGCATAGAGTTGTATGCGCTCGGGATACATTTTTTTCAATAAAAGCAATTCATCGAGCGTATGGGTAGGATGAACGTTATGGCGCAGCTGTAAATTTTTCTTTAGGATTTTATAAAATGTTTGATAATCTTCCGATTTTCTGACCACAACATTTAACTTTTGTGCCCTGCGAACAGCTCTTCTGGAACTTTCACTAAATGTCGATAAGATTTGATCGGCGGCAAAATCCAGCGGAATAACGCTGGATATTTCCCGTTTGCGATAATGAAATCCCCGCTGAATCATGGCAAATTCGATATAATCGGAAGGCCTGTAGAGATAGCACTGAGGCGGCAGGGTTACATCAATACCGTCAAAATTTTGTCCTTTTGCATATTCCAGTGTGGCTTTTACAATTTTAAACGCATCACTGACCCCAACCGTGTGTTTATGCACGAATCCACCATAGGAAGCGCCTCTGTGAGAGAATAATATCCTCTTGTCTTTTTCCTCAATAACAACCGCAGGCAAGAGGGCAATCCACTTTGCTTTTTTCAACACGATGAGAGAATGTTCTTCAAATCGGTCCGGCGGATGGTATCCGAGAAATTTTCGCGTATGAAAAATGGTACCGTTATTGGCTTGCCAGACAAATCGATCCCATTTTTCGCTATGCTGTGACTGAAAGCGCTCTATGCTATATTCAGACAAGAAAATCTCCTTATTGATTACCCATCAACTTTACCAGAATAGCCTTTTGAATATGCAAACGATTTTCTGCCTGATCGAAAACAACCGAGTGTTTACCATCCATAACCTCATCGGTAATTTCGTCTCCGCGATGAGCAGGCAGGCAGTGCATAACGATACAATCCGATTTGGCATTGGATATCAATTCCCCTGAAACCGCAAACGGACGAAAAAGGGTTTTGCGTTTTTCGCTTTCTTCCTCCTGGCCCATACTGGCCCAAACATCTGTATAGACGACATCTGCTGATTGCACGGCTTGAACAGGATCCCGAATGATTTCGATATCACTTATACCTTTTGATTTTGCGGACTTGAGGATGTGCTCATCGGGATCAAATCCATGTGGTATACCCAGCCGAAGTTTGATCGGCAAAACACTGGCCAAATTGATCCAGGAATTGACGACATTATTGCCGTCGCCCACATAGGATATGGTTAGTTCCGAATAGCGCCCTTTGTGCTCCAGTATGGTGAGCATATCTCCGAGAATTTGACAGGGATGCAAAAGGTCGGATAAACCGTTGATCACCGGTATATCGGCATATTTGGCCAGGTCGGTAACGATATCATGGCCGAAAACCCGTGCCATGATGCCGTCGCAGTATCGCGCCAACACGCGGGCGACATCTGCCGTAGATTCGCGTTTGCCGAGACCGATTTCCGCCGGTCCGAGATATAATCCATGGCCACCGAGCTGATACATACCCACTTCAAAGGAGACGCGAGTCCGGTTTGAGGGTTTCTGAAAAATCATCGCCAACGCCTGTCCCTTGAGCAAATGATGCTCTTCACGCTTTTTCACCTTGGCTTTTAGTTCCTGTGCCAAATCAAAAAGATTGATGATTTCATCCCGATCAAAATCAGGAATTGCTACAAAATCTCGTTTCACCCTTGACCTCCTGAATGATTTATAATATGTATTTGCCAAGATCCGGATCTTCGATTATGGATTCCAGTCGTTTTTGTACCAGCTTTTTATCGATCTTGATCTCTTTTTTATCCAAATCGGGCAGGTTATAAAGTTCCTCTTCGAGCAATATGCTCAAGATCGTCTCTAGTCTGCGAGCGCCGATATCTTCAGCTGTCCGATTAACTTCCAGAGCCATGGTGGCAATTTCGCGGATTGCCCCTTTGGTAAAGTTCAATTGAATGTCTTCTGTAGCAATCAGAGCTTTGTAT
>CAZMUU010000029.1:6293-20059 GCA_964569215.1 uncultured Cytophagia bacterium
ATTAAGATCCGTTCGAAATCGGATTCTGTCAGGTTATGCATTTCCACTCGTATCGGAAAGCGTCCCTGCAATTCCGGAATGAGATCCGAAGGCTTGGAATAATGAAAAGCGCCGGCAGCAATGAAGAGAATATGATCCGTTCGGACCATCCCATATTTGGTTTGAACCGAAGTCCCTTCAACGATGGGTAATATATCGCGTTGGACGCCATGCCGGGAAACATCAGGGCCACCTCCCTGTTCACTTCCGGTTACCTTGTCGATTTCATCGAGAAAAACAATTCCGGTTTCTTCAGATCGTTCAACTGCATCCCTAACGACATCATCAAAATCAATCAACTTTTCAGTTTCTTCCTGAGTCAGATATAGCCAGGCCTCGGAGACGGTCATCCTTCTTTTTTTGGTTTTCTTGGGCATCATCGGAGCAAACATCTCATGGATATTGATTCCCATTTCCTCGATACCAGTAGGGGAAAAAATTTGCATTAAGGAGGCTAAATCTTCCGGAATCTCCAGTTCAAGCATGCGCGAGTCCAATTTGCCTTCATCGAGCTGTCTGGCCAATTTTTCCCGACTTTTAGAATTGTCTTTTTTAAAAGGTTCACTCTCTTTACTGTCTTCTTCTGAAGGTGGCAATAACAAATCGACGAGGCGTTCCCTGGCCAGATCATAAGCTTTATCCTCGACCTGTTCGATTCGTTCATTCCTGACCATGTTGACGCTGATATCTACCAAATCACGAAGAATGGACTCTACATCCCTTCCCACATATCCGACTTCGGTAAATTTTGTCGCTTCAACTTTAATAAAGGGGGATTGGGTTAATTTTGCCAGGCGTCTGGCGAGTTCGGTTTTGCCGACACCGGTAGGACCGATAAGAATGATATTGTTCGGCATGATTTCTTCGCGCAACTCGTCGGAAACGAGTTGCCGGCGCATCCTGTTGCACATGGCAATGGCAACGGCGCGTTTGGCGTCATCTTGCCCGATTATATATCTATCCAGTTCCTTAACGATTTCCCGTGGTTTTAAATGCGTATCCATACTATTTCCGTAAAATGGTTACCAATCAGACATGATTAACGGGCAGGTTTAATTTAAAGATTCGATAGAAAAATATGAATTTGTATAAATGCAAAGTGAGGAGGCAATGCTCATTGCCTCTTTGACGATCTGTACGGCATCCAGGCTTGAATGTTTTTTCAAAGCCCGGGCTGCTGCAAGCGCATAAGGGCCGCCGGAACCGATGGCAATAATTTGATCATCAGGTTCAATGAGATCCCCTGTCCCGGAGATTAAATAGATATGATGTTTATTGAGAACAGCGAGATGAGCCTCCAGGCGTCTTAAGTATCGATCCATTCGCCAATCCTTTGCCATATCTACAGCAGCACGACTGAGATTGCCGTTGAATTTTTCCAGTTTCTCCTCAAACCGCTCAAATAAACTGAACGCATCCGCTGCTGATCCCGCAAATCCGGCCAGAACAGTATCATTATACAATTTTCTGATCTTGTTGGCCTTGGTTTTCAGGACCGTATCACCAAAGGTAACCTGACCATCACTGGCAATAACGACGTGATCTTTATGAATAAGCCCCAGAACGGTTGTTGAGCGGGCATTTTCTGAATACAATCAAATCCTCCTTCGTAGCCGAGCAACGGGTATATCCATCTGCTCACGGTATTTGGCAACCGTACGCCGGGCGATAGTGAACCCCTTTTCCTTGAGCAAGTTGACGATCTTTTGATCGTTCAACGGTTTGGCCGCTGATTCTTCTGAAATAATTTCCTTGATCAGCGACTTTATCTTTTTGTTGGAGACATCTTCACCCTCATCGGTTCTGATTTTTTCGCTGAAAAAGTATTTGAGCTCCTTTATACCCCATTCCGTCTGAACATATTTGCCATTGGTTACCCGGCTAATCGTGGAGATATCCATATGAATTTCATCAGCAACGTCTTTAAGGATCATAGGTTTTAGGGCATCCGGTCCATATTCAAAAAAATCATTTTGTTTTTCAATAATCGTAGACATGACCCGAAAAATAGTGTCGCGACGTTGATGAATAGAATTGATCAGCCATCTTGCTGATTCAAGACGTTTTTTGATATAATCTCGGGTTTCTTTTGAAGTCTTTTTCTTGTTCAACATCATTTTGCGATATTCATTATTAATTCGTAAATGCGGAATATTCCAGTCATTCATAATGATCTTGTACTCGCCATCTTCTTTGCGGACTTCGATATCGGGTACGATATACTGGTTGGCGAGTGAGATATACCCCTCGCCTGGTTTGGGATTCAATTTGGTAATATGTGTAAATACCTCTTTTATAGTATCAAGACAAACTCCCATATCCTTGGCAAGCTTTTCAAATCGCTTGTTTTTAAAATCGTCATAATGATTCTGCATCATATGAATGGCGAGCTCGTTTCTCGGATTTTCCTCCAATAACTGAACCAGTAAACATTCCTGCAAATTGCGAGACGCAATTCCGGTGGGATCAAATTTCTGTATGATGGCGAGGACTTTTTCAACCAGCTCTTCATCAAAATTTAATTGTTCTGCAATGGTATCTACCTCAGTCGACAGGTAACCGACGTTATTGATATTCCAGATTATATACTCTCCGATCGATATTTCCTCATCCGTAAGCTTGAGCATATGCAACTGTTCCAGAAGATGATCGACCAGCGTCTCCTGATTAACTTCCGGCCGTTCAAATATGTCCGGATTTTTTTCCCGGGGCACGCGGGGCTCGAAATGATCCTCATCGTTTAAAATATCTTCCCACTCTACTTCAGGCTCTTCCTGTTCACTGACCAGATCCTCCTCGGGTTCTCCTTCTTCTTCCTCCTTTTCTTTTACCTCCTCTTCCTCGTTCTCATCCATTTCCTGTTCTGTATCGAGTTCCAATAAGGGATTCTCTTCGAGTTCATTTGAGATGCGTTGCTCCAGTCTGGCTACGGGCAATTGCAATAATGAAGAGAGCAATACTTGTTGAGGAGATTGCTTTAGCTGCATTTGGATTTTTTGAGTAATCTGTACCATAGTAGTAAATTTTCCTAACGCTTAATGGTTCTGGTTCCCTCCAGATTAATTATCTGGTTAGTTTAAATTTATCCCCCAAATAGAATTTTCTTGCTTCCGGATCGCTTGCCAAAAAATCAGCATCACCCGATTTGAGCACACTACCGTCAAACATCAGATAAGCACGGTCGGTAATCGATAGTGTCTCGTGAACATTGTGATCTGTGATTAACACTCCGATTCCCTTTTGTTTTAACCCGGCAACGATATTTTGAATATCTTCAACAGCGATCGGATCTACGCCTGCAAAGGGTTCATCCAATAAAATAAATTTGGGACTCGTCACCAGAGACCTGCATATTTCCAACCGGCGCCGTTCTCCACCCGAAAGTGTAAATGCCTTGCTTTTCGCTAAATGAGTAATACCCAGTTCCCTTAGCAAACCCTGCATGCGTTCATAGCGTTGCTCTTTATCTAGCGGCAAAATTTCAAGAATGGCGAGAACATTTTCTTCTACCGTTAATTTCCGAAAAACCGATGCCTCCTGAGGTAAATAAGCGATACCCAGCTGAGCCCGTCGATACATCGGCATCGTTGTGATGTCGAGTTTGTCGAGAAATATATTTCCTTCGTTCGGACGTATCATTCCTGTAATCATATAAAATGTCGTTGTTTTTCCCGCACCATTGGGTCCTAAAAGTCCAACTATTTCACCCTGTGCGATATCCAGATCGACACCGGCAACAACCCAACGTTTACCATAACGCTTTCGCAAATGCCGGCAATGTAATTTTTCAACCTTCATTGCCCGAATTCTTCAAAGGTCTTCATATATCGTTTTTCCAGTTTCGATAATTCCACCGTAAATCCCGTCTCGCCGGACAATTCAGGCGGATAAAATGTTCCTTCACATACAGAAGGAGTACTCATTATGGATACCAATTGAATGGAACCATTATCAAAATCAATGAGCAGTTCATCTCCAATAACTTTATTGATTCCCTTTAACTTGCGCTCTTCGATGACGTGATAATAGCTGGTTGCCTGACCCTGCACATAAACCGTATCAATGTTGTCATCAGTAAGGGTGATATCGATATCTCTGCCGAGCAAATAATCATAAAAAAGGGTACCCGCCGTATCATTTCGAGTAGCTACAAAAGCATCCTCTTCGATATAAATAGAGTGCACTGCTGTACCGTCGAGGAACAATTGGATTGTTTGGCCCAGCATAAGATCGAATCCATTTATGACTCTGGGATTGGCTAAAAGTGAAACGTTGCTTTCGGAGCGGTTGTATCTCAGAGTATCACAACGTGCCTCGACGTCGCCGCGGCTGATGTGAACATTTTCAGACACTTCAATGCGCTTACCATCATCGAACAGTTCAATCATTTTCCCCGTGATGCGTAAATCCGTAGAATCGCTGCTATCCGTTTGGGTAAACACAGGGTTAATCAATACCCGTGCATAACGCTCATCCAGGTGATAATGCAAAGAGTCTCCTGTCAAGGTCATTTCCTTAAGCGTATCCCGGAGGATGACGTTGAAACGGGCCAACGTCCGGTTTTCATCCTGCCAGTATTTTAACTGCGTACAGGTTAATACCTTTGTCGAATCGGTTAATTTTACATCTTGTCGGGCGATAAAAAGCTCCTGCGGTTGATAGTAATCGATTTGTTGCGCATAAAGCGATTGCGCGTCCTTGACGATCGATACATTGCCGGTAAAAACCACTTTATTTAAATCAATATAGCGGATGGCACTGTCGCACTTCATTTCAGCATTCTCCTGCCGGAATATAACATTACCGTCCAGTATCTGTATATTTTTTCCAGCGCTGAAAAGCGAATCAGCGTGGACGAGCTCAAGTCTCGGAGCGGCACTATCTTGTTGCTGTGAATAAAGTGCATTGATCATCACTACTGCAATATATACAGAAAAAAGCAAAAAACGAAAAAATTTATTGCAATTCTTCATTGATCGTACTGTCGGTTTCTGATCGGCGCCAGTTTTTGGGCTCAAAGTCAACTCCTTGATGCGCCCTGCCATGGGGCTGTATAATGGTATAATTGTATAATTGTGGATCTGACCGCAAGCCCTTACCATATAGCGTATCACCCGCCTGGGTGGTAATCATAACATCCGTATTCGAAACAATTTGATTTGTCCGTTGATTATAATCGAGTTCGTGTGTGTAGAGCGTGATGCCGGTATCAGATTCTACAATGACGTGTTCCAGGGCCTTGACATTATTGTTCTTTTCGTCGAGTTCGCCTTTTTGGGATGTCAAGGTAGATGCTCGTTCACCGTTTTCATTATAAAAATGCACTTTGACGCCCTGATCAAAGAATATTTTATTTTTTTCCATATAGTGAGCCATATGTCCGTAATGCACCACAGCAACCTTTTCCCCTTTTTGAGTAATGGTCACCACAGAATTCCAGCCTTCCTGATCCGGAGCCCTGTCCTGAGAATATCCGGCGTTATCATCTGTTTGCTGTGAGCAGGCAACAAGCGTTAAAAAAACGAGAACTGTAATCATACTTTTTTGCATAGATTAAAAATCCGGTAAAAGTCGTTCATCTTTATTTTCACGAATCCCGGCCTCCAGCAAGTCGTGAATATGAATCATGCCGATAGGATGTCCTTTTTTATCGACAACCACCAGTTGCAAAATATTGTGTTTTTCCATCAGTTTCATCGCGGTTTGGGCACTGCTTTCAGAGTTAATCGTTTTGGGATGAGAATTCATAATATCCCTGGCGCACAGATCACGAGGATGGCTGGATTGCTGCCACAATCGCCGTAAATCCCCGTCTGTGATAATTCCGACGAGTCTGTTCTTATCATCAACAATACAGGTCCCGCCAAATCGTTTTTTGGTGATTTCCAAAATCACGTCCCGTTGGGGCGTATTTTGATGCACCAATGGGATTTTATCACCAGTAAACATGATATCATCAACACGGAGTAAAATTGAACCCAAATATCCGCCCGGATGCAGAAAGGCAAAATCTTTGGAATTGAACTGACGCTTTTGCAGCAGAGCGATGGCGATGGCATCACCCATGGCCAGTGCAGCAGTGGTGCTGGCGGTTGGTGCTAAATCATTGGGACAAGCTTCCTCCTTTACGCTGACATCCAGAACGGCATCGCTTTTGGCTGCCAACGCAGAGCGTAGATTACCGGTCAAAGTAATGATCGGAACACCGATTTGCTTAAAAACTGGAAATAAGCGGGTAATTTCGTTCGTATTGCCGCTTTTGGATATACAAATAATCACATCATCTTTCAGGACCATTCCAAGATCACCGTGCACCCCTTCTGCAGGATGCATAAAAATTGCTGAAGTCCCTGTACTGGTAAGGGTGGCGGCAATTTTTTTTGCCACAATACCGGACTTGCCGATACCAGTAACAATGACCCGGCCTTTACAGTTCATAATATATTCGATCGCTAATTCAAATTTCTCATCGACCCGATCGATCAAAGCATCTATGGCGTCGCGCTCAATGGCCAATACGCGTTTGGCCTGAGCAACTAGTTTTGTATCTTTTATTACCGGCTTTGTCATTATCCATCCAATGCTGTTCAGTCTGCCCCGTTAACAGGGATGTTTTTGTTCTAATTCCAAACGCATCTCATGCATGGCTTTGGCTTGTTGCAAAAGAGGCTCGAGTTTATCCAGAGGCCACATGCTGGCTGCATCACATAACGCCTCTTCGCAATGCGGATGCGTTTCAATAAAAATAGCTTCACAACCGGCAGCCAAAGCGGCCCGGGCCAATGAAGGGACAAAATGCGGATTTCCCCCGGCCGGATCGCTGGAGGAAATTCCATAAACCCGAATAGAATGGGTCGGATCAATCACCACGGGATACCCCAAATTTCTCATGGTCACCAAGGCGCGCATATCAACAACTAGATTATGATATCCGAAAAAGGTTCCCCGCTCGGTAAGGAGAATGTTTGTATTGTTACAGGATTCGATTTTTTGGATGACATTCTTCATATCTTCTGGATCCAGAAATTGACCTTTTTTAATATTCAGAGGTATACCGGTTTTCGCAGCCGCCAGTACCAGGCTTGTTTGCATGGAGAGATACGCGGGAATCTGAATCACATCCAACACCTGGGCAGCAGGCTCTGCCTGAAATTCATTATGAATATCCGACAAAACAGGTATTCCGAGTTTCTCTTTTACGGTTTGCAGCATTTTTAATCCCTCATCAAGCCCGGGACCCTGAAAAGACGATGCTGATGACCGGTTATCCTTCAAAAATGAAGATTTAAATATGTAGGGAAAGCCCAGTTTGGAGGCGATCTTTTGAACCTCTTCAGCAGTTCGGAGAATGAGTTCCCGGCTTTCAATGACGCACGGTCCGGCAATCAATACCAGGGGGCGTTCAGGACCAATTTCGAGAGTAGCTATTTTAACGGTTTTCATCTTATTCTTCCTGTTGTCGTTTTTGTTGCTTTACGTAATTCAGGGCTGCACGAATAAAATCGCGAAACAACGGATGAGCACCAAGTGCTCTTGATTTTAGTTCAGGATGAAATTGTACACCAACAAACCAGGGGTGATCTTTTACTTCAATAGCCTCAACCAGATTGTTCTCCGGATTAACGCCGGCAACCAATAGTCCGTTTTCCTCCAGTGTCTCGCGGTATTGATTGTTTACTTCATAACGGTGTCGATGTCTTTCAGAAATTTCTTTACGACCGTATGCTTTATAGCAGCTGGAGCCCTTGCTCAGAATACAACGGTATTGCCCCAGTCTCATCGTTCCCCCCTTCTGCTTGACAGGAATCTGGGTCTCCATCAGGTCGATAACCGGATGCGGAGTATCCGAATCAAATTCTGTACTGTTTGCGTTTTCCAACTGACAGAGATGGCGCGCGAATTCAACAACCGCACATTGCAGGCCCAGGCAAATACCAAAATAAGGCAATCGATGAGTTCGGGCAAATTGTACCGCCGCAACCATACCTTCAGTGCCCCGCTCTCCGAATCCTCCGGGAATCAGCAAGCCGGAACAATCCTGCATCAGGTTGACAATGTTATCTCCTGATACTTTTTCAGAATCAACCCATTTTAGCTCAACTTTGGCGTCATTTTCAACGCCGGCATGGACGAACGCTTCTATAATACTTTTATAGGAATCTCGCAGATTGGTGTATTTCCCACAAATTGCAATTCGGGCGAATGATGAAGGGTTTTTAATTTTGTGAACGAAACTCTTCCAGCCTGACAGATCAGGTTCCCGCTTTTTTAATTTTAAAAGAGAAACAACTTTTTCCTCAACACCATTTTTCTCGAAATCAAGGGGGATTTCGTAAATCGTATCAACATCTATGCCCTCGATAACCATTTCCGGTCTTAGCTATCTGAACAGGTCTATTTTGTCCCTGGCCTCGTCACTTTGAGTATCCTGAGTCCGGCTAATAAGCATGTGGGGCTGTAAGCCAATCTCACGCAATTTCATCACTGAATGTTGAGTAGGTTTTGTTTTTATCTCACCGGAAGATTTAATAAAGGGCACAAGCGTCAAATGGACATACATGACCTCATTCGGGGCATGCTCCAGACCAAATTGACGAATGGCTTCAAGAAAAGGTTGACTTTCGATATCACCCACCGTACCGCCGACTTCGACTATCACCACGTCATAGTATTTCTCATCTCCACCCGCTTGTATTATTCGGTTTTTGATTTCATCGGTAATATGGGGAATCACTTGAACTGTTTTTCCCAAATAGTCGCCGCGACGTTCACGCATAATAACGGTGTAATAGATTTGTCCGGTAGTGGCATTATTGTTTTGAGACATACTGGTATCGATAAAACGCTCATAATGACCCAGATCAAGATCGGTTTCAGCACCATCATCTGTCACATAGACTTCGCCATGCTGAAACGGACTCATGGTACCAGGATCAACATTGATGTAGGGATCCAGTTTGATAATAGTGACCTGAAAGCCTCTGGCTTTTAACAATCTGCCGATAGAAGCAGCAGCGATCCCTTTACCCAGAGAGGATACCACACCACCGGTAACAAAAATATATTTTGTTCTAGTCCGTCTTTGCATTGAACTGTCCTATTCTTTTTTCAACGAGTTTAAGGTGTTCGGGCTTGTCTACGCATAGTGGATAAAAATCGATGATATCAGTTTTTATCTTGTATCCATTTTCAAGCGCGCGCAATTGCTCCAATTTTTCAGCATGTTCAAGAACCGAAGACAAACGCGTATAACGCAATAAAAACTCTTTTCGAAAAGCGTACAGGCCGATATGAGCGAAATAGGGCACACTCTTTTCCTCTGCAACATCGCGAATAGCCGGAATGGTTGCTCTGGAAAAATAGAGAGCGTATCCACAATGATCGAGTACAACCCAAACCGTATCGCTGTGTTCCGGCGCAGCAGGATCGGTCACCTTATGGACCAATGTTGCCATGCCGGCGTGCTGATCCCTGACCAGACAATTTACCACACGATCGATCGCCTCAGGCTCAATCAGGGGTTCATCACCCTGAATATTTACAATGATATCGACATCAAGTGACTCCACAACAGCGGCAACCCGGTCACTGCCGGATGAATGCGAAGAGGATGTCATAACAACATCACCGAACGACTGAACCACGTCAAAGATACGCTGATCATCTGTTGCCACGACCAAATCGCACAGGGTATTAGCTGCTTTGGATCGTTCATAGACCCATTGAATCATCGGTTTTCCGGCGATTAATGCCAGAGGTTTACCGGGAAACCGGCTCGACCCGTAACGGGCTGGTATGACCCCTATCGCGCGCATTATTGTTTATCCAGCACTTTGGGTACGCTGAAAAAACCGGATTTTGATCGCGGTGCATTGTCCAGAGCTTCATCCTGACTAAGGCCGGCTTTGCTGACATCTTCACGCATGGCGTTTTGCAGGTCAAGTACATGCGTCGTCGGTTCGACTGTTTCTGTATCGAGCTCGTTCAGTTTTTCCATAAAGCTCAATATTTGATTGAATTGATCGGTAAAATTTTCTTTTTCTTTCTGCGAAAAAGACAACTTTGCCAGGTGGGCAATCTTCTCAACTTGGTGAATAGAAATCGACATTCTCACCTCCGTTTAACATTCATCTATAAGATATAAAATATAAAATAATAAACCGTCTTAGTCAAGTCAATTTTAAAAAATGGCATAATTTTTGTACATATAGATAAAAGAGGGATGTTTCCAATGTAGATTATCGGGGGGATATAAAAAAAGGGGCTCGGTAGGAGCCCCGTATATTCAGGATGGGATTATGCTGACGAATTTTTTCGCTTTTGCACGGGTGGTAAATTTGACGGTGCCGTGAACTTTGGCAAAAATGGTGTCATCTCCGCCAATACCGACATTTTCTCCCGGATGTACACGGGTTCCGCGCTGACGGACAATAATGCTACCGGCTTTGACCGCCTGACCATCATAGCGCTTAACACCCAGATATTTTGGATTGCTGTCGCGACCGTTCCGCGAGCTTCCTACACCTTTTTTATGAGCCATTATCAATTACCTCCACATCATTTGGCGGATTTGTCTATTTTAAAACAATGTTTTCAATTTTAACTTTGGTTAATGGTTGACGGTGACCCCGTTTGACCTCGTATCCCTTGCGGCGTTTCTTTTTAAAAATAGTAACTTTTTTGTCTTTCGTCTGATCGAGAATGGTCCCTTCTATTTTAACATTCTTAACAAAAGGAGTACCGACTTTGGTTTTATTATCATCAGAAACAAAGAGCACTTTATCAAATTCTATTTTGTCGCCAACTTTGTTTTCCAGCAATTGCGTTTTGATAACATCATCCTTGCTCACTTTGAATTGCTGACCACCTATCTCAACTATTGCGTACAAAACACGTCTCCAAAATTAAAATCAATAGTTTTACTATTTAGCTTGTAAATTTAATAAATTAATTTTAATTTGTCAAGGCAAATATTGCAAAGACAGCTCTTCCTGCCCCTCATTGTCCAGGACGCGAAATTCATCCATACTCATGGACTCTTCCGATACGACCTTGATTCGTGTCCAGTATTTCCAATTAATTTTTCTCAAACGGCTGTTAAAACCGATGGTTAAAAAAGAAGCAAGTTCGGGATGAACGACGAGCTGAATGGAACGATCGCCTTTTTCGCGGCGGTAGCGCTTGATCCATCGTTCTATTCTGGCCACAGTCGTTGTTTTGCTGACAATTCGCCCAGTACCGATACAAGCCGGACAGACTTCGGTAATAGAATAAATCAATGCCGGTCTCACCCGCTGACGCGTCATCTCAACGATACCAAATTGAGACAACGGAGCAACACTCATCTGAGCCCGGTCCTTTTTGAGCTCCCGATTGAATTCATCCTGCAGGCGCTTTTTGCTCTTGTCTTCGAGCATATCGATAAAATCGATAATCAGAATGCCCCCGATATCCCGCAAGCGAAGTTGTCTGGCAATTTCGCGGGCAGCCTCGAGGTTGATTTTCAAACTATTGGCTTCCTGGTTACCCCTGCCGATAAACCGGCCGCTGTTGACATCAATGGCGGTAAGGGCCTCGGTATGATCGATAAAGATGTACCCGCCGCTTTTCAACCAAACCTTTCTCGCCAGACTTTTATCCACCTCTGATTCGATATTATAATAATCAAACAACGGCATCTTGCCCTTGTAAAGCTCCACTCTTCCGGTAAGGGTGGAAGAAACATCTTTCAGATAACGGACAATATCGCGCTGCAGCGATTTAGAATCAACAACCAACTTTTCAGTGTCCTCGGTAAACAAATCCCGAATTACACTCGACAACATTCCCATATCTTTATAGACAAGACCCGGCGGTTTGGTTCGGGTAATTTTACGTCGAATTCTTTGCCAGCTTTTCATCAGCTGATTAAGATCCGTTCGTAACAACTTTTCATCCTTGTTTTCAGATACAGTTCTGATGACCACTCCAAATCCTTTGGGACGTATCTTACGACCAATATTTTTTAACCGGTTTCGTTCCCGACGTGAGTTGATCTTTTTGGAAACACCAACGATATTTTCATTCGGCATCAGAACCATAAATCGTCCCGGTATGGTGATGTTCGTCGTAATCCGCGCGCCTTTTTTGGCGATTGGTTCCTTGGTAACCTGTACCAAAATCGGCTTTCCCGCCCGTAATATCGTTTCAGGGGGCGGTTTCTTTTGCTGTCTGCCTCTGTGCTTTTTCTGATTGGTGCTATCATCGGTATCGAAATCAGCCAGATTTAGCTTGAAATCGGAAAAATGCAAAAATGCATCCTGCTTGAATCCGATATTGATAAAGGCGGCCTGCATACCTCTGACAACATTGGCAACAATACCATAGTAAATATCACCAACCATTCGTTCATTTTCAGGTCGATCATAATAGAGTTCCACAAGTCGCTTGTTTTCTAAAATGGCAATTCGCGTCTCTCCGATCGACGCATTGATTAAAATTTCTTTTGACATGTTTTCCAGACTCGCTTATATTTAGAGGTCCATAGGAGTGACTCGTAATGAGCCATGTTCAATCCACATTTCTTTACGCTTTATGAGGGATTGACTCGTGATTTGGTTATGCTCAGGGAACAGGGATATCAGGAGCTCTGATATTCTAATGGTATGCCCTTTATCCGAATGAGCTTGAAAATATAGTGTTCGTTTTTTACTGTATAATTTAATAATAAATCGCTTGATATCCAAGAGCTGACTTTTTCTTTTTTTTCGAATAACAGTAATTGTTTCCTGCTTTAGCAGGTCTGCAATTGCCTCCTCAATGGCTTTAGGGGTAAAAGAGTCAGGTAATATAATCTCATAATCGATGCGATTGATAACATCGATCAATGATCGATCCTTTTTAAACAGTTGTCGGGTTTCCAGGATTTCGATTCCGGGCGGCAGCTCCCGGTTCAGTCGTTCCTGGAAATCAGAAGCCGAGATATCGTAAACCTGAATATCAACATATTCAGCATCGCTCACAAAACCGAGTGAAAGCGATGGACCATAGGATATCTTTGGATGCGGATTGAATCCTTGAGTAAAACAGAGTTCAATGTTCGCCCGGCGTAAAGCACGTTCAAACAATCTCGTGTAATCGAGATGGGAGAAAAAACGTACCCGCTTATCCCGCCGATATTTAAATCTTAAAAAGACAAGATTGTCGTGTGGCTTTTTCTCAGGTTCTGAATATGATTCGCAAGGAGGTCCAATGGGTTCCAGCTCGTTACAAACCGCGAGGCCGCAGCGGCTGCATGTTCCCTCCCGGCAATCGGGAGTAAATTCCAGGTCCTGAGCACGTCTCGATTCGGATTGCAGAAAGGTTTTGCTGATGCCTTTATCGATATGGTCCCACGGCAACGGGGCCTGCAGCGTTCTCGCCCGTAAATAGCTATCCAATTCGAGCTGATGTAACTTTACAGCATCCTGCCAAAGCACATAATTAAAATTCTCGGACCATCCCTCCAGATTGGCGCCTTTTTCCCACGCCGAATAGATGACATCAGCAAGCGCTCTGTCTCCTCTTGCCAAAGCACCCTCAATCAACGCAATACGGGAATCTCTCCAGGAAAGCTTTATATTTTTTCTAGGAATTGATGTCTTGAAAAATTCAAGTTTCTCATCGATCTCCTCAATGCTATTTTGAGCTTCCCACTGAAAGGGTGTTGATGGTTTTGGTACAAAAGGAGAAATAGAAATATTCACCCG
>CAZMUU010000030.1:0-12471 GCA_964569215.1 uncultured Cytophagia bacterium
TCGCACTGCCATTGAACTTAATCGATGCTCCCCGAACATGTAAATCTCCGGTCGCAGTCGATCCTTCGATTCGGGTGCTGCCTTCGACGTAGAATTTCTCTCCGTAATTACTCGTCGAACCGATGGCAACATTGTCGCTGTTGTTGTAAACAATACCGCTGCCCACCGTCCAATCGTTATCGCTCATGGACAACGTAACGTTATTACCACTTGAATAGCCACCGTTATCGATGCTCAATTGACCAGTGCTGCTGTTATAGATGAGGCGCTGACGCTCTGCATTTGGATCGGTGTCGCCATCATTGACATGATCGATTCCGTCGGCAAATCCCGAAGGGACGCCTTTAAGACGGGTCCAGGTAACCGGATTGCTGCTGGAATTTATACTTCCGCCGGAATTCAGATCGCTTTTTATATAATAATCGTTTTTGTCTGCTGTCCACACCGGATCGGTTTCCGACACCGAACCATTGCTTGCATTGGTAATGCGGCCGTATTGATCCACAGTAATAGTGGCATAGTTATAGGTGCCTGCACTTACACCGCTGGAGGCGAGCGAAACGCTTTTGGCAGACATGCCATCGTAGGAAAAATCGGCAATCCCCGCTCCATCCGTCAGAGCCGGCAAGCTTCCCCAGGCGGCTTCGCCGGAGCTGTTGCTTGCCCTCAAAATACTTCCGGCAGCCGGGCTGCCGCCGCTGATGGTAAGAGCGTTCATGCTGCCTTCGCCGTTAAGATTGAGATTATTGGCGGAAACATTGTTATGAACCGTCATATTACCGTCGCTGTCCACAACCATGAGATCGTTACCACTGGAGGAGGAGCGTACCTTAAATTGGGCTTGCAGAGATACCAGACATACAATGAGCAACAAAAGTAGACAGTACGTAATTTTTTGATTCATCATTTTCTCCTTATTATTTATTTTTTGACAGTGATCATCCTAGTGGTTTGTGTATGTGTCGTTATTTCACGATAAGATGACATAAAAATAGGTCATATAACCAATATTTTGCGATCACAACATTCGATGTTATCTTTATTAGCTCAATTTTTATAAAGTGTTAAGCCCAATCAACAGGCCACCATAATGAATTGTCCTTTAAGTTGAGCAAAAATCGTTCCGCTATTTTTTATCTTGGCAAAACGGATAAGGTGTAGTTCAATCACTTTAACCGGACTTTTATTTATTCAATAAAAATTAACGAGTTGATTTGATTCTCAGCGCTCTGCAGGGTCGACCGCTTAAGAGTCAATTATTCGTTCATGAAGAGATGAATGATATTAATATAGCCCGGGCAAAAATAGCTTGTAATGCGATGCTGCCTGTTTTATATTCCTGTATTCAAAGTTTTATCAATTGATTCGGGCAACGGATTTCTTTATGTTTCCATATCAGGACAAAGATACAGTCATCGTCTATATAAAACTGGTATTGACGGCGTTTTTCTGGGGCGGAACATTTATCGCCGGCAGGGTAATCTCCGCCCGGCTCGATCCTTTTTCAGCTGCCTTTTTGCGCTTTGCAATCGCCTCTTTTCTCCTTTTTGCGATTATTTATTGCCGCGAAAAGCGGTTCCCTGAGCTGAAAAGAGAGGTTATTTTGCCGCTTCTCTTGCTCGGCGCCACCGGCGTATTTGGGTACAATATCTTTTTCTTCAGTGGTCTTAAATATATTGCTGCCGGGCGAGCCGCTCTTATCATCGCCACCAATCCTATTTTTATCAGCTTTTTTGCTTCCATCTTTTTCGCAGAGCGGTTAACCGGGATCAAAGTTGCCGGCATCCTGCTTTCGGTCGCCGGCGCGGTGATTGTGATTTCGCATGGCGATCCAGCCGCCCTTTTAGACGATCGAATCGGTATCGGCGACCTCTTTTTGCTGGGATGTGTCGCCTGTTGGGTTGCCTATTCTCTCATCGGCAAGGTGGCAATGAATCACCTCACGCCATTTGCCGCTGTCAGTTATTCCGCGCTTTTTGGCGCAATCGGCTTGTTCATACCCGCCTATAATCACGGGTTGATTAACAAGCTGGCAACTCTCGATTTACTGGTTTGGGGAAATATCGCTTACCTCAGTATTTTCGGTACTGTACTCGGTTTTTTTTGGTATTACGAAGGCATTCAGCGTATTGGCCCGACAAAAGCGGGGTTGTTTATCAATTTTGTTCCGGTCAGTGCAATTATCCTGGGTTTTTTGATTTTAAATGAACCGATCGGGCTCGATCTTTTAATCGGTGCACTCTTTGTTGTTGGCGGTGTATACCTCACCAATTCCACAGGAAAGAAACAGCATCGCTATGAAAAAAGGTAATGACGCGGATTGAGCAATAGGTGCGATATAGGCGTCAGTACAACACGCACGAATGAAATGAATATCGGAACTAGTCAAAATCGGATTAGATGTTTTTCGTACAATCATAAACATTTTTTAATATAGCCTCTTTGTGGTTACGAGGAGTTAACAAAAGGGAACAGGTAGATGAAAATAATCAGAATAGCCATTGCTGTAGCGCTGTGTCTCTCTCTTTTTTGTCAGACAAAAACAAAACCGCACAATGTTGTGAAAGAAAAATTTCATTTATATCTTCTTACCGGTCAGTCCAATATGGCCGGCCGCGGTGAGGTCGCGGCTGTGGATACAATACCGCACCCCGGGGTTTACGCATTGAACCGCGACAACAGGTGGGTGCCCGCTGGAGCTCCCCTTCATTTCGACAAACCCATTGCCGGCGTGGGTCCCGGCCTAACCTTCGGCAAACGCATGGCTGAACTCAATCCAGGTATTGTTATCGGTTTGATTCCCTGCGCCAAGGGCGGCAGCAAGATTCACCATTGGCAAACCGGTGTTTATCACGATTCAACCTATAGCTATCCCTATGATGAGATGTTGCAGCGCATCCGTTCAGTGCTTGATGACGGAATCCTCAAAGGGGTTCTCTGGCACCAGGGTGAGGGTAATAGTCTGAATAAAGAATATGCCGAAAATTATGAAGAAAAATTGGTTGCCTTTGTAGAAAAATTGAGAAGAGACCTTAAACATCCTGAATTGCCCTTCATAGCCGCCGAGCTCGGTGCTTTCTTGCCGGAGCGCTTTTCACAGAGGCGAACGATCAATGACGCTATCCGCAAACTACCCCGGCGTTTGAAGAACACAGCAGTTGTCTCGTCGCAGGGATTGACGGCAAAGTCGGATTCCATCCACTTTAATTCAGCGTCGGCCCGTCTGTTGGGAGAACGATATGCTGAAATGATGTGTAAATTAAATTCAAAAGTCAAAACAGGGAATTGATTATGAACGAAACGATTAAACAGGAAGCCGAGTATATCTATTCACTCGCAAAAGGAGAGAAACTGGGTGCCTTGCAAATCCTGGAAAATCAGCTGAATGTTCTCTATAGCCGGGCGCAGGTTCTGATGAGTCTGGCCGGAATCGTTATTACCGTAACCGGCTTTTCGGGACGGATTATTGCTGCAACCAGCAAGTTGTCCCAAATATTGATCATCACGGGTTTGAGTACGGTTTTGATCAGTGCGATATGGGTTTATGCAAGGGTAATGGGAATCCGGTGGATCACTTGCGCGAATAAGGAGTCAATAGAGAAAACGCTTTATCATATCCTGCAACGGCGTAATCGTAAAACCAGGGCCTATAAAACCGGGGGTATTATTTTGTGTATCGGTCTGGTGATATATACGATTGCATTTGCGCTCATGCTTTTACATCCGAATGAATTTGTTCAAGCCCGTTAAGTAAGAGGTGTATATGAAGGCACTATTTTTTTCCGGTCCGTCCGGTATGGCGAAAACAACGATTATCGAAAAACTGCTCCAACTTGCTCCGCTACTTGATTTATCGATCGAACGAACCATACTGACCACGCCGCGCGATATGCGTCCCGGTGAAAGCCAGGGGCATCCCTGGTATTTTGAATCGTTGCAAAAAATGAAGGAAAAACAGCAGCAAAATCCGCAGCTATATCTATTACAGGAGATCAGGCCGGGGGAATATCAGGGACTGGATGCGGGGCACGAAATCAAATCCAAAGCTCTGACAGCGGATATTCTCTGGTGTGAGCTCAACTCCGGCTGGTTGCCTCCTGTTGAGAAATGGGTTCATGACCATATGCCGGAGCTTCCCTTGCTCAAGGTTTTTATTGCCCCGCTTAGCCAAAAAGAGCTCGAACGACAAAGCCGCGAACAAAAATGTTCCTGGCGTGACGTTCTCAGGCAGGAGATGCTGCAAAGACTCTACGCCCGTCGCCGTTCGGGGCTGGACAATATGTCCGACGATAAACTTTTAATGCGTGCCGATCATGCCGTAACGGAATATGAGCAACGGAATAAGTTTGATTGCATTATCATAAACGGCCAGGGGGAAGAATCACCGCAATGGGGCGAAAAGAATGAATTCCCAACCGCAGAAGCTGCGGTTGTATTGAATCAAATTATTGCGTTGTTAAAGACAAAGGACTGATGACATTTTAAGCATCAGCCCTTCGCCATTTTGGGGGTAGGAAATCTCGTTTTAGATTTCGTTTATATAAATGTTGCCGCCGGATGTTCGCAGGTAGAGCTCAGGGCCGCCGCCATTTATTGTTCCCTGCAAATGATTTTTCTTGACTTCGCCCTGTACTGTGGTTTTTACCGGCAAGTCGGTTATCACCTTGCCGCCGCTGGTTTTGGCGTCTACATTCGCTTTGATGCTTTCACTTAAATGAATCTTGACGCTGCCACCGGATGTGGTCAGACTGCAGTCGCCCCCGGGTTGCTCGGTGATATGCGCGGTAACCGATCCTCCGGAGGTGGAAGCCTGGATGTCGCCCATCACTTCCTCGATTTTGATGCTGCCACCTGATGTTTTTGCTATTACGCTGCCGGAGGCTTTATCTATCTTAATGGATCCGCCCGACGTTTTGGCCTCCACATCACCCTTGACTTGTCCGATGCTGATGGAACCGCCTGAGGTATTAACCATTACGGTGCCTTTACACTCCTGGAGTTTAATGCTGCCGCCTGATGTTTTACCGTTTACCGGGCCGTTGATATTGCCAAAGGCCAGGCTGCCGCCGGAGGTCTTGACATCGACTTTTCCGTTAAGGTCATCAACGGAAATACTGCCACCGGCTGTGGATAAATCGAGGTTATACTCCTTTGGAACCGTAACCAGGTATTTTAATTTAATGTCGCGACTAAAATTCAAAAGGCTTTTTTTCACTTTGGTTTGGATGGTTACATTCGCTCCCTCATGTTGCATGTCGGTGATTACATTATCCACCAGACTCTCGGAACCCAGCTTGCGAACCAGTTCAACATCAACGACCGCTTTGTCGTGTGTGCTGATTTCAATCGAACCCCGGTCGGTTTCGATGGTTAATAATCCCCCATTGCTGACGTTAAAGGATTTTTTTACAGTGTCTTCATAGTCGGCCATAGAGCACATGGATGTAAAAAGTATGAGAAACAACGCCAGACTGCCTGTCAAAACCGCTTTTGAAAATTTCATAAGATTTCCTTTCATGGTTTGGTTAATCTGTTTTTTTGATATAAATATCACCGCCATTTGCTTTCAGGGTAATTTTATCTCCGCCACCATTAATCTCCCCGGTACTGATCAGTTTCTGATCCTCATTTTCATCAGGAGGTGACTTGGTTAAGGGGAAATCGCTATAGATGTCAAATCGTTTGAAAAGACTTTTCTGCCGGTCGAATCTGATTTCTGCATGGATATAAGCGGGCAATTTTGCCGGCAGTTCGGCAACAATGGTACCCCCCATGGTTTCCAGATCAACAGCGTGCGGTTTATTGAAATCTTTCAGAGTCATTTCAAAGTGAATATCACCGCCATAGGTTTTTGCGCGAGCCCCGGCCTCAATGCCTTTAAGAATGATTTCACCTCCCATCGTCTCTACCTCAATTTGAGCGCTGAGGTTTTCTCCGGTGATTTCTCCGCCCCTGGTGGTGGCCTTTACTTTTCCGTCGATATTTACCATCTCGATGTCTCCACCGGAGGTTATCAACCCGACACTTCCCATCACATTTTCAACTTCAATATCGCCTCCTCTGGTTTCGGCCACGACTGATTTTTTACAGTTTGAAATCTGAACATCCCCGCCGGCTGTAATCAGAGAGACGTCATTTTCTGCATCGTTCAGGTCGATATCGCCGCCTGCGGTCTTGATCTCTGCCCGGGCCGCGATCTGCTGTAATTCCACGTCTCCTCCGGCACTCGAAGCCTTGAGATTACCGTCAATGGAATAAAATGCAAGATCTCCGCTGGCCGTTTGAATGTTGAAATCTCCGTTCATCTGTCTGAGAACAATATCGCCATCAGTGGAATTGATTTGTATATTACCGTTTACGCCGGAAAGCGTAATGTCTCCCTTTAATAAATTGATATCCACATCGAATTGTTGCGGAAGCATGATATCCAGGTTGTGATGATCCTGCCGGCCATGAGGAATTGTTTGAATTTTAAGGGTATTGTCTTTTTGTGTGTATCCGCTTTCGACGCGTTCAACGATTTCAGCCGCTTCTTCACGGGTATAGGCATCAATTTCCATATCCTGTTTTATTTCTATTTTCTCTTTATTCCAGGCTGTAATTTTTATATTCGAATTAAAAGCTTGAATTTCGAGTTTTCCGCCGGATTGAACGTTAAAAAGTTTTGTGATGTCGGCGCTAAAATCGCCACTGCTTCCCTTGATTTCCTGTGCCCATAAAGTCGTTAATGCAACCGACAGCGTGAGTAGAGTGGCAATCAGGCTGGTCGTTTTCATATTAACCCTCTCTTTCTATCTTGATCGTTTTGTTTTCTTCCCGTTCGAGCAATTTTTTTGCATTCATTCTGATATAACTGTTAGAGTCCTGAACGGCGCTGTGCAATACTTTTTCCGTCTCTTCATCTATCTTTGCTGTTGAGAGCGCTTCCAGGGCTTCCATCCGTAACGGAGTGCTGTCATCATAGAGGATGATATTCAGAAAAATATTTTGGATATTTTTATTTAGAGGCAGCATTTTTAAAATTTTTACAGCCAGCAGACGAACGCCCGGGTTTTCTTCGGTTTCAAGCAGTTGTTCTATGCCGGATATCAGATCATTGTTCAATATGTTTTCACTCTCTGCGATTGAAGCTATTGCTTTGACCGCATGCAACCGGATCGCCGGACTGTTTTCTTCAAGGAGCGTACGGCGTAGCATCTGTCTGATTTCCGGATCACCGGTATTTCCGCGTAACCTTATATCATTTATCGTATTGTAGGAAATCTCAATTTCTCCGGTTTCAGGATCAAATTTCAACTTGTCGACGCTCGCCAGTATCGGATTGATGGCACTGTTCCGGGTTTGAACGATCTCATTGGCGGTAATAAGGGCGTTGTATGGAATTGGATTTATTTTTTCGTCAAACAGTGTTGTCCTGCCCAATAAGAATCCAAATGCAATTAGAAAAAGTGCAAAACCGATCTGGTAAACCGGTTTTGGCGCTAAAAAAGTAAAAGAAAATCGTTTCTTTTCCTCCCGTTGCTGCAGTTTCAAGCCCACTGTATTGCGTAAAGCCTTGAGTTCATTCTCGGATGGAGTATAAAGATATTCTCTGGGAACCATTGCATAGAATTTTTTCGTCTCTTCCAGGGCTTGCCGGCAACCGGAACAGGATGTCAGATGCAACTCCAGCTCTGATTTTTCCAAAAGTGAGAGCTCATCGTACATGTACAGGATTAATCGTTGCCTGTACGTTTTGCATCTATTTTGCATATATCCCTCGTGTTTTTACCGATTGTTATGATTGAACATACAAATGAGACATTTCTTTTTGCAGCTTTTGCACCGCCCGGAAGAGGGTATTTTTAACCGTACCTTCGGCAATTTCCAGAAGGCCGGCGATCTCCTTGATTCTGTAACCCTGCATATGTTTGAGAATAAAAACCATTCTTTGCCTCGCGGAAAGCGTCTCTAGCGCTTTTTTCAATTCCTCTCCGAGTTCATATCCTTGCTCGCTTGTCCGGTTCTCTTCTACAGAAAGTGCAAATTCGTTTAAATTTTCTTTTTCAGTAAATAAAAGCCATTTTTTCCGCCGGTTGTATCTTCGTTTATTCATAGAACAATTAATGGCGATTCGAGTGAGCCAGGTACTGAATGAACTCTTGAAACCAAAATCCTTTAGCTTTGTATAGGCTTTTAGAAGAGATTCCTGGTAAACATCCTGGGCGTCCTGGTGATTGTTGAGCATGGTGCTGATCATTTGAAAGAGTTTTTTGTCGTAACCGCTTACCAATTTTGTAAATGCTTGCTTGTCGCCCATTTGCGCCTGCCTGATATAGAAAATTTCGTCTTTAATCATTTTTTCGATTCCATTTCATACTATTAGACACCTCAAAGTCAATAAGGTTTGCATATAGTTTAATGTTAGTACTTTGAAAACTAAAATAAAATAGTTAAATTTAAAATTCTAATAATCCGGAGTGGTGATGAGACGTTTTCATACGGCTAGAGTTTTTCTTATCAGTATTGTTCATTTATGCCATGATATATACGGTTCCTTTCTGGCCCCTCTTTTGCCCCTTTTGATCGACAAGCTGGGGTTCAGCTATTCGCTCGCCGGACTTTTACCACTTGCACAGCGCTTGCCCTCTTTGTTTAATCCGTTTATCGGTATCGTGGCCGACCGTGCCGGTATCCGTTATCTGATCATTGCCGCTCCCGCCATTACCGCTGTTTCCATGAGCTTGCTGGGTATGGCGCCTTCTTATGTTGCTTTGATCATATTGCTTTTAATTATGGGTATCGGATCTGCATTTTGGCATGTTCCCGCACCGGTAATGGTAAAAAAGGTCTCAGGCAACAAGGTCGGAAAAGGAATGAGTGTATATATGGTGGGCGGTGAAGCAGCGCGTACGCTTGGTCCCATCGCGATTTTAACTGCCGTGTCGGTATGGGGCCTGGAAGGAACGTATCGTTTGATGCCGGTCGGATTTCTCGCCTCCCTGGTGCTTTGGCTAAGCGTTAAGGATCTGCAAGTTGGTATTCATCATCCGCCTCAGGGTGTTGCCCAAACCACTAAAATGTTTGCGCCCTTTTTTCTGGCCATTGGCGCCTTGTTATTGTTTCGCGCCTGCGCCAAGACGGCCATGACGTTGTTTCTGCCCACCTTTTTGACACATCAGGGATCGAGTTTATGGTCGGCAGGAATTTCCCTCTCCATACTTCAGGCCGCCGGAGCGGCAGGGACCTTGCTTGCCGGCTGGCTTTCAGATCGAATCGGTAAAAATAGAGTTTTGTATCTGACCTCTTTTGCCGGCCCCGTTGCAGTTGCCCTCTTTCTGCTCAGCACCGGTGTTTTGCGCGTTGTTTTCCTCATCTTTTCGGGAATTGCTCTTTTTGCAGCCACACCTGTATTGCTGGCTCTGGTTCAGGAAAAAGGGCAACAGCGTCCCGCCTTTATGAACGGTATTTTTATGACCATAAATTTTATCGTTTCGTCGCTGATTGCCGTGTTTGTCGGACTATTGGGTGATCATTTCGGATTGAATACCGCCTTTTGGATCAGCGGACTGCTCTCCATAGCTGCCATTCCCTTTGTCTGGTTACTGGCCAGACTTTAATAAGAAATGTTATTAATATCGTGATCATTTTTCTTGTGCATAAAAATAATATTTTTTATGTTTAAGGGATAATCAAGCCAATTGAAAGGGACCTGAAATGGGTGAGGCGAGCAAAAAATTAACCGCTCCTGGCGGAATTCAGCTTTCTTTGCTGGTGCTGTTACGCGTGCTGATCGGATGGCATTTCCTTTATGAAGGACTGGTAAAACTCACAAATCCATACTGGACATCTGCTGCATATTTGGCCGAATCCCAGGGCATTTTTGCGGGTATATTTAAAAGTATTGCGGCAAATCCTGTGGCGCTTCAAATTGTGGATTTTTTAAATATATGGGGCTTGATCGCGATCGGACTGGCGCTGATTCTCGGATTCCTCAGCACCATTGCCTCCTTTGCCGGTGCCTTTTTAATTTTACTTTATTATTTGGCAAATCCGCCATTTATCGGTTATACCTACAGCATGCCGAGCGAGGGAAGTTATCTGATTGTTAATAAAAATTTGATTGAATTTGCGGCACTGTTGGTGTTGGCTTTTTTCCCCACCAGTAAGCTTGTTGGTATGGACAGATTGATTTTTAAAGCGTAACAGCCGGGAGGTTATTCAATGAGTGAAAAAAATAAATCGACTGAAAAAAAAACCGCAATCGGCCGCAGAGAGCTATTAAAGGGCTTGGCTACGGTTCCCGTCCTGGGGGTTTTTGCCTACAACTATTTGCAAAAACAGAACTTCAAAAACCGAAAAAAACAACAAATCGTATCAGAGCTCGGACTGGATGAGATCAAGGTTGATCCGCCCTGTGTGATCCCGAGCCGGTCGGGCGACCGTTTGCGGCTGGGCATCATCGGATATGGAGGCCGCGGCCAGCATCTGGTACGCGGAGCCGGTTTTGCGCATCCGGGCTGGATTAAAGAAAAATCAAAGCAAGCCGCCGAAAATTCGCTCAACACAGAATTGCAGACCTTTATGGAGCAAGAGGATTTGAATGTTGAGCTTACCGCGGTTTGCGATCTGTTCGAAACACGATTAAACCAGGGTGTTGAAACCTCTGAAAATGAGGTCAGCCCGATTAAGACGAAAAGCAAACGCAAAGCCAAAGCCTATCGCTATTATCAGGATCTTTTGGAGAGCAAAGATGTCGATATGGTCATTATTGCCACCCCTGACCATTGGCATGCCCCCATTGCCATCAATGCCGCACAAGCAGGAAAACATATTTATCTGGAAAAATGTATCACCCGGACAGAAGAAGAGGTATACCAGGTGACTGATGCTGTCAAAAAGAGCGGTGTTGTTTTTCAGCTCGGACATCAGAACCACCAGTCGGAAAGTCATCTCATTGCTCAACAAGTCATCAAAAAAAATATCCTCGGCAACATTACTCTTGTTGAAACCACGACCAACCGCAATTCTCCGGGTGGTGCCTGGGTATGGGATATACCAAAAGAAGCCAATCCCCGGACAGTGGACTGGCAGCAGTTTCAACTGCCTGCGCCTCACAAAGTGCCTTTCAGTCTTGAGCGTTTTTTCCGTTGGAGATGCTGGTTTGATTATGGTACCGGACTTGCCGGTGATCTATTATCGCACGAATATGCAGCCATCAATCAAATTCTGGAACTGGGCATACCCAAAACCGCTGCCGCTTCCGGAGGTATTTATCACTATAAAGACGGCCGTGATGTGCCGGATGTCTTTCACGTTGTTCTCGAGTACCCCGAACGCAACCTCTCTCTCGTTTACAGTGCCACCCTCGCCAACGGCAACTGGAGAGGCCGGGTGATTATGGGTCAGGATGCCACCATGAACGTGGGAGAGGATGTCCTGGTCAGTGCGGAAATGGAATCAGAGCGCTATCGAGATAAGATTGAAAATGGTATCATCGATTTGTCATTGCCGTTGTTCTCCTATAAAGCAGGATCACAGGGCGTGGATGCGGTCACCTCGGCAACGGAAAAGTACTTTAGCAGCAAGGGTTTGTTTTATACCTATCGGCAGGGCAGATGCGTCGATGCCACCCATCTTCATGTCAAAGACTGGATCGATTCTATCCGTGCGCGGAAGACGCCGATGTGTCACATTGATTTCGGCTTTGAAGAAGGTATTGCCTGCCACATGGCCACGCAAGCGTATCTGAAGGGCAGAAAAGTAGAGTGGGATCCGGTTAAAAAGCGCATCGTCTAAAAAGTTATTACTATCGATTCCAAATAGTTGCCCGGCACCTTGACAGAGCTTCTGTCAGGGAGCCGGATAAAGCGCTTTCCACCAGGCCGGTTCATCCTTCAGGTATTTATCGAACCAGGCAATAATGGTCTTGCTCCATTTTAACCGTTTATCAAAGGTAAGGATATGGTGATTTTCGCCTTTGACCGTCACCAGCTCGACATCCCTCCCCAATAGTTTCAGAGATGTATAAAGCTGATAACTTTCGCCCGGCGGCACATTGGTATCATCGGTACCGTGAAGCAGCAACAACGGGGTTGTGATTTTGTCAGCGGAATAGAGCGGACTCGCATCCACATAGATATCCTTGCGATTCCATGGAAAACTGTTCGCTGTTGCCACGGCGCTGTAGAGATATCCCCAATATCCTTCGCCCCAATAGCCGGCGAGCGAACTGATCCCGGCATGAGCCACAGCAGTGGCGAATAAATCGGTCTCGGTTAAAAGACGCATGGTCATAAAGCCGCCATAGGAGGCACCGATACAGCCCACGCGTTTGGGATCGACAAAACTGTGTAGTTTGAGAAAATATTCAACGCCGGTGATGATATCGTCAGCAACAATTTCACCCCAGTCATTGACGTGCAGAGCTGAAAATTCCTGTCCAAAACCGACAGAACCGCTCGGTTGCATCACGTAAACCACATATCCATT
>CAZMUU010000030.1:12481-19950 GCA_964569215.1 uncultured Cytophagia bacterium
TCCATTGGCTGCCCAGACATTCTTGGGATAACGGCCGCCAAAAGATCGTTCCACAGGAGTGGTTCCGCCATAATAATAAACGATGCAGGGATATTTTTTTTCAGGGTCAAAATCGGGGGGGTAATAAATACGTCCGTAAATAATTTTGGAATCTTTGTTATAAAAAGTCCAGGACTCGACACGACCGAGTTCTACATTTTTGAAATGTTCTTCTGCCGGATCCGCCAGGACTTTGGCTTTTTTGCCGGCTTTATAAATACAGGCTCTATGGGGTGTCGTTACACCGGATCCGATCAGACCGATCACGGAACGGTTTTCGGCGAGATGAAACATTTCTATGGCCTCGCAACCCGTGTCGAGATAATTGAAGGCATTTCGTTTGCTATCATACTGATATAAATGCTGGTACGATTTATCCACCGTCAATGCGTAAATATTGCCGTCAAATTCAGACCATTTTGCAGATACAATACTGGGTTTGAATGATTTACTGATAACATTGACCGATCCCGCTGCAAGATCGTAAACATAGGCCTGGGTATCGTATTCGTTCGGCATCAACTGATCCGGAACGTTTTTGCCGATATCTCCAAATAAACTCGGGCCTCCCGTCATTAACAATTTTTTTCCATCCGGAGACCATTCGACATCAGATAGCCAATAACCATACCAGAGGGAATCGAGCGACATGTTATCAAGATCGAGCAGAAACAACTGGTTCTGAATATAGGGACGGTTATTCAATTCTTCAATCCGACGCTGGAAGATCAGCTTTTTGGCATCAGGACTTGTGCTGCTTAAATGTGTGGATAAATTTCCGCTGGTCAATTTTAATATAGTGCCTTGGGGAACATTGAGGCGATAGAGGTATTGCTTGTTGCGGCTTCCGGGAATTCTGTCCATAAGCTTCAGGTGTCGTTTTAAATCCGCTTCGTCTTTTGCCTTTTCCTGTGCTGAAAAGATAACAAAGGAAGCATCCGGTGCCCATCTGTATGCTTTCAGGCCTTCAAACGCTTTAAGGATTGCGTTTGATGTACCCGCTTTTGTATCTACGATCCAAAGCGTACTGTTGCCGTTTTCCTTGGTCTGATAGGTTTAGGAATTTCCTCCCGGAATCCAATTAAATGAAGAAATTGTATAGCCGCCTCGCAGTGTTTTTTCAAGCGCCCCTTTTTCCAGATTATAGAGTTCAAGCCATTCTTCGCCCGACGGGTTTTTCGGGGTTTGATGTTTGATGGTTAACGCCGCGTATTTTCCGTCTGAAGAGAGCTGTATATTGGTCGGCTTGGGCGCTTCTAAAATATCCTCCATGCTGATGTGTTTATCCGGTGTAAGTGAAATCTGTAAATGACTTTTGTTTTGGGTTATCATTTCACTCTCGATAGCAGCCGGTTTATCCAACAAGGGATTGTAAAACGATTTGATTACAACTCTGTGTTTCCCGGGCTCGAGGTCAAAGTGAAATCGAGTCCGTGTAAGGAGTGTATCCGAAACCATCTCATTTTTAATGCGCTCACCGTCCTGCAAATGGCCGTCGAAAAATAGTTGAAATGGTTGTGCCGTGGACAAGCAGTAATCGGCTCCGATCCATTTTTGCGTCTGTAGATAAAAGATGTAATAAACTAATTGCGGCAAAGTATCCTGTTGCAAGGATTGAAAAAACGTATTGCCGGTTTCGGCGTCGAGAATGTTCCAGGTGAATTTTTCATCCCGGGACCAATTCAATACATCACCTGAACGGGGATAAAGCCGGTTGGCATCGAGGGGTTGCAGCTCGACGATGTCTTTAACCTGTAAAGAATCCCGATAAAATGCCGGATAGTGAATCTTTATCGGACCGGCATAGAGATAGTGTTTTACTTTAAGAGTGTCGCTTTGCCCTGTAGCATGACTATTGGTGCAGAAAAATAATATAATAATTAATAAATGAAAAATATGGCTTTGTCTATTCATCTCATCCTCATCATTATTTGCTGTTTGTACGGATCCATTCGATGGTATCTCCGGTTTTGATGTTGTATTTATCCGTAAATCCCGCTATCACCTCGACGACATATCGCGCCGGTTCTGTAGATGCATAACCATTGGTGGTGAAAGGGGTTGTATATTTGTGTATGGTTACGATATTTTTGGATGCATCGACAAACATAATATCCAGCGATATGTAAGTATCCTTCATCCAGAAAGAGCGCGGT
Source organism: uncultured Cytophagia bacterium (assembly GCA_964569215.1). Taxonomy (GTDB): domain Bacteria; phylum Zhuqueibacterota; class Zhuqueibacteria; order Residuimicrobiales; family Oceaniaggregativiventaceae; genus Oceaniaggregativivens_A. The sequence continues at coordinate 14,677 of CAZMUU010000030.1, forward strand.
TCCTCGTTGTCGAAAAGAAAAAGCATGCCCTGATTTTCCTGCATCTCTTTGCGGAACATCAATCCAAGTATGGTTTTATATTCCGAATCTGCAATTTCAATATCGATTTTTGTCAAAAGACGATCGTTGCGCTTGAAAAACAGCTCACCCTGTTTTGTAAATTCGTAAAAGGTAAAGGATTGATTCTTGTCTTTATCCGCTTTGGATTGAAATGCAAAGATAGCGACGATGAGGAGCAGGATCAGAACAACTGTCCATATTAAAGCACTCTTTCTTTTCTTTTTTTTACTTTTCATCCGTATATCCTTTATAACGGTCTGCGCATAGCCGGCCGGCAAGTAAAAGCACGTTGTAGATACTTTTCATAAATAAAAAGGTTTTAAAAACCAGAGTCCGACCTAAAAAGGTGCTTGGCGCTTTTGGGGTATATTTAGTTCTATAACATCAAAAATTGTTTATATAATCAATAATCACATAACATCCGATGAATCCCGATTTATTCATTCATCTGTTTTTTAGTCGTTTTTATAGAGCATCGGGAGCGTTTTCTGCAGAATGTCCCATAAGCGGTTCATGTGGTGTTGATCGGTTTGTATATTGCCGACTGCAATCCTTATCACATATTGGTCATTCAGCTTGGTGTGTGAGATAAAATATTCTCCCTCTTTATTAACCGCCTGCAAAAGTTTTTCATTCAGGCGATTCAATTTTTTTGTATCATTCATACCCTGGGGGTGGACTCGAAAACAGATGGTGCTAAAGGGTGTCGGTGCCATTCTTTCGAAATCAGGGTGTTGATCGATTTTGTTTGCCAAATCCTGTGCCATCCCGATAGCGTTACGGATTCTGCTTATAATCCCCTGTCTGCCGAAATAGTGCAGCACAAACCATAATTTAAGAGCGCGAAATCTGCGTCCCAATTGCATGCCATAGTCCATGAGGTTCTCAACCCGGTGATCTTCAGAGGTTCGCAGATATTCGGGTACCAGAGTAAAAGCCTCTTTCAGAATTGACGGCTTTCTCGTATAAAATGCGCTGAAATCAATGGGGACGAAGAGCCATTTGTGTGGATTCATCACCAGAGAGTCAGCCTCCTCACATCCGTTCAACACGCTCTGATATTCCGGCACGATCGCGGCGGAGCCACCATAGGCAGCATCGACGTGCAGCCAGAGATTTTCTTCCCGGCAAATTTTGGATATTTCCGCAATCGGATCGATGCTGGTGGTGGAGGTCGTACCCACCGTCGCCACGACACAGAACGGCAAGTGCCCTTTTTTTCGGTCTTTGCGAATATTTTCACGCAACAGATCCGCTCTTAGGCGAAATTCGTCATCGGTTTTGATTTTTCGGACATTTTTCAATCCCAGACCCAGAGCAATTGCTGCTTTTTCCACGGATGAGTGCGCCTGGTCCGAGGTGTATAAAATTAGTTGTTTGCTGCCGTATAAACCCTTTTCGCGAATATTTTCCGGACTGATCTCCTGCCGGGCCGCTGCAATGGCGTGAAAGGTGCTCGTGGAAGCGGTATCGTACACAATGCCCCAGAAAGTTTCCGGTAGTCCGATCATCTGCCGCAGCCAGTCCAGGGTTATCTTTTCCAGCTCGGTTAATGCCGGACAGGTTTTCCACAACATGCCGTTAACATTCAAAGCAGCAGTGAGCAATTCCGCCAGTATGGCGGGTCCGCTGGAAGAGATGGAAAAATAAGCCAGGAATTTCGGATGATTCCAGTGGGTAACGCCCGGCATGATAGCCTGTACAAATTTTTCGAAAATCTGCTCCATCGAAGCGGCGCTTTCGGGCGGATTTTTGCTTGAACAGGCATACAACCATCCCGGTTCCACATCCGGCACGACGGCATAGGATTCTATATCATCGCGGTAGGCAGCGATCCAGTCGATCACCATTTGCCCCGCCTTTTTAAACTCCCGAGCAGGCATGTCTCCAAGTATTTGTTGCATAACCGAGGATCTATTTGTGTTTAGAACGGTTTATATTAACATACAAAATGATTTGATTAAAACCAACGAAAACTAATTTCACATCCCTCTACCCTTATCAGTATGACCCTGATCAGCCTGTGCATTATTCTATAAATTATTGCATTGTTGTTTTATTTTACCGGATATGTAGATTTTGAGAAAAAAGAGTGGTCTTTTTTGTTTTTTTATGGATAATGATCAATTTTTGTTTTTTAAACGCAAAATAATTCTTAATATTGTTCATGATGCATAAAAAAATTCTAAATCATTTCCTTCTTGTCCGGGGAGCGAAGGAAGTATACATACTTTTTTTCGTCGTTCTTGCCAATTTCTTGCTTTTATCCCTGGGTGCAGGGGGTGGTGCTTTGTTTCAGCTCCCCGCCGATGACAGGTATATTGTCATTTTTTTTAAAGAAGTATTTCCGCCTTTTATTATTATTATGCTGGCGTGGTATATCGCTCTCACCAGGCGAGACCATACGCGTCAGAAGGAGATGCATTGGTTATTCAGCTTTCCCGTGAAAGACACCAGATTGTGCCTTTCTTTTCTTTTACAGAATTTTTTCCGTTTTATATGGGTTTGGATTCTTACGCTTTTGCTCATTGCCATTTTATATACTGTTGCCTCGACGGGCTACCTGGCCCGCCTGAGTGTGATGATCTTGTTGCTCTATCTTGTCCTCATCCAACTGCATTTGTTATTACATCTTTTTCTCTCTCCATACAATTTTTTTTCCCATTCTCATAAATTTCCGCTAAACAGCCATCCCGTTATCGCGATAATGATCGTACTCGCCTATTCTTTTGTCCTGCTGGGTATGATTGCATTGCCTGCCGGCATCACGGGACATTGGTTTGCTTTCTCGGTTATTTCAGGATTACTGTTCATTGTGGCAAATTTTTTCCTGTTTAAATTTTTTCTGTCAAAGTGGCACTTTGTCCATTTTGCCGAATCCGATCAACGCGCAGGTAACCGGCTTGGAAATTTTTACCTCCCATTTAGACGTGTATTGCGTTTTAATCCTTTATTATTGAAAAGAACGTTCCAGCTGCTGCGGCGGACTGGAGCCGGGATTATGTTTTTATCCGCAGTGTTTATGGCGCTAACCTATTTGGTCAGTATGAATAACAATCGCTTCCCGGATGTATTACAGGTTCTGTATTATCTATTGCTTTTTTATGCCGTGTTTATCGCTTTTCGATTATTACACGATCATCACCCGGAAAATGAATCAAGACAATTTTTATATTCCCTGCCGGTTCGCCGTACGGACCTCTATTTTTCTCTCTGGTTACCCGCGGCATTTCTATCTGCGATTGTTTTTTTGGTTTTGGTTTTTCTCGTCTTCAGCGCCAGGCAGGCATTGTCATGGTCGGCCCTGACGTTTTATTGTAAATCCTGGCTCAGCGCCCAGGTGCTGTTGCTGGCAGCAGTGCATTTCGCCATGATCCATTATCCGGATCACAAGAAGGTTCAAAAGAGATATACCTATTGGATATTGCTGTTGATCGTGTTGTCCGCTCTGTTTTATCCTTATCGCTTTGGGGTTGCCATAGTTCTGTTGACCATCAGCGCAATTCCTCTCTTTAGAGTCAGGTTTTTTGGTTGTTCCGGTATTTCAGGTTGAAAAGTCTATTTATGTAAGGAATCGTTATGAGTTTACAGCAAAACGATCTTTTAGAGGCTGACCGGATTACGCTCGCCTATGGCAAACAAGAGGTTCTGAAGGATCTTACCCTCAGCCTGCCGGCCGGTGAATTCATTGGTTTAGTGGGGCCCAATGGCGCCGGAAAGACGACCCTGTTGCTCGGGTTGTCCGGACAATTCAAGCCGTTGCGAGGCAACATCCGCTTTAGTCAAAAAGATATTTATAAAGAAAATTTATTTTACAAAGAAAAAATCGGTTATGTCCATGAGCAACCATTTATCTATTCATTTTTAACCGTAGAAGAGTATCTCTACGTGGTGGCAACGCTGAAACGGATTACGACATCGAGAATCGATGATGAAATCGAGCGGGTATTGGATCACGTCTGTCTGGCCGATGAACGGAACAAACCGGGTTCTGACCTGTCCATGGGAATGCAAAAAAAACTCGCCATCGCTGCTGCGATGCTGGGCAATCCCGTGCTTTACTTTTTAGATGAGGCGTTGAACGGCATTGACATCGAAAGCGCTTACCGGATAAAATCGGTTCTGCGCGATTATGTCGGTAGCGGTGGAACCGTTATACTGTCCACTCACGCCCTGGAGGTGGTGGAGAAAATTTGCAGTCGTTATTTGATTATGAAAAAAGGCACACTGGTTGCGAATATTGATGCACATTTGTTTCGACAACAAGAGAGCAATGATCTCGAAACATACATTATGGAATTGCTCGGAAAAAATGGTTAAAAGGGTTGCATTGATAACGCCGGGCACTTTATATTTAGATATATCAAGATAGTCGGTCCACTCAAAAGGGGAAGAATATGAAGACCTTACTTGTCATTGGCGGGATGATTTTGATTTTATTATCCTGTTCATCCGATGAAAACAATTTATTTTATCCGGTGAATTCACAGCCCCTGTTACAGACAACATTTATCAAATTACCTCTGGGGGCGGTGAAACCGGAGGGTTGGCTCTTAGACCAGCTCGACGTCATGCGGCAGGGCTTGACAGGACATCTGGAGCTGTTCTGGCCCGATTTGATCCATTCCGCCTGGAAGGGAGGGAGCGGCGAAGCGTGGGAACGAGGTCCTTATTATTTAGATGGCCTGGTTCCGCTGGCCTTTTTGCTCGAAGATGAAGAGTTGAGAAAACGGGTTGATGTCTGGATCGACTGGATCGTTCAGAGCAGCAGAGAAAACGGCTGGTTTGGACCCGAAGGCAACGATGACCGCTGGCCTCTGGCCATCGCCTGCAAGGTTCTGATGCAATATCATGAAGCAACGGCCGATCCACGCGCCCTTGATACCATTGAAAATTATTTCCGCTTTCTCTTTTCACATGAACCGGACTGGCCCGACAGCACCTGGCGCGGCGTTCGCGCCATGGAACATGCGGTGAGCGGTTATTGGCTCTACCGTAGAAGCACGGATAAAGATATTCTTAAAACGATAAGATCTATTCAAAAAAACAGCTACAACTGGACGGCATATTATGAGAATTTCCCATGGGATTCTGCGGCGGTTGCAAGTGAAACCGTCCCGCATAACTGGAACGCGGATGGACTCACGGCTCATGTTGTTAATAATGCCATGGCCATCAAATATCCGGGCCTGTGGTATCAGCAGAGTAAAAACG
>CAZMUU010000031.1:0-10240 GCA_964569215.1 uncultured Cytophagia bacterium
GGAGCATTGCTGCCCCTTTGTTGTGGACCCGGTCATTTACCGGCACGGCGAAGTTGGCGGTTTATACTATAGACACAGATGATGAGAATAATATACATCATCGGCGCGTACATTGTTGGTACCGATGTTATGGAGAACAGTACGAGGATCAGAAAGGCGCTGTTTTTTAAAAATAACCGGCTGAAATGTAATTGGCTTCGAATAGAAAAGACGAGGTAGAGAAACACCAGGTACAGCGCAAGGCCGGCATAGCCGCCCAGGAACAGCATTCTGAGATAGTCATTATGACTGCCGGCGATCATATATCCGTATGAATGCGGTTCGGCAAACGCAGGGTTCATGATTCGAAAGAGGATATTGCTTTGATTAAAGTCAGCCAGCATGCTTTGCCATCTCTGAAAGCGTCCGTGCAGTGCTTTTTCTACTTTTTTTTCGCCTTTTATGACCGCAATTTCATTTTCTACCAGCGGCAGCATATGATCCGTCAGTTGAATGCCTACAGAGAACGCAACCAGAAGGTTGATGATAATAAATGTTGACAACAGTCGTCCCCGGTATAGACGAAACAGGACCCAGACAAAAAACAGAATAATAAAGACAACCAGCGATGCCATGTGATGAATGCGTATCATTACGAAAATTGTTATAGCGGCGGTGATGACGGGAAAAAAATCATTGGATAACCAGGAGCCTTTTCTTCGATCGGCCATGTTCGTATAGGCGATGATTAGAAACAAAAAAATAAAATAGATACTATAGTTGAAAACATCCGCATATCCCCCGCTGTAGCGTTCCATTCCTCTGCTTACTTGTGCAGGGTCTGCATTTGCGACGGTTTCTATGAAAAAAATGAGAGCGGGGAAAATGCATGAATAAACAAATGTCGTCAACAGTCCGTGTAGTGTCCGTTGTGATGTGAGCCAATGACGCAAATAGAAATAGAGCAGGAAGGGCATCAGGATTTTCAGTAATACGCCGAACCAGGGCAATGTGGTGCGTATGATGAAAAAGTAAACAAGATTGGACAGGACAATGCCGCCGAGGGCCAGGAATATTTTATCGGGTATCTTGGGTTCAAAGGATGGCAGTTGCCGGCCGGCTATTAAAAACAGTATTACCGCAGGCACCAGCACACCGACCACGTCGAGGATGCTGAGATTTAAAAGGGGATCTTTGATCTGCCAAAACCGATCGAGAACGGGTCGCAATAAAAGGAGGTAAACGAACCATTTAATCGTCCACGGCTGTTCTCTCACCCAGTTGTACCATTTGCCTATCGGATAGACCATTTTATTGCCTCTATAAAACCGGATACGCTGTTGCGAAGATGACAATTCTCTTGAATGGATTCAGCAGCTTTTCTACCCATCTTTCGTGCTTTTTCCGGTGTATTCAACAGCTCTGAAAATATCGGGATCAGCTCATCGATGCATCGGAAATCGACCAAAAAGCCGTTTTTGCCATGCTCGATGAGATCGATGGCGGCGCCGGCACTTTTCGATGCCACGCAGGGCAGACCTGATGCCATGGCTTCCACCAAAGACATGCCCCACACATCATATTCACTCGGAAAGACAAAACAGTCAGCCCGGGCATAAAAATCAAACAGGCTCTCCTGTTGCTGAAAAGGGAAAAACGAAACATTTTTTTCGATTCCAAGCGTTTTGCTCAGCGTATGCAACGGATGATACTCGGGACCTGAACCCACCAGCCACAATTCAATGGAATCATCTGTACGCATTAATTTATGCAATAAACAGAGCAGCAAATCAATTCTTTTTCCCCTGGTAAAGTGACCGACGTACAGCATTTTTTTCCCGCCCGGGGTGTCGGTCAGAGTATGACGAATTCTTTTTGTCTTTTGATGAAATAGATCCGTATCCACGGTGCTGATTGCTCTGAAAATTCGTTCAGGCCCGACTCCCAGTGTCTTAACATAATCTGCAGCGCGCGAACCACTTGTTAAAAAAGCCGACGCTCTTTTCACTAGCAACTTTCTCTGCAAGGTTCTTAGGACGGAGCGATGCTGAAACGGACGGTCAATTGACTCTGTCCAGATGATATAAGGTAAATTTTGTTTTTGAAAGGAAAGGAGGGCGGTTTTGATGGTTGCCAAAGAAAATCCGGCGCTGATGATTAAATCCGGTCTCAGTGACGACAGCGTTTTAAAGATATTGGACCAAGTGAACATAACCTCTCCGTTCACACCAAGAGGAATTTTGGCGGAAGAGAGAAAACAGTGCGGAAATCTGATTTTATGATAATCAATTTTCCATTTTCGGCGTTTATACCCCTTTGAGGCAAACACAACGGTAAACTGCATTCCTCTTTTATCGCATTCCTCAAAGAGCGCATTGTACAGCGGAATACGATAGGGAGTGGGAATGTTGGTAATCAGGACAACTCTTTTGGAAATCAATTTAGAATCATCATCCATTTTTTTGATCCGGTTCATCGACGCGCAAGCCGGCGATCTGTTAATTTTTCAAATCCATTGAGGATTTCGACCACTTTGATGTTTGCGATATTTTCCGGGTCTCTTAATGTCACGGCATTACTTTGGACCGGTCCGACATGTTGCGGTGTCGTCGGTGAAAACAACACTACGAGAGGAACGTTTAACAGGTCTGCGAGATGCATAATACCGCTGTCATTCGTGATCAGGGCTCTGCTTTTGCTTAAAACAAATGCGGTCTGCATGAGTTCGAGCTGACCGCTTACATCCATGTACTTTTTTCGGGTGATTTTCGCCCTTATTTTTTGATTGATGTCACGGTCGGCATCTCCCCCCAAAAGCAGAATTGTATATCCTTTTTCGATTAAATTATTGATAACACAGGCATAAAGATGGGGAGGATAGCGTTTTTCTGACCGATTGCCGCCGGCATGTATACAAATCCAGTTGGAAGCGGGTACTATGCCTTTTGACTTTAAAGAGGCGGCGGTTCGAGTCTGAGCGGTCAGGGTGACAGAAGGGAGAAAAGCGTTGGCGGAAATATCGGACTGGAAATATTTGATCAGATTTAGATTGTTCTGTATTTGGTGCTTTTCAGGGTAAAACGGATGTATATAGGTATAAACAAACGCCATATCCGCCTCTGTTTTTTTTTCAGGGGGAAGGGCATGGCGAATCCTGACTGCCGCACCCGAAAATATCGCCAGGGTGGTATGAAACAGGGTGTTGGATGGCCGCAGGGCAAGCCAGATATCGGGGCAAAAGCATCTTATGCCCTTAATCAGGCGAATTAATGCGCCGAGCTGATTTTCGGGTAACTCGTATTGCAATACCACATCAATCTTCATGCTCGAAAAGAGGGTGTGATTCGGAGCTCTGCAAACAACACCGATGCGACAATTCGGTCTGGTCTGTTGTAAAACGGCAATGACGGGCATGGCCATAACAGCATCTCCGATTCCTGACGCAGCACAGAGCATAATCCGATCCGTTTTTTGCCAGGTTTTATCCAGGGATGCTTTTTTAACCAGCAGGTAACGGCAATAATAACAGGATTTGAAGAAGATATAAAAAGATCGTTTCAGCAGCTTTTTAAACATTATGTTTCGATCCGATTCAGTACCGACTGAAACCGCAGCGCCACTTTTTCCCAATTGTTTTCAAAGCTGTGATGTTGCTCGGCGTATTGTCGAGCCTGCATTCCCATTTTGATTCTCAATGCTTTCTTTTCAACCAGATTTTTAACATCACAAACCAGCTGTTCGAATGTGCGGGACCGGACGCCGATTTTTTCCCTGGTTAACAGGTTTCCGGGATTTGCATGCAGCGATACAACCGCTGTCTCTGCCAGCCATGCCTGAATAAATACATTCGGAAAGCCTTCTACATTCGGCTTGCTGGTGTTTACCAATAAAATCGCGCGGGCCAATAAATCGTTTATCTGCTCTTGGTCCAGGGCGTCAATTATTTTCAATTTACAAGCCGGCGGAATCCGCTTGGGACACAATCGTCCGTTTCCCAGGACCATCACGAATCTGCAATCAAGATGTTGCAGCCGATTTGCGAGCTCGACAAAATAGTCTCCCTGTTTTTCTGTCCGGTTATTTGCAATCCAAACAACGAGGTTGTGATTCGACTTTATTTTTGCTTCTTTTTTCGAATGCAAAGGGGGCAGACAGAAGCTATTGCGATTTATTAAAAGGGCTTTTTGTAGTTGGTGTTCATGTTGGCAGACAATTGCAGTTGCTTTTAGCAGGGTGCGTTTTATTCTTCGGTCGGACCATACGGCATACAGGCTTGTGCAGGTTTTTTTGAGCGGATTTTTTTTTCGTTTCCACAAAGCCGTCAACCGGGAATGCCTTTCCAGCTCGCTATCGCTGGAGAGTCCGAAGAGAAGGGGAATATTAGCCCGTCGTGTATATCTTTCGATAAGACCCGATTCCTGCAAAGCGGTTCTGCCTCTGAGATATACAAGATCCGGTTTTATCTCCTCGAGGTGCGAAAGGCAGGTTTTTATCGGAACCTGCCAGAATGATGCAGCATGCGGATACCAGTATATGCTTTTGTTGCTGTCAATATCTGTTCTTCCGCTCCTGCCTTTCAGACTGGGACAGAGGTACATTACGTTATATCCATATTTTGCCAGCGCCTCTCCGATATAGTGCGTTTGCCATTCCACTCCACCCGTGCGTTCGTATAGAGAATGGGTGCCGGCGATACAGATTGTTTTTCGGTTGTTCATTTGTGACTGAGAAGATTTAATTGCAGAAACCGGTCGACCAGTTTTTCGATATCAAAGTTTTCTAACGCGAAATCGTAAGCTCTTTGGCCGGCATTTTGCCGGCGTTTTTGGTCATTAATAAACTGATGAACGGTGATTTTCCACCTGGTATAGTCCGGGGCGATGGCTCCCAATCGATTTTTTGATATCCAATCTTCCGGTTCATGTCCCAGACTAATGGTCGGCAAAGCATTTATACAAGCCTGTATAAAGGTATTGGCAATGCCTTCATGGGTAGAAGACAATGTAAAGATATCCGCTTTTTGCATGATCCTGTTGACATCCTGTAGAGAAGCACCGCCCAGATATTCGAAATTTGGTAATCTTTCGGCATAGTCTTTAATTTTGGCGCTTATTACGGTTTCTCTTGCGTGTCCGACCATGACAAATTTTGCTCTCATGTGAACGCTTTCCTCCGCCAGCCGGGCGAATAGTAAGGGTCGTTTGATCGGGGTGAGATTTGCAACCCACAGGACAACCGGAATTTTGTTGGTTTTCTTTATACTGATAGCAGGAATGGGATGTCCCGAATGGAAACAGACTGCCGCTATGCCATAGTTTTTCAGGAGTTCTTTTTGCTGGTGAATGGTCTGTGCAAGTACAAGATCGGTATTTTTCATCGCCGACTGAATGTGTATATCTGCGAAAAAGGCCTCAAATAAAGATAAAAGACGCCTGAGAGATTTTTTGTTCCATTGCGAGCGAACATATTTCCACCGTTCTCCGCTTTTATCCGAGTTACTTGCCCAGATAAAGCGCGCCCCGCTCTGTTGTGCTATTTTATGGGCGATGACGGTTTCCGGCAGTTTCCCCCGCTGATAAACATAATTCGGTTTGAATTCGCCGGCATTTCTAATCATTTTTCGGTTTTTTTTTCCGTTTAACCTTTCCAACAATCGTTTATTCTTATTGCCCTGAAGAAATTTTATAGGTAAATGCGGTTTTATTGGCGGCGTCTTTCCGCTTGTCAGGATCACCAGTATGTTGTGGCCCCGTCGACTCAGAGTTTGTGCTATATAATAGATTTGCACGGCAGAGCCGCTGATGTGCGCCTCATTGGAGCTCGGCCAGCTTTCTGTAATAAAACAGAACTTCATATCAACTTGTTTTCACAGCGCGTAAGACAATATGGCGAACGAGAAGGTTTTGCATAAAACCGGGTAGCTGGAAATTGCGAGGCCCTTTACCGACCTTTCTTTTCAGGTAATTGATGCCGAATGTTGATGTTGCATGATTGACCGCATCGATTTCAAATCCCCGGTTTTTTACATGCCGGTATAGTGACGGGATCGTAAAGAACCGCATGTGATAACCCTCGTCCGCCGGAGGGGTTCCCTGACAAAATGTTTTAAACCGTTTGTTCATGTGGGCGATATTCGGAGTTGTCAGAAACAGAAAGCCGTTCGGACAAAGCAGCTGATGAATATTGGTTAACAGGTATTCTGCTTGCCAAATGTGTTCGATGACGTCCAACAGCAAAACACCGTCATATGTCGCCGGTCCAGGCAGGTCAAGTGAGGAGTTTAAATCCAGCTGAACGGCGGAGAACCCGAGGTTTTCGGCATTCTCGACAAGGGCTTGATCGCTATCGACAAAGGTCACAGATGCCCCTCTTTTTGCCACGAGTCGCGACACTTCCGCAGCGCCACCCCCGAGGTCGAGGTATTGTTTTCCGTTCAGGTCTTCGGGAATGAGCCGAAGGATCCAGCGATACCAGGGGCGATTGAAATTTTCTTTCCGTTTCAGCGTATTCATCCGTTTTTGATCAAGCGAAGAAAATTATTGACTGTCGATTTTATGGTATAATTTTTTTCGACGATTTGTCTGCTCTGTACATTCAGCGTCGAGAGTAAATCGGGTTTTTTAATCAGCTGGGACAAGAGACCGGCCAGCTGTTTTTCGTTATCAACGACCATTCCGCATCCTGTTTTATCGATCAGCTCTTCAGCACCACCTGAGCCTGAGAACACGATTCCCGGGATCGAAAAATACATGGCTTCCAAAAGCACGAGAGAAAAACTTTCAGATTCGGATGGCAGCACAAATAAATCCATCTTTGAGTAATATTTTGAAATGTTTTCTTCCGGCGGAATGAATGTTACCCGATTATCGATGTCGAGTTTCCGAGCCAGATGCTTTAAAGAGTGTTCACACTCTCCGGCACCAACCAGAATAATTCGGATTTTTCTTCTCTCCGATTCCTGCATGGTTCCGACAGCGCGTATCAGTCGATCGATGCGCTTGACCCGTCTAAAGGAAGCGACACAGCCAATATTGATTTTTCCATTTACTGCAGGGTGATTTTTTGTCAATGTATGTTTTGAAAACCGGCTGGTGTCGATACCCAGAGGAAGAATTTTGATTTTTTTGCTGTTTATTCCGTATTTTTTTTGTGCAATCGATTTGTAATAGTTGCTCGGTACAATCACCATTTTGCAGCGGATTTTCAAAAAAAACTGAAAAAATAAAAGACGGAAAAAACGAACAAAGCTTTTTCTGGTTGGCCGGTAGGATGCTCTCAACATCTTTGCGGATACGGTCTTGACCGATTTTCTCAGGGAACGGACACCATGCATAAAATATATTACGGGTCTGTTTACGCAGAGAGCAATCGCCATGAACTTTGGATACAAGCCATGAAAAACGATCAAATCGTATTGACGTAAAAGTTCGCGGAGAGCTCTGCTTGAGGATGCATAGCGATATGCAGCGCCATTGTATTGCCTGATTCCACGAATGTTGCAGAGGGGGCCCTTCTTTTCAGCATATAGAATGGCCGACTGGTGCTGCGGTTTTGTTTTTTGATATTGCAAAACAAATTGATGCAGAAAGGTTTCAGCACCGCCCAGCTGTCCGGATCCGATAATGTGTAGAATTTTCATTTATTTCCCTGAAAATGTTGGCTGCTTCTGAAAGTGTGACGAACTGATAACCATTTGATTTTAGATAAGAGAGAATGCAAGCCAATCGTTTTTTGTAAACATTTACTCCCGTGATGTCCTGCGCATAGGGGGAATGACCGGCACTAAAGTCGACATTGTGAAACATCATATTTAAAAAAACATCTTCCGTTTTCATCCTCTCTTTCTTTTCGAGTTTTTTCATCTGGTCGAATGTGGCAAAGGTGGGTCTTAGCCAGATGGGGCGAAATTTGCGCTCCAGAAAGAAATATTTTCGCAACACACCCCAAAACAAAGAATCGGAAGGCACAATTTTCAACACAGATGTCGGTATGTAATCCCACCACGATGCACCAATGGTTACCGGCATTTCCACTATACGCATATCACCGCGGCGTTTAAAGTTATTCTGATCTGGAAAATAGGGTTGTGTCGGAGCGCCAAAAAAATTGATCTCATTTTTCCAGGCGGAAAAAGGGGCAACCGAGGTATCTACCGAATAATTCAATTTTTCCAGTATGGACAAGGTCTTGTTGCTGAGCCCAAAACGCCCGGCGCGAAATGAGTTCGGATTGAATTGAAAAATTTGTTTAAATTTTTTCGTCAGGTTTTCAAGTTTTTGAGCTTCAATTTCCGGCGAATAGTGACTCAACATGTGGCGGGTTTTCACTGCCTCTTTCTCTTCGAACGGCGGAATAAACTCACCATGGAGATGGGTTCCGAGTTCGGCACCCTTTTGTCTGATCTTACTCAAAGTCGCAACGCTCTCCTCATCGTTCAATACTTCAGGGCTCAACAGATAGGTTGCCTTTGCTCCCATCGATTGAAAACAGGGCTGTAAGCAGTTGGGAATGGTGTCGAGAACCGACCTGAATTGCAGCGGCCGCTTAACCAGCCAGTTGGGTCCCTTATCGCATTCAACGTCTATGCTAATAGAGCAATAACGCACGGGGTTCCTGTGATTTTGTTATTAGCGTTGTGCATCGCCGGAACAGCGGATACATCAGGCAGTGAAACATCTATTTCTCGCCGCCACCGGCAGCAATATTGAATAAAAATATTTTTTTTGGGTGATCATATTCGGGCATGCGAAGATAGGCGTATATCAGAAAAACAAAGGGTAATGTAATCAGCCACATTCGGGTTTCCATAATCAGACCGGACACAAAAATCGAAAATATAATCACAGCCAAAATAAACGCTGTCTGTTTTAGCGGTTTGTTGCCGTTGCGCAGACATGAGAATGTAAAAATGATCAGGAAAAGGATAAAAATGCTGATCGTGATATTGAAATCAGGTCCCAGTTTTACAAAAAAGTAGTAAAAATTGGTGAAAAAATATTTCAAATTATAAATCAAGTGATTTTCATTGCCGAGCAAAGCCGGAATCCCGCTATAGACTTTTTCTCTATCCGGCCCGTTATATAAGAGTTGCCGCATTGATTTTATGTATATTACATTAATCAGGATGAGGGATATGGAAATCAATAAATATTTTTTCGATATCAGCTTGATTTTGGGGATATATTGACAGGATTGAATGAACAAATAGAGAGCGATGAAAAGCGAGGATTCCCTGTTGAACATGCTTGTGATGAAGAGAATAATAAAATAGAAAAGGGAGAATCGTGATAGAATACCATAAACGAATGCCGAAAAGAGCAGAATATCGATATAATCCCATAAAAAGATGTAATAGTGTTGCAAAAACAGAAAAGCCAGGGTGTACGTTATGAAAAAAGAAAGAGCAGTTTTATAGTTTTGAAGAAAAGTATAAAAGTAGTAATACAAGACAATATTTGTCAAAAAGAGAATCAACACCGAGAATAAAAGATAAGCAGAGTGCCAGGGCAGAGAGGTTAAATGGGTAAATGTCCATACCATTAATGGTGCCAGCGCTCTGTTTACCCAGGCCTGAATTTCTGTTTCCCCCGTGATCAGATTGTATTCGTTATAGCCAAAGTTTTCAATTTTATCCCGTCCTCCATTCAATCTGTATAACATTCTGAATTGTGCCAGGGTAAGAATAAAAATGAGGAAAACCACAACTATATATTTCAGCGATTCATCATCGACCGGAAAAAGTCGTCTCATGCAGTATACCTTTTTATCATGCTTTTCATCACGACGATTACGGAGCTAATAATGCGAACTGGATTCGGTAAGGTTCGGGCAAAGTTTAACCACGCTTTCAAGCCGTCTTTTAAAGAACCCGAGGTGAGTTCCCTTTTTGCTGAAAGAAGATAATAATGCCGAATGGCTTTTTGCAAAAGCGCTTTCCTGTCCCTTAGTTTGTGCTGTTTCAAATATTGCAGGACAGGCACAGCAAAAGTTGCCGGATTTTTTACATAATGCCGGGAAAATTTTTGCGCATAGTTGTCACCGCTTCTGCGCTCGGCCACCACCAGGCTCTGCTTGATACATCCAAAGGAATATCGGGACGTCAGGCGAAGTGTGAATTCCCAGTCTTCCAAATAATCAAATTTTTCGCACAGCAATCCGATTTCTTCAAAGACGCTTCTCGGTATCAGCAACCAGTTCAGATAGAGCTCGAATCCTCTGTTTTCTCGATCGTGGAGGAAGAGATTGAATTTGAAAATATCCC
>CAZMUU010000031.1:10250-15826 GCA_964569215.1 uncultured Cytophagia bacterium
CTGCTGCATCCGGTTTTTATTTTGAAACCATGACCCGGCTAACAATTGCCCTTTATCGTCCATCACTTTCATATCGCAATAGGCGATATCATATTGCGGATGTGTCTGCAAATAAAGTATCTGTTTTTCCAGTTTCTCCGGAAGATAGCGGTCATCAGAATCGAGAAAAGCGATGTATGTTCCCTTCGCAGACTCGATACCTCTGTTGCGGGCGCTATTCGGGTTGCCGCTGTGAGGGCCGCGAAGGCATTTGATCCGGTTCTCAAAATTTTTCATGAGGTGCTCGATGGTTCCGTCGGTGGAACCGTCGTCTACCACAACAACCTCGATGTGATCATATGTTTGCCCCAGTACGCTATTCACCGCGCGCAGCACTTTGGTTCGCCGGTTGAAGGTGGGGATGATAACAGAAATCAGCGGCGCACAGGATTCAGGAGCGGAATCGATTGCTTTTGACATGAGAGAAAAGGCGTTTATATATCGTTGTCTGGTTCCATAATTTGATTTCATACAGGGGGGTAAACGACGGCGTCCATTTGTATTTATAATCCGCTTCGCCTCGCATGAAATTGAATTCCGTGATATTCTCTTTCATTAATCTTTGCATCAGTAGCATGTGATGAATTTTATTGGGAGAGAGCCGTTCATATTCCGGATCGAAACCGATGAGCCAGTGATAATAGACGCGCCGGTATTTAAAACCCATCGTAAAGGAAACGGGTTTTTTCTGAATATATAAAATGGAATAATCCAGCATTTGTTTTTGGCAAAAGCATTCTATCAGCTCTGTGAGAAAGGCGATGAATTTTTCGTTCTCAAACTGACTCGGACGCCCCAACTGCCGTTGGCGTGAAATATGAATGGGTTTAATGATTTTCACGATATCGTTGCTTTTTTCAACCTTGTTGTGGTGAATGTCCCACTGCATTTTTTCCAGTTTATTATACCTTTTAACCAGTTCGCGGCGAGTGTTTTTACTCAACTGACGAAAATAGCTTTGCCAGTCCTGTTTTTCGTCCAGGGGTATGTAAAGGTTTTTTGTGCATTGCATTTGTTGCCTTTTAAAGTGGCTTAATGCGTGCAGCTCTCTCGATAGTTTTTCAAGCAGCTCCGGCATGAGAAATTTGAGCTGAATCTGCTGGTAGGGTTTGAAAATGTTGTGTAGCGCCGTCGTTTCCTGGTGATCATTCGGGTAAAGGCAGATGGGAGAAAAATCCGTAACACCGCTGAAGGTGCCTATATCGGTCAAGAGCATGTAGGGTATAACACCTCTGCTGTACATTTTTTTTTCTATCATGGGAAGCAAACCACACGGCTGATGATGGTCTTGCAGAAGGAAACAGGCATTGCTATCGCGATCTCCGAAATATTTGTATAGCAGCAGAATCCAGTCAAAATCGTCATTAATCGTACACCGATTCCGTTGCAGCCGAAGTTGATTCCAGGCCAGACGGCAATCAGCGATCTCGTCAAAGGTTTGCAGTTTTGTTATTTTCAAGCGGTTTTTTTTTCGATTCGATTGTGCTGAGGAAATTTTTCAATTTTTCTTCAAAGGTGAATTCATTCCAGGTATTAACCAGGCGTTGGCTTTTTCTGCTCAGACGGTTTCTTTCAGAGGGATCAGCCAGGAGCGAATCTATCGCTTTTGCCAGGGCCTCCCGGTTACCTGCCGGAAACAGCAAGCCGTTATGACGGTGTTGAATAAATTCGGGAATGGCACCTGCGTTTGCACCAATTACGACCGCACCACTGCTCATGCTTTCCAGCAATATGATGCCCTGGGGCTCGCACCATGATGGCACCACGATCAGTTTTGTCCGCCAAAGCCAGTCAGGAATTTGCTGATGCGGAATGTGGCCGGTAAAGATGACGTTATCCAACTGCTTTTTTTGCACCAGAGTTTGCAAGGCAGCTCTTTCGGGTCCTTCACCGGCTATATAGACGGATGGTTTGATGGATAGCAGAGAAATGGCATCGAGCAGGACGTCCACTCCCTTCTCCCTGGCAAGACGGCCGGCATACAATATGTCAATGGGTCTGTTCAAGTTTTTCTGCGGCGTGAAATTTTTCGAATTTACGGCATTGGGTAAATCGACAATTCCATCCTCTTTTTTTCGAATACGAAGAATTTGTTGTCGCATATAACCGGATATGGCAATAACAAACGTGGCACTTTGTATCGCTTTTTTTTCACTGAAATGGTACAGCAGGGTTGTAAGATAATCCTGCGAATTCACCTTGTGCTTTATCATTTCCCGAATAAGTGAGTGGGCCACAAAAACCGTTTTAATGTTTTTTATTCGGCAAAATGGTTCCACAAATAATGAAACCATCGATGGATGATAGATAATAAACCCGATCGCCCCGGGCTTTATGTTTTTTTTGATGTGGTAAAAGCATTTAAACGCAAAGGTGAACTCTCTGGCTGATTTACGGATACGACGGTGAATGGAGAGGGGAGGCAGGATAAGGATATCTGCCGTGTTGAGGATGTCGTTGCTGAATTGCGACTTTCCTCTTAGAGTAGTGGTAAGAACGGTTACCTTATATCCCATGCGGAGCAGCAAACGCGTCTCCGCACGAGCGCGTGCGGAGACGGCTCCTTCTCCAAAAAAAGCATGAGCGATGATGATTACCACTTTAACGCTTCCTGCTTTTGCATGAAGGGATAACGGGGGACATAGCGAATAAAATCTTTGGCATAACGGTAGAGGAACGTAAATATTTCCATTCCTCTATTGAGCTTGAGGGCTTTGCCCATATATCTCAGCGAAAGGGTCAGCTCTTTATTTTTAAGATAATGTCTTCCCAGCTTCACGGCGAGTCTGGAGGCTATTCGTTTCGCTTCAGTGCTCCATTCTTTTGAACGTTTTTCGGGAAAGTATTTTTTAGAAATTTCAATACCTTTTTCAATGCCTTCGATGATATAGAGTTTATTTCGATTGAAATTACCGTAGGAATTGGCATGAATGCGATACAGAGCAAGCGGTTCGGGTTCGTACCAGACCGTGGAGGCCATTCCGACGCGCTTCCACATTTCCCAATCTTCATATGAACGAATCTGTTCGCAAAATCCGCCCACGGTTTCATATACCGTCCGTTTGACAACAAAGGCGGAGGATATTAAAAAGTTACGTACAGCAATCTGATCCATAAATTTTGTAAACACCCCAGCTTTGCGCATTTCAATGCCCGATAAGGCTTGCCAATGATCATCCGGCTCGATATAGATAAAGCGGGTAAATATCGCATCCACCTGGGGGTTTTCCTCGAATGTGCGGGTGAGTTTTTTATAAAATCCGGGTCTGACCTGGTCATCGGCATGCAGAAGATGGACGAAATGTCCTCTGGCGAAACGGAGACAGGTGTTGAAATTGCGGGTATGACCGACATGTTTGCGATGTGCATAGAATTCAATTCTGTTTTCGGGAAACTGTTTTAGGCGTTTTGAGAGCTCCTCCTGGTTATTGCCATCCAGACAGATCATAATTTGCATTTCAGCAGGACCCAAATCTTGCTGCAGCACGCTTTTAAGCGTGCCGTCAACGTATTCCATGTTTTTCCAGCAGGGGATCATAACCGACCAGAGCGGACGTTTCTCCTCTATGGGTCGGGGTTCTATTTTGGGAAAGAGGTTGTGGTCGACGCAAAATGGTTTCATATCGTACCTCGGTGAGTTGTCACTATTTAATGGCCTTTACCAGATAGCCCAGAGGGGCTTGATTATCACTTATATTTCCGAGTGCGAAAAGGGGATTGAGCCGGCGCAATACTTTGACGATAAATGAACGCGGCAGTTCCAGCTCATTCGCCAGAATGAGCTGCCAGGCGGCTTGCAAGCGGTTGCCGTGCGGTAGAATGGTTACCTCTTTGAATTTTTCAAAAAGCGCTTGCAGCGCATCTTGTGAAAAGCGGTAATAATCTTTGGGTGAAGGATGGTACTGAAATATAAAGCGGGTAGAGAGAATGCAGAGGCCGTTCGGTTTGAGTACCCGATAAACTTCTTCAATGGCCTGATGCGGGTAAAGAATATGTTCCAATACCTCAAAGAGCAAGACGGCATCGATTTTATCATTTTGGATGCCTATTTGATGGATATCGCTGCAGAGATGCGGGCCGAAAGCAAAATCTCTGTCGAGTGAAAAGTAGCGCCTGGCTTTAAAGAGCTCCTTATAGGGACTGTAGGTTTGTGATGCACCAATTTCAAGAACCGTTTGATAGATTGTAGAGTCAATGACCTTGCTTAATTGTCGTTCCAGGGTCAAGCGTGTTATGGTTTTGATTTTCATTATTGAAACATCTCCCAGCGGTGTTTGACCAGGGCGGTTGAGTATTTGGCAGGAGGAGCATAGAAGGTGCTGAAAAAATTGCTGACCGTAACATCAAAATACAATGCCCCGGTGATCGAATCGAGTCGACCACTCTCATCAAAGGCGGACAGATCGATACGGTAGCGGCCGATCGGAAGGGGAAGGTCGGGAACAATACAGCGAACGGTGCCCGATCCTTCCTTTACATTGAATTTATAGCCCATCGACTCTACCGAGCAATGCGTCACCGGAACACCGAGGTGGTTTGAGATCGAATTCATAAAGGTGACTTTTTGAATCGGTGATTTGGCCTTAAACCCGGCAACGATAGTCATCTTTTCACCCGATATCGGCCGGCTGGTTTGATTTTTGTTTTGATTTTCGATAAATGCTTCGGTAAATCTCAAACGTCCGTCTCCCATGCGTTCGGGGGAAACATTCAGTTTTCCGTTGACATTTTCAGGGTTAAGAGAGGAGAGATACCAATTGATCATCTCATCAGGTTTTCCCTGTGCCAGCAAACAACCATTGCGGATTACCAGGCATCGGCTGCACAGTTGACTGATAGCGCCCATGTTATGACTGACAAATATAATGGTTCGGCCGCTTTTGGATACAGCATCCATTTTACTCAGACATTTACTCTGAAAAGACGCATCGCCTACCGCCAAAACTTCATCCACGAGCAAAATTTCCGGTTCCAGATGTGCAGCAACCGCAAAAGCAAGTCTGACCTTCATGCCTGAAGAATAGCGTTTGACCGGTGTATCTATAAATTTTTCAATCTCGGCAAAATCCACAATTTCATCGAATTTCTGTTTGATCTCCCGTTTTCTCATTCCCAGTATTGCCCCGTTGAGAAAAACATTCTCCTTGCCGGTCAGATCGCGATGAAAGCCGGTGCCTACTTCCAGAAGACTGGAGACCCGACCCCACATTTCAATCCGGCCGGTTGTGGGCCGTGTTATTTTGGCCAATATTTTTAAAATTGTGCTTTTGCCGGCACCGTTGCGGCCGATGATTCCGAGTATTTCTCCGTTTTCTACCGTAAAGCTGACATTTTTCAGAGCCCAGATGCCGTTTGTCTGATTCGAACCATCCGGTAGTTTGGCTTTGTTTTTAAGTGCAGAAAAATTTTCAAAGGGTTTTTTGATAAAATGGAAAAATGTTCCCCCGATCGTTTCCTGCCGGGAGGGTTTTTCTCCAATTGTATAATATTTCCCCAGATTTGAAACGTTTATTTTAATATCGGACATTTGGAAATCG
>CAZMUU010000031.1:15836-19916 GCA_964569215.1 uncultured Cytophagia bacterium
ATGTTCATCTGTATCAAAAGTGTTTATGGTCGCAGTGGATACAAAAAAGTGAAAAAACCGGAGACAAGATATTTGCGGTTGCTTATTCTCCCTTCTCACTAGACAATATCGGCAAATGTGATTTCACGGCGGCGAAAATAGAGCAAGCCCGTAATCAGTATGAAAGTGGCCATAATGTACCCCGGTAAAAGATAATCCCAGGGGAGTCCGCCCTTTTTCACCAGACATGCACGAAATCCTTCAATAACGCCGATCATGGGATATAGGGCGTAGAGACGGTCATAAGGTTTTGGAATTAATGAATAGGACCAGGCAACGGGTGCCAGGTATAGCAGTAGTTGCGCCAGGAATGGCACTGCGTGCTTGACATCGCGGTATTGTACGGCAAGTGCGGCCAGCCAAATACCAAATCCTGCGGCGGATATCAGCATAAGAATGAGAACCAATGGCAAAGCCAGGATTGTGCTCGGCGGAAAAATTTGATAAATCAACATCATGATAAAGAGGACAAAAAATGCAATGACAAAATCGACGAGGCAGCTGACGACCGGGGTGAACGGAGCCAGGATTCTCGGATAGTATACTTTTGTGAAAATTTCTGCCGTACCGATAAGGCTGTTGGTGGATTTTGTGAGAACCGTGGAAAAATAGGTCCAGGGCAACAAAGCGACATAGGAAAAAACGGGATAGGGAATACCTTCACTGTCCAGTTGGGCGAGCTTGCCGAAAATAAATGTAAACACGAGCATGGAGAAGAGAGGCCGGATAATAGCCCAGGAAAAACCCAGAATTGTTTGTTTATAGATGATCTTTATATCACGCCAGATCAAAAAGTAGAACAAGTCCCGATAGCCGAGCCATTCTTTCAAACTGATGATATACCAGGGATTGTCGGCATCGATGACGGTTTTCTTTTCTTCATCTGTTGAATGGTTTGAAAAAGCGTTTGCAAAAAAGGGTATTTTGAAGGACATCGTCTATGCCTGAACCTTATCGTATCGCGTGAAATTTTCAGTTGTTTTTGAATTTCCGGCATGACTATTTTTGCCGGAGATATCATTGAGAATGATTCCCGTTATGGTTATGTCCAGTTCTTGTAGAGTTGAAAGACTTTGTTTAATATAGGCAAGTGGCGTTTCACTCCTCTGTGTCACCAATAGCGTATGTGAAACGAGTTTTGATATAATCAGGGGATCATTAGCCGGTTGCAAAATGTGCGATCCATCGATGATCACCAGATCGAATTTTGTCGTTCCCATACTGAGCAAATTTTTCATACGCTGATGCGATAGTACCGCAACCGGATTTTCCATGGCTCTGCCGGCGGCTATCAACAAGCTGTTGTTCCTGTGGATTCGACTGGTTGTTTCCTGTAAGGAGTTATATCCAAGGACATAATCTGAAAGTCCCGGAGATACCGGCACATCGAATATCGAGTTTAGTTTTGGATTTCTCAGATTGGCATCGATCAAAAGAACGCGTTTACCCAGGTTGGCGCAATTTATGAAAAAATTCACCGCACAAAAGGATTTGCCTTCACCCTGTAGAGCGCTGGTTAAAAGGATAGAGTTCATTTTTTTGCGATCGCTTTGAAGATATAGCTTCATACAGATGCCGGTAAAAGTCTGTTCGATTTTTTGATAGTTATGGTTTTTTAGATTCGCTGTAGGAATGATGCCCAACAGCGGCTGGTTTGTTTCTTTGCTCACGTCGATTTCATTTTTAAGGGATTTTTTTCTACGGTGCCTTAGCAATGCCGAACCAAACGCGAAGATAATGCCGAGATAGACTCCGAGGGTAATAATGCGAGAACGATAAATCGGTACCGGGGATTTGGGAATGCTTGCGGCGCGTATTATCCGAAGGCTTTCCGGTCCGGATTCCAGAATAAACATCAGATCTTCCAGCTCTTCAACAATCGACGCATATAATTGGTTATAGATGGATTTGTTTTTCTGCAGCTGTGCAAGTTCATGTTCGTGCCTGTTTTCTCTCGAAGCGAGAGGCTTTTGTTCCCTTAAGAGTTTTTTATAGAGTTGTTCCTGATTTCTCAAAACATGCAAATCCAGTTTCTGGTGCAGAATTTTTTTCTCGAGTTCGTTGATAACGGAAGGGTGTATATTTTTTTTAAAAGGATGTATCACAGACTTTGATTGATTGAGGGTATACTCTATCAATTGCTGTTTTTTTTGATCGATTTCCTGATCCAGTCGTTGTAGGCTCTCTTCTGTATACCCTGCGTTGGCCAGGCGATTGCGCTTCTCGACCACTTTATCCAGTTCTCTTCGTTGTTCCAGAAGCAGGGGAGATTCTTCAAAGGGCGATTCCGACATTTCCAGGCTCATCGATTTTAATTGTTGTTGATAAGCCTGTAAATTGGATTCAGCCAGCTCACGTTCAATGGAAGTGTCTGCAAGTTTTTTTTCGATTTCTTGAACTTCAAGCGAAAATCGCGTATACCCTGGTGAACCGGTATTCGTGTTCTGTAGCTTTAATGAGACGATTTTATCGTCAATGTCCTGAATTTTTGTCTGAATATACTCTTTTTTGGTTGCCAGGAAGCGGGTAACTTTTTGTATCTCTTCTTTCTGAAGCGATGTCAGCTTTTCTTCGAGTAAATCCATCGTTTCTACAGCCAGATTGTATGCCAGTTCAGGCCGGCGGGAGCGAACGTCCAGCGCCGCACTGTTTTGTGGCCTGGCTTTTTCGAAACGCAATTTTGTCTCCAGGTCTCTGCGTATTCGTACGAGCGCCGGTGGAGGAACGTTGGGAAATTTTTCGCGGGTCCTTTTCAATAAACGCTCCTTGAAGGGTTCATCGATTAGACCTTTGTATAATGCCGGCGAGGGCTGGGGTTGGATGATTGGCAAGTGTGAGTTGTTATGTTGAAGATCGATTCTGTCCCATACAAACACACACGTGCTGGAATAATAACGAGGAATCATCAGGCTGTAGAATAGGAATCCCGCTGAAATTACAAAAAAGATTGCAATAATAAACCACTTTTGCCGGTGCCAAAAAAGGGCATATTCCTGCCGGTTCCATACCGGTGAATTTTTTTTGAATTGTGAAGATGGCATCATTCATCCCCTTATGATATCGTGCCATGAATACATTCTTTTAACATACAGCTCCGCCGAGTCAGCTACAATCGTAATGTCTGAATAGACAGAGTTGTCCTGATTACTGGACACTGCTTGATCGTGCTGGTGTCAAAAGTCTTTAAAAAACAGTAATACGATTAAATTTGCTACTATAGCAAGCAAACCTCATGCCACTGCTGGATTCTTGAGACTATTCTTTATTTTTCTAAAGTTGGCATGACTTTTGTATTCTTGAGGGTGTTATTTGGAACGGGTTTTTTAAATTCAACAAAAACATCGTTTTTTTTTCTGATGCCGGATGTTTTTGCCTAACATTGTTTAAAGGATGTCACAATACTGTTGCAAAAGGTAATCAATTTATGATTATTAAGAATAAGAACAAAGGGGACGGTCATGAACAGTTCGCCTAAATACTTAAAGAGTGATGTGAAGAGATGGTTAAAGATTTTGTTTTTTGTTTGTCTGGTTATTGGTTTATCCGTTTCTCCATCATCTGCACAGGAATATCTTCAGTATCAGGAGTTTATCATACCCGGGCCGGAAGAGCTTATTTATGATTCCTTTCGTTATCTCATCAACAATCGAACCATGAGTTCCGATATTATCAGTGTCATCAGTGTTACGGTTGATGCAGATCAGACGGTTATTCATTACGATCACTGGGAGAACGGCTATGGGGGTACTGATGAAACGCTCACCCTGAACAAGGGGCAGACTCATGTTTTTCAATCCACAGTACGGGTTAACCCCAGGGATCCATCGAATGTGTTATATGATGGTGGAGATCGAATCTATGTTTTGGGAGGTTCTGCATTTGTATCAAGAACCAATTGGCCGCTCTACCCTGGCCCCCTGCTCGCCATGGCATTTCAGGTATATCCCACCCAGGCGCTTGAGAGTTCATTTATTGCTCCCGTGGGTGATGATCTCGGACAGAGCGACGATGATTTACCTTTTGCGGATTTTAAAGCGGTTG
>CAZMUU010000032.1:0-18348 GCA_964569215.1 uncultured Cytophagia bacterium
GGAATAGCTCAGTTGGTAGAGCATCAGCTTCCCAAGCTGGGGGTCGCGGGTTCGAATCCCGTTTCCCGCTCTTTTTTTTTGCCAAATAACCCTGTTATTTTATTTTCACGCCTGCCCGGCTGTAACCTTTATCACTCCCGACTCTTTATTTCTCTTTTTTACTCAAAAGCTCGCTTTTCTTTTGTTCGGAGACTTTATCCAGACCAAGCAGTTCGATCTGTTGTTTGATGGTTTGTACCGGTATCTTTTTACCGGTACGATCTTCCATCTGTTCGGAAATATCAACCATGGTCGCATGCGGATTTTTCAGCCAGATGGAGATGAGGTCAGCGCGGTCGTCTTCGATAAATTCGACTTTACGATCAGCCGGTTTTTTAATTTCTTTTTCCATGCTTTCCAGAATCTTACAGGTATCACGGGCGATGGCAAGTTCTTCATTTGTCGGTATGACCAGAACTTTGGTTCTGCCGGTGGAGAGATCGAAAGCGTTTTCGTTATTTTTTTCAAGATCGATGCCGATATCGAGATAATCCATATTCTTACAGACCCGCTCCCGTACATAGGGAGATCGTTCTCCGATTCCGGCGGTAAATACCAGGGCATCCAGACCGCCGAGATGGACTGTATAGGCACCGATATACTTGCGTATGCGGTGGATATAGATATCGAGTGCCAAAATACAGGGTTTGTCGCCATCGATGGCTTTTTCTTCAATTTCCCGCATATCGTTGGTGAGCTGGGTCAGACCCAGCATGCCGCTCTTTTTATTCAAAAGCGAATCGACTTCGGAGAGGTTTAATTTTTCCAGGTTGGCGATATAGGGAACAAGGGCCGGATCGATATCGCCGCAACGGGTTCCCATCACCAGGCCTTCCAGAGGCGTAAATCCCATACTGGTTTCAATTGATTTGCCGCCATCAATCGCGGTGATGCTGGCACCATTGCCGAGATGGCAGGTAATGATTTTGGTCTCTTTGATCGGTTTTTGAAGATGTTCGGCCGCTTTTTGGGCCACATAGGCGTGAGAGGTGCCATGAAAGCCATAGCGGCGAATTTTATGTTGTTTATAGAATTCGATAGGTAATGCATATATATACGCTGTTGGGGGAAGGGTATTGTGAAACGCAGTGTCGAACACGCCCACCTGTGGGATACCGGGTAATAATTTTTCACATACCAGAATTCCTTTGAGATTATGCGGATTATGCAGAGGGGCGAATTGCTGACATTTTTCCACGCCTTTTTTGACCTTTTCGGTAATCAGGACCGATTCGGAAAAATCTTCTCCGCCATGCACGATGCGATGACCCACCGCAGCAATTTCTGATTTATCCCTGATAACGCCCTTTTCTTCATCCATCAGAATGCCCAAAACCAGACCGAGGGCGGTATCATGGTCCAGTATTTCACGAGTTTGAACCACTTTTTCTTTGTTCGCCGGTTTATACGTCAAGATGGCATCACTATATCCGATTCGTTCCGCTTGACCTTTGGCAAGGACTTGCTCATTATCCATTTCAATGAGTTGGAATTTCAGAGACGAACTTCCGCAATTGATAACCGCGATCTTCATACTCTCTCCTTTGTTATGTCTGCAGGTGGATAAAGAATATACGTTTTTCGTTAAGAAATCCTGATGAAGAATATATAAGTTAATAAAAAAATGAAGAATATCAAGATATAATTTCCACCCCCGGTTTTTGCGGAAGTTAATATTTTATTTGCATTGATGCGACAAAACCTGTATTATTAACAAAAACAGAGGAACAAACCGAGACAGTACAATGTCCGATTTATTTGCCGGAATCGACAGCAGCACACAAAGCACCAAATTATTGGTGATTGATCTTGACCGGAAAGAGGTTGTTTTTAGCCATAGTATCAACTATGATCAGGATCTCGATTACAACACGGTCAATGGAACGGTTCAAACCTCACAAGACGGTGTTTCGGAATCCGATCCCCTGATGTGGATTGAAGCCTTGCAGCGTTTATTCGGGGAACTGAAAGATTCAGAGGTTCCCCAGGAAAAGATCAGAGCCATATCGGTTTCCGGTCAGCAACATGGGTTGGTAACCCTGGACGAAGCGGGGAATCTTACCCGGCCGCTGAGCAAATTATGGAATGATTTCAGCACGGAAGAGGAATGTCGAATATTAACCGAACGAGTCGGCGGCATCGACAGGATGATAGAGGAGGTTGGCAACAGTCAGCGTACCGGCTATACGGCCGGCAAAATATTTCATTTGGTTCGGCATGAACCGGAACGGTATGAAAAAACCAGCACCTGTTTTCTCGTACACAATTACATCAACTGGTATTTAACCGGCGGCAGGGATGGCGGCATACGCGTCATGGAACCCGGAGATACTTCCGGTATGGCGTTGTGGAATCCGAAAACCGCCGAGTGGTCTCAACGTGTGATCGAGGCCATTTCACCGTCATTGCGACAAAAATTGCCGCCGCTCAAACCCTCCGACCGGAGCATCGGTACTATCGGTAAACAGCTGGCGGACAGATTTGGTTTCGATCCGGCGTGCAAGATCGATGCGGGTTGCGGAGATAATATGTATGGTGCTATCGGCACCGGAAATGTAGAGCCGGGAATCGTCACCGTCAGTCTCGGAACCAGTGGTACGGCCTATACGTTTTTGCGGCAGGCGTTTATCGATCCGGATGGAGAGATCGCCGCTTTTTGCGACAGTACCGGCAATCACCTGCCCTTGCTTTGTGTTTCCAATCTGGCCAATGGTTATAATACCTGTCTCGAACAGCACAACCTGACCCACGAAAAATTTATCGATCTCGTCCGCCAGACACCGGTCGGCAATCAGGGGAGGCTTTTGATACCCTGGTATGTGGGAGAACGGACGCCGGACCTGCCCCAGGCGGCTCCCGTCTATTTTGGCTTTGCCCTTGAAGATCTTGAACCCAAAAATCTTTGCCGTGCCGTTCTCGAGGGCCATATACTCAATTTATATGACGGGTTTGAAAAGATGCCGGTGTCGGCAAAAGAGATTCGCCTGACCGGCGGGCTGAGCCGGTCACCGGTTTGGGTTCAGACGATTGCCGATATTTTTGAAGCGGAAACCATTCCCGTTGAGGGGGAGGGTGCGGCTCTCGGCGCTGCGATTCATGCTGCCTGGGTATATCTTTGTGAAAAAGGCGAAGAGCCTTTGCTTTCGCACCTGGCAGCATCTTTTATTAAAATGGATGAACACAAACGCTGTCGTCCTATTCAGAAAAATGTGACGGTATATCGCGATCTGAAGAAAATTTACGCTTCTCTGAGCAAACGGGTACGGGGAATATTAAGTGAGAATGATCCGTTTCTTCTTCACTCAACAATGAAAACAAGATAACTGCCCAATCGTCAAGCATGGAGATTAAACGTTATGGCGGATATAATTGATTACAAAATTTATGGCGATGATATGCAACTGGTGGAGGTGGAACTCGATCCGGGCGAAGGGGTTCGGGCTGAAGCCGGTGCCATGATGTATATGGAAGATGGCATTCAGATGCAAACGACAACCGGTGGCGGACTGTTTAAAGGATTTAAACGCATGATCACCGGCGAGAGTTTTTTTATCACCACGTTTTTATACAATGGTAGCGGTAAAGGGCATGTCGCTTTTGGTGCGCCGTATCCGGGTAAAGTCGTTCCCTTGCACCTCGGTGAGCTTGGCGGAAGGTTTCTTTGTCAAAAGGATTCCTTTCTCTGCGCCGCCTCGGGAATAGAGATCGAAGTGGCCTTTACCAAGCGTATCGGCGCCGGTTTGTTCGGTGGTGAGGGATTTATTCTGCAACGTCTGGAAGGAGACGGGACGGCCTTTGCCCATGCCGGGGGAACGATCATCAAACGCGAATTAAAAGCAGGGGAACGCCTGCGGGTGGATACCGGCTGTCTGGTTGCCTTTGCACCCTCGGTCGATTATAATATTGAATTTATCGGCGGCTTTAAAAATGCGCTCTTCGGCGGCGAGGGAATATTCCTGGCCACGTTGCACGGCCCCGGCTTGATCTATTTGCAGAGTTTACCTTTTTCGCGGCTTGCCGACCGGATTTTTGCCGCTTCGCGAATGAACCGGGGCGAGCACAAGGGTGTCGGCGGTATCGGCGGAGATTTACTCGGAGGCTTGTTGGGGGGAGACCGGAATTTTTAAAACGGATAGATCAGATCGCTATAAAGGGAACGGATCGAAACGAAGGGAAATCAAGCAGATTATTTTCTTACAGGCAGAAGGTGCCACCTGTCGATTAAAAGGAGTTTGTTATGAAAAATCTCATATTTTTGCTCATCCTCTTTGGTTCGATCTGTTCGCCCCTGTTTTCCCAGCTTGTTGTGACCACCACCGGAGAACCGGATGTCGGCTCGGACCCTTCCTGGCTCATCTATAACAATACCGTTGATACAAAGGATAATAATACCCGGCGGTGGCATTATGATACCGAAACCCCGAATTATGACAGCAAGCACCATGATGTCGGTCAAACCTTTGTGCCTGCCGTTTCATTTACACTGGATAAAGTGGTGGTAAAAATTTCCAAACGCACCAGTTATCCGGTGAATCTGGATGCCTGTAAAGGCTCCGCGTTTCACCTCGATATCTATACCTTTGCCAACAATACCGGATCGCAGACACCTTCTTCCGTGGTCACCAGCCAGGGGGGCAACCTGCCCGCCGGCTTTGATCTGGAGAATGAGCAATATCTGCAAATCGATCTGCAGGATGTCTCTATTCAGGCCGGTACGATCTATGGCTTTCTGCTCAAGTTTGACGCCAAAAAAACCGGACAATGCATAAAAATTATTAAAACGCATCTGTGGGATGCCTTCTCACCAGGGCAGCTAATGACGGTGGGATTCGATGACGGTCGCAGCAATGAAACCTTTAATCATCACTATAATGATGCAGAGGATTATGATCTCATGTTTTGGTTGCAGTCGGCGGCAGGGGGTGGGGGGGACCCTGCTCCGACTGTTACCGGTATTTCGCCGAATACCGTCTCCAACGCGAATGCCTCGATAAATTGTACCATATACGGCAACTATTTTCAAAATGGCGCTGTTGCCTGGCTCTCAAAAACGGGTGAAAGCTATATTCCGGCCACCAACATGGCGGTAAACAACAGCGGTGAGTTCGTTTGCGATTTTGCCATTGGCGGTAAGGCAGCCGGTTTGTGGACTGTTATGGTGGAAAATCCGGACGGTCAGAACAGCGGTTCTTCAGGCAACATGCTGCTGGGCATTACAGAGCCCGGCGTGCAACAGGTTCAGGTCACCACGCTTTCCTCAAACCCCGTTATCGACGCCGGCATGGTGGCCTATAATGATGTCAATGACAAACCCGCAAATGACTGGAGCTGGTTCTATCACAGCGGCAGTTCCTTTACACCGCCGCATCGCGATATCGGTCAGATTTTTACCGCTCCATCGGATTTTGAGCTGGATAAGGTTTATGTGAAAATCTCCGGTTCAGCGGAACAGTATCAAATGACCGCCTGCGAGGGTGCATCATTCCATATCGCCTTGTTGCAATTTGATGATCCCTCACAGAACGCCCTGCCCAGCGATACTCTGAGCAATCAACAGGGAAATCTGCCCTCCTCCCTGATCAAAGGCGATGATCGGGTTCTCTGTTTTGACGTGCAAAATATCTCCCTGCAGGGCGGGAAAAAATATGGATTTTTACTGCAATTCGATATCATGCAGAACAACCGGTATCTGCCGCTTGTGAAAACGGATGTCGCGGATTATTACGGCGGTGGTACCTATCTCTATGTCGAGTTTAACGGCACTGCCGGCCGCGGGAACGTTTCCAGCTGGAACTGGGTACATTCCGGTCCGATCATGAAACGCGACCTCAATTTCTGGATTCAAAAGTCCATTGCCTCTGGTGATCCGGCACCGGTGGTTACCTCTGTGACGCCTGATAACGGCACCAATACCGAGTCTGTTTTGTATATCAGCATTTCCGGTGACCATTTTCAAAACGGCGCCCAGGTAAAGCTGACCAAAAGCGGCGAGAGTGATATCTCCGGTACGGATGTTGTATTCTACAGTAAAAACCTGATCACCGCTGTATTCAATCTCACGGGTGCGGAGACGGGTCTGTGGAACGTCGTGGTTGTGAATCCGGACAATCAATCCAGCGGCTCTTCCGGTGACGACCTGGTTACCATCAGCACCGGAACCTCGATTTATGTTCAAGTCACCAACTCTATTTATCAGGGCACCACGGTAATTGTGGATGGCGTGGAGCACACCGCACCCTATGCTTCGCAGTGGGCTCCCAACAGCCGGCACACCATTTCCATTCAGCAAACGCAAAACATCAGCAACGCCGAGCGGTATCATTTTGACAGCTGGAGCGATGGCAAGCCTATCACGCATATCGTGGCTCCGTTCAGCGATACCGCTTTTGTCGCTTATATGTTCAAACAGATCAAACCGACGATTGCTTTGCAGGGTACCGATGCCGGCAACACCGCCACCGTTGAGGAACACCACAAAAACTTTGTCAACTATGGTGCTTCAGATGTATATGGAACCTGGAGCGACTGGTGTGATATGGGATCGATTCTGCGCTTCAGTGCACAGACCAGCGGTTCTCCGGTTAAAGAGACCACGGATGCGCGGGAATGGACGGTAAATTCACCCTTTGCAGCGACCATACAGTATACGCTGAGCGGTTATGCGGCAAAGGTCACCACCTCCATCGGCAGCGGATCGCAGGTTATTGTGGACGGTCAAACCTATAACGCCCCCTTTACGGCTGTCTGGCAACCGGGATCTCAACACAGCATTGCGATTCCATCCCCGCAAGCTGCCGGTACGGCTAGACAATATTCTTTTTCGCAATGGAGCAACGGAGAGCCGCCATCGCATACCATTACCGTACAATCGGATACCACGGTTATTGCGGATCTGATCACCCAGTTCAAACCCACCATTGTGCTCAGTGGAACGGATGCTTCTCATACCGTCAATCTCGAAACACATACAAAAGACGGCGTCACTGCACAGCAGTCCGGGCTCTATTATAGCTGGAGTGACTGGTGTGATGCCGGTACTAAATTGCGTTTTGGTCAATGGACCAGCGGCAGTCCGCAAAAACAGACTTTGGATACGCGATCCTGGATCGTCAATTCCGCCTTTACAACGACGCTGCATTATGTCACCTCTGCGCCCGTGGTCAAGTCGGTTACACCCAATTCCGCAACCAATACCGGCCCGGTTAATATCAGCAACCTCTCCGGAGAAAATTTTCAGCAAGGTGCCGTAGTCAGGCTGACGAAGACGGGCGAAAATGATATTGCGGCAACCAATATTGTCGTCCACAGTGCACAACGGATCAGCTGTACCCTGGATTTAAGCGGTGCTGCCGGCGGTGCCTGGAATGTTGTGGTGATAAATCCCGATCAGCAATCCAGCGGTGAATCGGGCAATCAATTATTTTTTGTCGGGACACCGGATTATATCGATGTTGTTGTCACGACCGATATCGGAAACGGTACCTCTGTTGTGGTTGATGGACAATCTTATCAGGCGCCCTATCAGGATCAATGGATCGCCGGCTCTCAACACCGCATCGGCGTCAGCACGCCGCAAATCGCATCACCAACGCAGCAATTCATTTTTTCCAATTGGAGCGATGCAAAGGAGCTGGAGCATTTCGTCACACCGTTATCGGATACGAGCTTTATTGCGGATATGATCGTACAGTACAAGCCCACGATCAAGCTGAACGGTACGGATGCCCTGCATACGGTATCCACAGAGGCGCATACGAAAAACGGGAAATCATTTCAAATTTCCGGATATTACAATATCTGGAGCGACTGGTGTGATAAAGGCAGCGAATTGCGCTTTAGTCAAACCACAACCGGTTCGCCGGTCAGGATCACCTATGATAACCGCTCCTGGCTGATCGACTCTGCGTTTATGGTCACCATCAACTATCTGGCGTCCGCGCCTAATATCGAGACCGTTTCACCGGACAGCATTGCTCCCGGCAGCGGTCAGGTGACCCTGACCATTAACGGCAGCAATTTTCAGGACGGTGCCATGGTTATTTTGAAAAAAGCAGGTGAAAACGATATTCTCGCTTCTGATGTACAGCATGTCGGCAGCAATAAACTCATCTGTCTGGTCTATGCCTCAGGTATGAACGAAGGGATATGGGATGTGGTTGTATCCAATCCCGACGGTCAGAAAAGCGGCGAATCGGGAACGGCTAAATTTGTCATTCTTGCCACATCCGCTGTTCTTGCTGAACAGAGTTTTCCCCAGGGGTACGGATTGCTGCAGAACTACCCCAATCCCTTTAATCCTTCAACCTCGATTGTTTACAAATTGGATAGAGCGGGTGATGTCAGACTGGATATTTATTCGATCAAAGGTGAATGGATCAGATGTTTGGTGAATGAACGTCAGGGAGCCGGTGTTTACCGCTATTCCTGGGACGGCAGGGAAAATGGTGGTCATGCGGCTGCGAGCGGCCTCTATCTCTATGTTCTGACCACTGAAAGATGGCAGCAAAGCCACAAAATGGTCCTGTTCAAATAGAATTTATCACAGATGGCCCGGCCCGGGTCCCCTGAAAGAGGTGTATTGTGGAATTGCATGATCTTTACAACGAATTGAAAATCATCCTGCAAACGGCGGGTTATCGTATCGGTGAGATGGAACCGATTGACTATGGTCTGCAGTTTGTGATTGATAACGGCCGCCGTAACCTCTTGCGGGTTTATCAAAATAAAAAAGGCAGAGTAAAATACGATTATTCTCAGTTGAAAGGCGACTCGGCTGAGGAAATCATTGCTCTGATTGAAGGAAAAAGAAATCGCCGGCAGCATGACCTCGACTTTCCTCTTGTCGGGTCAGATGAAGCGGGTAAGGGAGACTATTTCGGTCCTCTTGTTTGTGCTGCAGTCTATGTCGATGAAAAAGCTGCTGCCGGGCTCATCAGGTTGGGGGTGCGTGACAGCAAAACCATGGATGATGCGGATATTCTGTTGCTGCAATCACACATCGAAAAACTGGTTTCGGGTCACTATGAGATTGCAGAGCTCTCCCCCGCTCTCTATAATCAAAAAATCGAGCAATACAGGCAACGGCAGCAAAAACTCAACCATCTGCTCGCCAACCTGCATGCTTTTGCCATTGAGCGATTGTTGAAAAAGGTCCAATGCAACAACATCCTTGTGGACAAGTTTGCGAATGAAAGCCTGATGATAGAGGCGTTATCTGCAAAATCAAAGGATTTACATCTGGTTCAGCTGCCGTCAGCAGAAGCCAATATTGCTGTGGCTGCGGCATCGGTTATGGCCAGGGGCAGATACGTACGCCGATTGTCGCAGCTCTCTTCTCGATATAATGTCGATCTGGGTAAAGGCGCCTCCCCAACCATTGTGGAACAGGGGCGCCGTTTCGTGCGCAAACACGGAAAAGAGAAACTAAATCAGATCGCCAAGCTTCATTTTAAAACCACCCAACAACTTGACTCTTTTTGAAACCGGAAAACCTTTACATTCACCTTAAAAATTTTATTGATTTGCCAGAAACATGTAACTTTTTTAAGGTTTTTTCGTAATATGAAGAGCAAGCGAAATTTTGCCCGTGCATTATCCTGATTTTACCACTGTTTTTGTTGCTGTATCCGTATGATGAATCATCAGTATTGGGAGTTGTTTTTGCGCCTGCTTTATAAAATCATCTGCCTGTTTTTCTTTTTTGGGCTTTTTGTCGAGGTGTGCCTCGGTCAGATTAAAATTCACAAGAATTTTGGCTCTGAGGATGGATTGTGTCAATCTCATGTTTTCAGTATTTATGAAGATCAGCACGGTTATCTCTGGTTTGGAACATTTGACGGTGTCAGTCAATGGGATGGCCTGACGTTTCGCAACTTTCATACCTACGACGGCCTGGCTGGTCCGCAGGTTTTGTCAATTTGTGAAGGTCAGGACGGCCTCCTCTATCTCGGAACCAACCGGGGAATTTGTATTTATCAGGATGGACACTTTCGACATTTATTTGCCGAATCCCCTCTGGCAAATCAGGATATCAGGGTAATCCATCAGGATGAGGAAAACCGCTTTTATTTTGGTACCCGCGAACGTGGACTTTGTGTTTATAAAGTCAGCCTCTTTACGTTCTATGATACAGATCATGGTTTGCTCGGCAATGATGTCTCTGCTATTTTACAAACCCGGGATCAGCAGCTCTATATTGCCACCGATTCCGGCCTTTGCCGTTTTGATTCTACTTTTACGGTTGTACCGGAGCTCGAAGGCGTGGCGATTTCCTGCCTCTTTGAGGGTATTGATGGCGTTTTATATGCGGGCACCTATCGATCCGGCCTTTATATATATAAAAACGCCGGCTGGTCCCTTTTAAATAAGGAAACGGGTCTATCCGGCAATGCCGTGAGCAGTATAACTCAACGCCATGACAGTACTCTTTTTGTCGGTACCTTTCGAAATGGCGTCAGTTCCTATAAAGATGGTGTCGTTCAATGCTATAATGAAAAGAACGGTTTGATCAACAATTCCGTGTTTACTGTTCTGGCCGGCCGGGACGGTACGGTTTACATCGGTACGGTAGGCGGAGTCAGCATTATAAAGCCGACGCAGATAGATATTTTTAATCAGGACTGCGGCCTGGCGGGTTCTTATGTCATTGCACTTGCCGCTACGGAAAGCGGTAAAATCTTTGCAGCAACGCTGGATAAAGGTATTGGTATTTATGAGGATGGAGTCTGGCTTCAATTGGATAGAGGCAATGGCCTGGTCAGTAATGATGTCTCGGATATCGTTTCGATCAACGATATAACCTACATCGGAACGTCGAATGGGGTGAACATTTACAGAGATGGTGAATTTGGTCTTCTTTCCAGGTCGGAAGGGTTGCAGAGCGATGTGGTCACTGCACTTGCTGCTGATAAAGATGGCGGGCTCTATATCGGTACAGAGGGCCGGATCCACCACTGGCAGGATGGTCAACTCTCTGTATTGAATCCTGCCATCAAAGGAGATATTCATGCTATTTTGCCGCTGTCACGGCGACGTCTCTTTGTCGCTACGTCTGAGGGATTGATCATTCCGGGTGCAGATTCGGCCTCGTTCAACATTCCGGCAATGCTTTCATCCGCCAAAGTTTACACGCTTAAAAAATCCAGCTGCGATCGTATTTATGCGGGCACTGAAAATGGCCTGTACATCTTCTTTGAAGGTAAATGGGACAGTTTGAATGTCCATTCGGGGCTTTCGAACAACCGTATTTCCGCCATCGCTGAGGATGAAGGGGGAAGAATCTACCTGAGTACGCTAAAGGGTATCAATATCCTGGATCAGGATAGACCTGTACGTATTTTAAGATACACCGATGGTTTACCGAGTGAGGAGTTTAATATCAATTCCTGCTGCAGGGACCCGAAGGGCAGGCTGTGGTTTGGATCAATTCGCGGTGCCATTCGTTTTGATCCCGGCAAGAATGTCTTGAAAAAAATGCCGCCGATCATTCACATCCGTGAAATGCGGGTTATGGATAGAATATGCTCCGGGAATGAGCAATTGGTTTTTAATCATAATCAGGATTACCATCAGTTTAGCTATATCGGCATCAATCTCTCCGCCCCTCACGATGTGACCTATTATATACAGTTGCAAGGTGCGGATAAAGGCTGGATCAGAACCGATCAGACCAGGGTAAACTATTCTCATCTGGATCATGGTGATTACCGATTTCGCGTCAAGGCGGTCAATCAGTGGGAGTTGTGGAGCGAAGAGGAGAGTATCGGTTTCAGTATAAAACCGGCCTTTTGGGAACAATGGTGGTTTATTTTAACAGTAACAATCCTGGTCCTGGGAACGATTGTCATTCATGTTTATTTTCGTATCCGATCGGTTTTGGCTGTAGAGCGATTTCGCACCAAGATCGCTGCCGACTTGCATGACAGTATAGGAGCCGGCCTGACGGAGATATCCGTTTTAGGCGAAGTGATTACGCGTCAGATTAAAAACAGCAATCAGAACATTGAAAATAATCTTCGCCGTATCAGCGATATCTCCCGTTCGCTGATCGATAGTATGAGCGATATTGTCTGGCTGGTCAACCCCAAACGAGATTCCCTCTATGATCTGATTTTAAGGCTGAAGGATAGCTACAGCGAATTGCTGGCTGAGAGAGGAATATCCTTTAAAACCAATGACCTCAGGGTATTGGAACGGATCCATCTGCCTATGGAACACCGGCATCAACTTTATTTGTTGTTTAAGGAAGCATTGAACAATTGCATTAAACACAGCAACTGTAAAACCATATCTTTACATGCAGACGTTTCGAATAAAGAGTTGGTCATGACCTTGTTCGATGACGGTCAGGGCCTTCGGAATAAAGGTGGCTCGGGCAACGGCCTGACGAACATGAAAAACCGGGCGAAATCGATTGGAGGAGAATTTGGTCTGGAGTCCCTTCCGGAAGGGGGGACAATGGTGCGTTTTAGCGGGAGAGTGAAATGATAGATATTCTTATTGTTGAGGACAATGACACCATCAGGCAGGGAATTGCCATGTTGATCGACGGGACGGAGGGCTATCGCTGTATCGGCCATTATCGGGATTGTGAGCATATGTTGGAAGATATCGACGAAAAAATTCCTGATATTATTTTGATGGACATCGGCCTGCCGGGTATGTCCGGAATTGAGGGCATTAGAGAGGTTAAGAAGCGGTTGTCCGATGTCGAGATTATCGTTTTGACAATTTATGAAGAGAGTGAGAATGTTTTTCAGGCGATCTGCGCCGGGGCTTGTGGATATCTGGTCAAAAAGACGCCTCCGGCACAATTGCTGGAAGCCATCAAGGAAGCGCGTGATGGGGGGTCACCCATGAGCTCACATATCGCGCGAAAAGTGGTTACCCTTTTCCAGCAGAAGAAAATTTTCGATCCTTCCCCCGTTCCGCTGCTTACCGACCGCGAACGGGAAATACTTACCGGCCTGGTAGACGGCAAAACCTATCAGGCTATTGCCCAGTTTTTGCATATTTCCATTGATACGGTTCGCTACCATATCCGCAATATTTATAAAAAGCTACAGGTACACTCCGAGTCCGAAGCGGTTGCCAAAGCCATCCGTAAAGGACTGTTATAGTCAAATACCCCATCACAACCCTGCATAATCATGCGGGATAATTTTTCTATCCGGACAAAAACTACATACCTGTGTAGTTGATTGATGGAACCATAACAGGTATATTTTACCAGCCCAAAATTATATCCATGTGGAGCATAGGTTTGTTTTCAAAATCATTATTTAATGATTTATATATTTTTGGAAATTAGTTTAGCAAATTTATAAAATGATGCTTTTTACTAAAGAAAGAAAGGGTCTGTCACCGAGTTGGGTTATTTAGGAGGAACTTATTATTTTAGGAGGAGCGATTCATGACTGAACGAAAGATCAGGTTCTTACTCTGTGTTATCGTATTGAGCCTAATACCGGGTTTATTATTTGCCGACATCAACGGCAAGATCGTCGGCCAGGTTGTAGACAAGGAGAATGGAGAGGTTTTGCCCGGTGCCAATATTGTGGTCGAGGGAACCACTCTTGGCGCGGCTGCAAACATCAAGGGAGAATTTGTTATCCTGAATGTGCCGCCGGGAAATTATCGGGTAAAAGCGACATTTATCGGTTATACACCTGTTACCCTGAAGGAAGTTCGGGTGCACTCGGATCTGACCACCGAACTGGATTTTGAGTTGCCGGTGGAAAGCATCGAGGTAGGGGAGGTGAGCATAACCGCAACGCGTCCCATGGTCAATAAAAGTGCCACCAATACCCACCGTATCAAAACCGCTGAGGAGATCGAAGTTTTGCCGATCCGCGGTTTTCGCGACGTCATCAGTCTCGAGTCGGGAGTCACCCGTGTCGGGGCGAGGATTTATGTAAGAGGAGGCAGGCGCGAGGAAATTGCTACCTATGTCGATGGTGTTTATCAGAACAATCCCCTGACCGGAAGGGCTGGAGGGGACATCTCCAACAGTGCCATTGAGGAAGTAAACTTTCAGACCGGTGGCTTTAATGCCGAATATGGTTTTGCCAACTCGGGTGTGATTCAAACCATCACCAAAACAGGCGGAAGCCGCTACGACATTATGGGAGAGGTTATCACCGATTCATGGTTGAGCCAGACCGATAAATTTCTCGACACCTATTCCTATGGTTATAATGTTTACAACATGTCGATTGGTGGCCCGCTTCCGTTTTTCGGCAATAAAGTCAAATTTTTTCTCAACGCTGAAAAGCGCTATCTCCAGGACAGTAATCCATCCGGTTTTGCTTTTAACAAGTTGATAACTGATGAAAACGGGAATCCGCTGGACGCCAATGGGCTGCCCATTACCTTTGCAGACACGTCTGCCGCGGCTCAATATGGCTGGAACACCGAAGATGCCTTTCCGGGTACGGATGGAACCTATCGCAGGTTTCAATGGGATGAACAGGGTCCATGGCCGGATCATTCATCCAATCAATGGCTCTGGCAGGGTAATATTACTGTCGACCTGAATCCGATATTAATCCGTTTCGGTGGAAATTCTCACCGTTTCAACGATCGCCAATTCGCCGGTTATTCACCGGGGGCGGATTATCAAAATGTGCTCAACGGAGCGGGTATCGGATTTGCGTTATGGAACAGCGATAATCATCCGCGATGGGAGCAATGGATTGATTCATATTATTTCAAGGTTACTCATACCTTGGGCGCAAAAACCTATTATACGGCTCAGGTTAATTATTTTCGCGATCAAAATGAATTGTCGAGTGTTATGTTCGGTGACCAGGTCTGGAATTACGGCGATGCACCGGGTACGGACGTCGGTCGCTATGGTACCGAAGGAGATGGTATCACCAATCCCTATATCGACCAGACCGGAACAAGGCCCCATCTTGAGCCGCGGGGCGCTAATTTATTTTCTTCATATGGTACCCAACCGGGCCGTTACCTGAAAAGGGACTGGCAATTTGTCGGCGTCAAGGCGGATCTGACGCACCAAATCGGACGTACGCATGAAATAAAAACCGGTCTCGAATATCGCTATAACACCTATCGCAGCTATGATATCGGGGGTTACGGTGCAGCAGACCTGCATGCGCTTTCCCAGAGCCTGGCTCAGGTGGGTTCCACATTTACACCTTACCAGGCCTATCAAATTCGATTTGCCGATCCTTTTGGCTATGATCTTTTTGGTAACAAGGCTGATGAGGGCCGCAATGCTGCCAAGCATCCGGTTATCGCTGCGCTTTACCTGCAGGACAAGATCGAGCTGGATGACTTGATCATCAATATCGGTCTGCGTTGGGATTATTTTGATCCCGCCTATGAACGCGTACGCGATGTGGAACAGGTCACCACCGAAACGCGGGAAAATAACATTGTCGATCTTAAGGAAGAGAACTTTGTCGGCAATGACACCTGGACCTCTTTCAGTCCGCGGCTCGGCTTTTCTTTTCCGGTTACCGACAAGGTGATTTTTCATGCCCAGTACGGCAAGTTTTATCAAACCCCGGAACTGCTCAGGCTCTACTCATCTACCTATAATTATGCCTTTAGCCTGCAGTCCGGTAACTTTTTTGCCCAGAACAATCCCAATCTGGAAGGGGTGAGAACCACGGCGTATGAAGTAGGATTTCGTCAACAACTGAGTGACAGAGCCGCGTTTGATATTACAGCATATTATAAAGAGATCCGCAATCAGGTCAGGTTGACCAATCTCGATTTTGCCCAACCCATCCCGTATGCACTCTATTTGAATCAGGATTACGGAACGGTCAAGGGCCTTTCATTTTCTTTCAATTTACGCCGAACCAATAAAATATCCGCTACCTTGAATTATACCCTGCAGTATGCTGCCGGTACGGGAAGCGATGCCAACACGCTTTACAATACAGCCTGGCAATCGGGACGGACGCCGACCTATGTGGCGCCACTGGATTACGATCAACGCAACACCGCTTCTTTTGATATCGACTATAGTAATCAGGAAAACGATGGACCGGCATTGTTCGGTATAAAACCGCTTGAAAACGCCGGTGCCAACGTGCTTTTTACCATGGGAAGCGGTCTATCATATACACCGGTCCGTATTCAGACTGAGGTCCTGGGGGGCACTTCCGGTTATTTCCCAATCGGACAGGTCGGATCCGCCTATAGTCCATGGACATTCCAGATGGATCTCAAGCTGGATAAAACCTTTCAATTTTCAAATCTCAGATTCAATGCCTATCTCTGGGTGATCAATGTTCTGGATCATCTGAACGCAAACTGGGTATATCCCGGCACCGGTGAAGCGGATAACGATGGTTATCTGGCAACACCCGCAGGTCAGAATTTCGTCCAGACCTGGGGTGAGAACGGTGTGGATCTCTATAATTTTCTTCTGCAAACACCGCATATGGCCGGTCCGCCGCGACAGATTCGTCTGGGCGTGAGATTTGAATTATAAATAAAAGCGGGGAACAGGGGGAGCCCCGCAATAGAATAGAAACGGTAAAATGAGGTGAAGATTATGAAACGATTTTTAATAGACATTTTTTTCATTCTGATGATCCTGTGCATTGCAGCAGCGCCGGTGTTTTCCGAGGCTCCGGCAGGAAAACAGAATAGATCGCTTGGCAAGACAGCGATCATCGACCTCGAAGTAGTCGACGGCAATAATTTATATAATTTTTTGAACAACCGCGGCGCCTGGGGTACGCACAATAATTCACTCGGATACAGCACTTTCTGGCCCGGCGCCGACGGTGAAAATGTCAACTTTGCCGCCGGTGTGTGGGTGGCCGGTATGGTTAATGGTGATATTCGCACCGCTGCTTCAGAATTTACTTACGAGTTCCAGCCGGGAATTATTCTCCCTGATGGAACCCCTGACGACCAAAGCCGCGACATCCATCAAATTTTGAAAATCAATAAAGCCGATCTCCTCGATGAAGGCTCCACCAATACCGATTACTATCTTTGTGTAAATGAAGCTTGTCAATTTGTTGCACCGGTCTTAAAACGTATTGATGGATCGGACAGTCTTAGCGCCTCAGGTAAACGAATACAGGCCCTGATCGGTGACCAGATGTTATGGATGGTCTATAATGATGCTGATCCGGGCAGCCACGGGTTGTACCAGACAGATCCCATAGGTCTTGAAGTCCATAATACGATCTGGGTGTTCAATCGCCCCGATGAGTTTGGCGATATGATGTTTGTAAAATTTTTATTGGTCAACAAGGGACAAAACGCGGTAAATGACTGTTATATCGGACTGTTTTTTGATATCGATCTCGGCGATGGCAATGACGATCTCTGTTTTTGCGATACCACCCTGTCATTGGGTGCTTTTTGGAATGATGGTAGTGATACGCACTTTGACATTCCCCCGGCTGTGGGTGCGGATTTTTTCCAGGGTCCGATTGTACCTTCTGCCGGCGATACCGCCAATGTTTCCGGCAGGAAAATTGCCGATTATACCAATCTCGGCATGACCTCCTTTTCAAAATTTATCCGCAACGGCCCGGTGGATGCACAGGATCCTGAAAACGCTCAGGAAGCCTATAATTTTATGAAGGGCCTGAATGGTTTGGGACAGCCCATTATTGATCCTACCACCAATCAGCCGACCAAATTTGTCAAT
Source organism: uncultured Cytophagia bacterium (assembly GCA_964569215.1). Classification (GTDB taxonomy): domain Bacteria; phylum Zhuqueibacterota; class Zhuqueibacteria; order Residuimicrobiales; family Oceaniaggregativiventaceae; genus Oceaniaggregativivens_A. The sequence continues at coordinate 17,690 of CAZMUU010000032.1, forward strand.
ATCAGCGATCCCGAAGCCAATACCGGCTGGGTGGATGGTGTCGATCTGAACTCTGCAGACCGGCGAATGCTGATGAATACCGGACCGTTTACGCTGGAAAAATGGCAGGACAGCGATGGGGATGGCATACCCGAAGCAGGCGAAGCAGGTGTTCAGGAAATCGTGGCGGGTTTTATGGTGGCTCAGGGAACCGGAGCCAAAAACAGCGCCACAAGGTTGAAAATGATGGATGAAAAGGCACAGCTGGCGTATGACCTGGACTTTGCTCTGCCTCCTTCTCCAGCGATTCCGGATGTTAGCGTCCATCCCATGGATGAAGCTGTGGTACTCACCTGGGAGGACAATGCCGAGGATTATAAAGAAATCGATCGTGTCTCCACGGATGAGGAGGGAAATCCCACCTATTATCGTTTTCAGGGATATAACCTCTATCAATCGGACACACCTGTCGTTGGTCCGAATACAACCCTGTATAAACTGGCCACGTTCGACGTGGTAGATGGTGTTACCGATATACAGGATCAGGTGTTCAGCGAAGAATATGCCGAAAATATCACCGCCACGGTTCAACGCGCTACCGATAGCGGTATTCAACGGTTTATACGTTTTGAGACCGATGCCACCCGTAACGGTGAACGCCTTCGAAACTGGAATAAATA
>CAZMUU010000032.1:18358-19636 GCA_964569215.1 uncultured Cytophagia bacterium
TGCCTATGGCATACCCAAGATTCTCAAATCGCCTCTCAGCACCATCGAAGCGATACCAAAGCCGCCGCAGGGAGGGCTGCAAACCTCTGCAGATTTTAACGATCTCATCGCTGCGGTTTCCGGAGATACGGCTTTTAATGCCAGTCACAGCAGTACGGGTGCGATGAGTGATGGTCAGATAGAGGTCTACGCGATCGATCCTGCCATGATTACCGGTCAGGATTACGTCGTCACCTTTGAAAAAAATCAAGAGAGCGGGCAGATCGTTTGGAATCTCGATCGTGTCGATACAGGCGCCAATAGCCGTTTACTGTCAAACCAAACCAATCAGAGCGGTGATGACGCTGCCAAGAGTGTCGCTGGACTCGTGCCCAAAGTGATGGGACCGCCCAATGACTTTCGCGGTATGTCTCAGGTTGCCAATGCCAATGGACCAATAACCCCTCCGGATGCCGATTTTCCGCAAAGCGAGAATATATGGTGGTATACCTGGCTTGATTTTATCAACAGTGATGACGGATATTTTCCGGTGGAACAGGCCCAGGGTGGATTTTTCTTCCTGGTTGCAGGTGGTCGAGATATAACCACGCATGAGGATGCACTGCCACGGGTTTCACGGGATGGCTCTGTATGGTCAAATATCATTCCCTACGACTGGGAAATCCGGTTTACGGCAGAGGGTAGCAAAGGATATAATGCCTTTACAGACGGTTCGATTATGGATGTTCCCTTTGAGTTGTGGAATGTCGGTATCGGAACACCGGATGACCCCGGTGATGATTACCGGGTTATTCCCTGGATTCTTGATGATAATGAAAATCAGGTCTTTGATATATATGGAGATCACGAAGCCTCTTCCGGCGCTGACGATCCGGCCAGCGACTGGATCTATTTCCGTCTGCCGGCGGATATATCCCCGGGCGAGTCCGGATACCTGGCCTTTGAGAACAGTGTCCTTGACGGCGACTATAGCGATGCCGATTATGAAGCAAACGATGGCGGAATGTATGCGTTAAACCGTATTATGCTGATGAACTGGAATATGAACAGCGGTGCGGATTCGACCGCTCTGCCGGAAACCGGTACTGTTTATCGCATCGTTACCAATAAAACCAACCAACCGGCTGATCAATTCACCTTTTCCACCAACAGCTTTTTGGCTGCCAAAAGTGCAAAGGCGGCAGAGGAAGCGGTGAAAAGTATCAATGTCTATCCCAATCCGTATTTTGGTCAAAACCCGGCTGAAGTGGATCCGATAACCCGGTTTGTCACCTTTAC
>CAZMUU010000033.1:0-19071 GCA_964569215.1 uncultured Cytophagia bacterium
AATAAGGATAGCTGTTATCCAAAAATTCCGCAATGTCCTCCGGCTCTGCATACCCTCTAAATTCTTCCCGAAAAGGCTTTAAAAGCTTCTCCTCATCTCTATGCATGACGGCATGCCGGATGGTCGCGCCGAACATTTTTAACGACACCTCTTTTCCCAGCCGGCGTAAATGATATTTTTCTTCGTTACAGGTATACCATACCCATTCGGTAATATCCGAAAGCCAGACCTCTCCGCCATAGTCTTCAATCTGTTTGATGAGATAACTGTTGCTGAAATCATTCAAACGGCAAAAAATTTCGCCGACAATCCCAATTAATGGCTTTTCTACTTTAGTATCTACCGGGATACTCTGAAACCGCTTTAATGTATTTTCCAACTCTTCAACCAGATTAAAAAGTCTTCTTTTGTGTGAAACATCCTGTTGAGCCAAAATATCGCAGAGTCTATCCAGTGAACCCATATATACCCGATCGGTGTTCCCCTTTTCGAGTTCGTATGGCCGCGTTTTTAAAAGCAATTTTCGTAAAATGTCGGCGACAACAATGCTGCGCCAGGCGGTACGAAAAAGCCTATTGGCGTTTTTCCCCAGATCACCATATCCATCAGAGCTTGAAGGAGAAACGAAAAGAACCGGCTCTTTTCTCTGTTTGAAAATGTTTTCGATCAGAGGGCGATAATGGCCAAAACGACATGGGCCGTTTGATGTCGGCATCATAAACGCAACGTTATCAGGATTATAATCCGCTTGCTCTGTAATTTTTAAAAAATTGCCCAGTGTAACACTTTCGGGCAAACACTCATCGCCCGACAAATACTTGCGCGCCAGTTCATAGGTTTCAGCATCACCGGTTGGGGACGGCCGCGCATCGATGCCTACAGATTGAAATGCAGCAGCCATACAGCGGGCGGATATATAGGACATTTGCGGAATATAGACTTTGCGGCCCACAATGCTCTTTTTTTCTCCCATCTATGCCTCTTCAACCTGTGATGAACAGGTCATCATATTCTTTTTTAACAGGTTTTTACTTTGCAAATAGGCCTCGCATCGGGTCATAATGCCGGCATCATTGCTGTGATCATCAAACTGCAGAGTTAAATAAGGCTGTCCAAGCGCCTGCCGGACAAAATGTTTTATATAAGAATCCGGCCCGCATTTAAAATTTGTAAAATAGATTGCATGTAAATGATCGTGTTGTCCGATATATCTGGATGCCTGCAAGATGCGCTTTCCATAATTCCAGAACATATTGGGATGGATATCGGAAACATCAATATGTTTTAATGGCAAAAAATCCATGGGAATAATATTAATGCCGTACAACTCGTATAGTTTTTGTGCCACATTCAGGCTTGTTCCCGCGTCGAATATGTTATAAGGCCGCCCCAACAAGACAACCGCAGGTTCAGACTGAGCCTCAAGTTGACCAAGTACTTTTTTCCCCTGAGCCACAATCTTGTCCCTGAATCCCTTTTGTACCGAGTAAGCATACTCGACTGCTTTGCGATTTTCTTTACGGCTAATCCCGAGCTGTTTTGCCATGGAGATCAGACTCTCTTCAACATACGTTTTCCCGTCGCGAAAACGCACAACCGGCGAAAGAACCTTTCCAACCTGAGGATGCTGATAGCGGGAGTTTTTAAACACCAGGGGCAGGGTTTGTCCCCACGGGCAAAACCAGGATTCCGTCTGCGGGAACTCTGTTTCCGCATTGATCACGTTGGGGACGAAAATATAATCCACATCTCGTTCAAGAAGCGATGAAATATGACCCAAAGCCACAATAATGGGAAAACAGGGCTCTGCAATACTGTTTTCCTGTCCTTGCCTGATAATTGCAGAATTTGTTGGTTCAGATAAAACCAATTGAATACCAATTGCCGAAAAATAAGCCCGCCAGAACGGCAGTTGATCGTAAAAATAGAGTGTGCGGGGAATGCCGATCTTTATCTGACGACCATTTTTTCCCGGGATATCCGAAAAGAGAAATTCTTTATACAGTTTTATTAAATTCGGGATGACCGCTTTTTGTTCTTGCTTTTTCTTTTTGCGAAAGCGTTCAGAACATTTATCGCCCCAATAGGTTTTTTGACCATTTACCGTAATTTCCTGTACATCACATTGATTACTGCAGCCATTACAACGTATATGACGAATGGTAAAATCAATTTCAGAAAAATCAAATCCATAAAACAATGTCGGAAGGGGGTTGTGCTGTTTCTGTTTTCTCGCCAGCAAGGCGGCGCCAATGGCTCCCATAACCCCATTATGCGGCGGAACGATTATCGTCTTTTTGAGAACCGTTGCAAAGGCGGCAGCCACCGCCCGATTGTAGGCGGTACCGCCCTGAAAAAAAATCCTGTCGCCAATCTTGCGGCCACGAACAACCCGGTTAAGATAGTTCAAAACCACGGCATACGACAATCCGGCAGCAATGTCTTTCTTTGATTTTCCTTGTTGAAGATAACTGATGACATCCTTTTCCATAAAAACCGTACATCGTTCCCCCATAACCACAGGTTCACGCGAGGAGAGCGCCAGGTCGGCGAATTCATTTTTGATCGAAATTCCCATTCGCTGTGCCTGCTCCTCAAGGAAAGAGCCGGTACCGGCAGCGCAGGCTTCGTTCATGGTAAAATCGACAACCACCCCGCCGTCAATAGAAATATATTTTGAATCCTGACCACCGATCTCAAATATGGTATCCACATTCTCTTTGAACAAATTGCTTGATATAAAATCCGCTCCTGTTTTGTGTGCCGTAATTTCATCATGTACGCAATCCGCCCCGACCAGCTCTCCAACGAGTTCCCGTCCGGACCCCGTCGTGCCCACACCACAAATCCGCACCACATCCCCCCATTTTTCCAGCCAACGGCTAAACTCCCGTTCTACCACACGGACTGGCCTCCCCTCTGTCTGGGTGTAAATCTCGTCTAGTACACGGCCATCATCGTCGAGAAGCACAAAGTTTGAACTTACCGATCCTATATCAATACCTAAATAGGCATTTATAGCATTATCGCTGCATTTGACTGAGCTGTGTGTCTTATCACCTAAAAATTTGACCAGGGAAAAATTTAAGGGAATCTGTTTTCCCTGTGACAAAGAAGGAGCGCTGTTTGTTAAATTGGCCGGCTCTTTCGGGGAAGAAAAAATAGCGTTTTCATGCGCCTGTAAAGCGCTTCCAAGTGCCGACATGTGTGCAAATTGGGAAGGAATGACCAGGTTTTCCAGAGAACAGATAGAGCGTATCGCATTAATTACGCCTTTATTGGCCGCCACACCGCCGACAAATACGACAGGTGCCGCAAGTTCCTTTCCCCTTAAAACCGTTCCCTTAAAATTACGAACAACAGCCTCGCACAACCCCTTAAATATCGATTCAGGCGAATAACCGCGTTGTTGCGCATGTATCATATCCGATTTTGCAAAAACGGAACATCTTCCGGCGATATTTGCAGTTTCGGTAGCGCTCGCGACCATGCCTCCTATTTCTGAAACCGTAAATCGCAACCGCGCTGCTTGCTGGTCGATAAATGACCCGGTTCCGGCTGCACATTCACCGTTACGCTCATAATCAATAATAGCGATCTCTTTTCCACGGTTAGAATGATCAAGCCGAATAAAACGGGAAACATTTCCACCGATTTCGAGGATGGTTTGAGCGTCAGGATAAAAAAAGCTTACACCATGAGCAATAGCAAGATATTCATTCAACACAGGCAAACCGAATTTTGCCGATACCCCCTTGGCCTGGGAGCCGGTGAGATAAAGGGTTAGCGGATCCGCAACCGGCACATTAAGCCACTTTTGCAAAATGCTTTCCGCAATAGCGATCGAATCACCCTCAACAGGTATTAACCTAGAAAATAAAATTCGGATATTGTCCTGCCGAACGGTGCTCTCGATATCATAAGCTGTCAATTTGTTTTCAATACATCCGATATCACATCTATCCGGAACAATAACAACAAATTTCGCTGTTGCAGACCCAAGATCAAGGCCCATTTGTATTGTCTTTGCTTCCAAATATGACTCCCTATATAGAAAAATCCCTGGCTTTTAAAGTAAGAAAAGCCAGGGATTTCATCAAGAAATAGTTTGTAAAAAAATCGTCATTCCTGTAAAAAGTCAGCTTCCGTTGAGTAAAAAACAAATTCGATTCTTCGATTCAACTTTCTGCCTGTGGGTTTTTCATTATCCCCAATGAGTATACGTTCACCATCAAGACGGGTAATGCTCAGAGGCTCATCCTCACCGAACCCTTTTGGTTCATCGATTCGATCCTTGATCATTTCATAATAATTCGGATAATTTTCCTGCAAATATTGTAAAAAATCCCTGTGAAAACGGCGGGCACGGCGTTGGGAAAGCCTTTTGTTTACTTCCCGCGGTCCGGTGGCACAGGCGTGCCCCCTAAAGGCAACCCGTAAAGAGTTATCACTGAAAAGTGGTTTAACCTGATTGAGCAAACGAGACCAATAAAAGCCATAAACAGGATCGGTTTCTGCAAACTTTAAAGGCAGCGCCAGCCTGTATTCCCGTATGGCTTCTTCGCTGGTTAAGTAGGTCTCTTTCAGTCTGGTTCGAAATGTGCGTCCCAGTGAATCAGATATTTCAATAAAATAATCAACCCCTGTGTTGCTCCAAAAATTAATTTCCTCTTGCAGAGGTTGCCACAACACATTACGGTCCAGCTTTTGCATACCCTCAATATAAGTGATGTTGAGACTGTCTCTGCGATCATCCGAAATGGTTATAATTTCGGCATCTTCAAATGAAACCGCGCTTTTGATGGCGCTCTGAAAAGGTACACCCTTGATGATTCGCTCCCTGTCTTCCTGGCGTACCGGCACAAACAGAATTGCCTGTCCCCGCTCCGAAGCGGAAATCTCCAAATGCCGTCTTTCCTGAAAGACCCATCTTGCATCTGTCGGATTTGAGGGCTCGGGCCGGTATGCCATCACCTCGCCCGACTCAATCTCGATTTGTGCCGGATTAACGCCGAGTTTTATCAATGAATCCTGTATCGCTTCCGAGCGTTTGTTGGCCAATTCAATATTCTCTTCACCGGAATTCGGATCAGCAAATCCTTTCAGTTGCACTTTTAGGTTGCGATTGTTTACCAACCGTTCAGCCAAAGTCGCTAAAGGCGGTTCAATTACATCCTTTTTAATATATTCCCGTCTCACTTTATGGCTGTGATCATCAAAAGTAATATCCGTAATAATAGGCATATCTATAAGCACTTTGGCAATTTTTACCACATTAACGCTGTCATCCGTGCTAAAGACGCCCTTTGGTATTGTGTGAAATGTTTCTTGCCCGATATTATTGTCTTCATAAATTTCTTCAACACTGTTGCCCTGGTCGGCATGGGCAACGATAACATGTCGCCCCAGCAGATTGGTGTGCCACTCGATATCCAGCGTGGTATCCTGATTCACGTTTAGGAAATCGATTGTTTTTTCAAGCAGCAGCTTTGACGACAACGCACTGATTTCGGTTTCTGCTCGAATGGGTTCATAAAACAAGTCAACACTGTCCCGGATCACAAGCTTGAAATTTTCCGCCGGCAGATCGCCGCTGTTTGCTAAGGTAATTTTCAGATTGCCGTGAAAATCATTTTCCGTAATCCACGGACTATAGTCAAATTCCACATCCCTTATTTCTATATCAGGCAAAGGAATATAAAAGTGCGCGATTTTACGACCCTTAAGAGAAGCAAAGCGGATATGCTGATCGCTATCAATTGCTGCAACAGACCAGAAATAATGGCCGCCGGCCAGCTTTTCGGCTGCAAATGCCGACAAGCCGGTCTCAATATTTACCAGTAAATCGGTTTCCGTGAAAGATCTGTAAAAGCTGTCGGTATTTCTGTTGTATTGATCGAGTATAGCCGCTAATTTCGTACTGTCTCGATCAAAGAGTAAGCGATACTTTACCTCATCAAAAAGATCCGGATCCTGGCTCTTCTCCCATTCGAGAATGACGCTGTTTGAATAAATGGTATCGTTCATGGCCGGAGACAAAAAGCGAAAGGACTCCGGTCCTATAGGATAATGCGATACGGTTCCCCGGTAGGTTCTGGCAAAAAACTCTCCTTCATCAAGGGTCGCGATATCAGCCCGCAAAGCATTATTTCGACCGGGTATCAGCATTGTCGAAGGTGTGGTAATATCATCCAACCGAATGCTGGCACCGAAAGATATTTTATCCATCAAATCCGCGCCCAGGTTATAACCGCCATTAACGGATAATATCCGTCCTAAAGAAATTTCCGCTCCCAGTCCCATAACAGGCTCTTCATCCAGCACACTGTGATAATCTGCAATGACGCGTAGCTCGAAGCCGCCGTGTCTGCCGGCATAAAAAGCACCACCAACTCGCCAGGTTCTTGGTAACGGTGTGGCTGTGTTTTCAAAGGACAAATCCGGCCCGATGTGGGTAATGGCGGCACCCAATGAAACCACGCCATTGGGTAAAAGAGAATTCAACAGGCTAAACCTGTTGCTGCGAATCGAAACGCCAAAATCGAAAGCAAAGGCGTCTGCAGAATAATCCGCCAACGTGCTTTGAAAGTATTTGGCATTGGTGCCCAGGGACAATCTCACACCATCAAAATCGATGGGTTGGCCCATACTGAGAGTCACCAATACATCACTGGCCTGAACAGACGCCACCGTATGGTCGGAACTGTCGAATTCCGGCATCCCCTGATACAAAAGACCCAGGGCAAATTTACTTTGACGGCTCCAGGGCATGGCGATTTTTCTGCCGTAGACAAAACTGGCATTATAAATATCGGCAATCCATTTGGAATAGCCCGCTGTCCATTGCCATTCTCTTAGATACCCTGTCGCCCCGGGATTCGCATAAATTGCATGGGGGTCGTCGATCTCTGCTGTATGGCTTGCCGCCATACTCTGCACCCTGGCTCCCGGAAGCATTTTTAAAAATGCAGCTCCGGCACGGACCTGGGCGTGTACAGATGTTACCGAAATAACTGAAATAAACAGACCCAAAATTACAAAAATTTTAATCGTTTCTTTCATACTCATGCTTATCTCACTATGATAAACTTTTTCCAGGAGTTAAATTCGCCGGAACGCAAGGTTACCAGATAGACTCCGCTTCCCACTTTTTGACCGTCCTGCAAAAGCCCATTCCAAAGATAGGTGTTCCAGCCGCCATCATATATATCTTCCGTCAACTCGACGATATGCCGTCCGCTTGAATCATAAATGTCCAGCCGCGCGGTACGGCGATAGCTCAATTTAAAATGAATCTGCAGAGGATCCTCGTATTCCGCTCTGAATACATTACGATCCAACACCAGATAATTGCTGCTTTTGACCACAACCCGTGTCTGTGCGGTGGCAACACGCCCCCAGGAATCGGTTGCCCGAACTTCAAAAATCAGCTCTTCCTGCCTGGCGTTGGTGATCATCTTCTGAGGTCGATAGAGTTCGTCGATCTGATACCAGATATTGGGCGTGAGCGTTGTCGAAGAAACCTCATTGTCGGCAAATGACTTGTTGATATTGCCGTTCGGTAAATAAATCCATAAATCCCATGCAGACACGGCAACCGGGACCTGCACCCGTACCTGAATGCTATCCGTGACATCAATAACCGCTGGTAACGCTTCAATGGAAGGGGAAAAATCGGCTGCGCGTCCAATGATAACCGTAGGATCATCGATGTCCGGCGTGTTGGGATCATCCGTCGGCAGGGATTGGGAAAGTTCCATTGAAATAACATATCCCTGGTTTGAGATCAAATCCATCCCCGCATCCAGGCTGAGAGAAAATTGAATGACCACACTCTGCGACGGTCCGATGGTACCGAGTTCAATGCGGATGGGAGATGTGCTTACCACCTCTCCCTGGCTTGTTGTGATACTGCCGCTGACAGAGGTGTTTGCGGGAAGCGGATCTGTGAATACAACACTGTCTGCTCCTCCCATGCCGGAATTTGTGATGGTGACGGTATAGTCTATCACGTCGCCGCCGGAGAGTTTATCATCGCCATCCAGGTCATTCCATGTGCCTTCCTTGAGAAGATCATTATCCCCGTCAAATGCCGGATCAGGTTCGGTAACCGTGGGATCATCCGTATTGGGCGTATCCGGATCATCCGTAGATTCTTCAACCGGTGTACTGGAAGAGGAAACCGTGCCCTGATTGATGATCTGCGCGACCGGGCCGTCTATACGAAGGGTAAATTGAATGGTGACGCTCTCTTTTGCACCTACAGTACCGATTCGAACCTGAATAGGTGATGTGTTGGTTACACTTCCTTTAGAGGTTTTCACGGTGCCCTGCAAAGTGGTGTTTACCGGAATGGGGTCCATAAACAGGACATTTTCGGCCTGACGGCCACCTGAATTTCTGATGGTAACCGTATAATCGATCATGTCGCCGGTGGATAACCTGCCGTCATTATCCAGATCATGCCATTCATCACTCTTGGTGACATCCGCATATCCGGAAAAATTAGCGGTTGGTTCAGTTACCGTGGGATCGTCATCAACAGGGGTGTCCGGGTCATTTGTCGGTTCAGGATTGGAAAGATCAGGAGAATCAATTTGTCCCTGATTAATGACCTGAGTTACTGTTGCCGTCACTTTAACGGAAAAGCTGATCACCACCGTATCCCGGGCTGAAATGGTACCGATCTCTATCCGGATCGGTGAGGTGCTGACCACCTCTCCCTCGCTGGTTGTAATTGTGCCGGACAACACCGTGTTCGCCGGCAGGGGATCCGTGAAGACAACATCGGTAGCCGCCCGGCCGCCGGAATTATAAATCGTGATCGTGTAATCAACAATGTCTCCGCTGCTGATCCGGCTGTCGCCATCATTGTCATGCCAGATATCACTCTTGATCACGTCCGTTGATCCGTCGAAATTCGGCTCGGGTTCAGTTATGGTCGGATCGTTGTCTTCAGGTGTCGACGGATCATCCGTCGGCTCATTTTTATCGATATCCGGACTGTCGAGTTGTCCCTGGTTTACAACTTTATCCATGTCGGCATTTACTTTGAGAGAAAAACGAATGGTCACTTTTTCCCCCGGCTGCACGGTACCGATGTTGACCTGAATAGGCGACGTGCTCACCACCTCACCTTTGCTCGTGGTAACCGTTCCGGTTTGTTGCGTGTTTGCCGGCAAGATATCCGTAAAGACGACATCCGTTGCCGCCCGGCCGCCGGAATTATAAATGCTCACCGTATAATCAATAATGTCACCACTGCTCACCTGACCGTTACCGTCGTTGTCATGCCAGAGATCACTTTTAATCACATCCGGGATTCCGCTAAAATTCGGCTCGGGTTCGGTAATGGTCGGATCGTCGTCTTCAGGTGTCGACGGATCATCCGTCGGCTCATTTTCGTCAGTGTCCGGACTCCGGAGTTCTCCCTGGTTGGATACCAGGGATAAATCGCTGGTCAATTGTACCGAAAAATTGATGGTCACCGTTTCGCCGGGATTAATAAAACCTATCTCTATCTGAATCGGCGATTGCGTAACCACTTTCCCTTTTGTGGTAAGAATATCGCCGTACAAGATGACATCTTGATCCAGCCTGTCGAAAAAGATCACATCCGATGCCGGAGAGTGTCCGGAGTTGGTGATAACCACCGTATAATCGATAATATCGCCGACCGTTAATTCAGCATTCCCGTCCAGATCTCGCCACTCGGCTCTTTTTAAGAGATCAGAACGTCCATTAAAGCTCGGTTTGGGTTCGACAATGGTGGGATCATCCTCATCCGGTGTTGTGGGGTCATCTGTCGGTTCTTTATCCTCGATATCAGGACTGTCGATATCCCCCTGATTGATGATACTCAACGCATTCGAAATCACATTAACGGTAAAGTGAATGGTGACCGACTCTCGGGGCTGCAGCGTGCCCAAATCGATCTGAATCGGAGAGGTGCCAAGTATTTCGCCTTTTGTGACGGTGATGGCTCCGGTCAACACGGTGTGATCAGGAATGGAATCGCTAAAAATCACATTAGATGCCGGCGCATTGCCCGAGTTGACGATGCTGATCGTATATTCAATTTTGTCTCCAACCGTAATTAATCCGTTTTCATCGATGTCATCCCAGTCGGCTGTTTTTGTCACATCCGTGGTTCGATCAAAATCAGGTCCGGGCCGCAAATCGTCGGACAAAACGAATACTGATGCCCGGTCGAGATTGTTATTCGATGTGGTGTCTCTGGAGGCCGACAAGGTGGAAACATTGATTAATTCATAAGGATAATAGCCGTAAGCCGGCTGGGAAACGGTGTTGACCTCTATAGAGATCGATTCAAAGGCTTTCAGCGAGTCAAAATGCCAAAACAAGGTGTCCTGACTTTGTCTCAATGGTGTAATCGATGCCCCCGCCAGGATTAAGGAATCCGGTAAAACATCCTGGACTTTAATATTATAGGCATCTCCCGGTCCTTTGTTTTCTATTACCAATTGATAGCGAATGGATTCATTGGTAAAAACCGCTGGTAAGGTATCGCCGAAAACAACGATATGGGTATCTGTTACTGCGGTTTTGAAGAGTTGCAGATCATAATTCCGCTTGCCCAAATCACCGGGAAAAATAATCGTCGTATCTGCGTCGGTATTGTTCAAGAGCAGAGAATCCCTGTCGACTTGCACCTCTACCGGAGAAACCGCCGGCTGTAGCCGGGTTATGCCGCTTTTCGCCTTGGCAAACACGACCCAGCTCGTATCGACGCCGGCATCGAGTTGCTCAATAGTCCAGAACAACGCCTCTGCCGTAACGGTTTCCGGAAATAGCGTCGTGGTTTGATACGTGACAACGTCCGGTATCGTTTGTTCGATGAGTAGATTATTTGCCGGATAAGGTCCGAAATTTGAAACCGTAATCTCATAGGTAAATTGTTCATTGGGCCGGATTGCATTCCATCCCTTGCCCAAATACTGAATCGTCGTATCTGTCACGGATTCCACCGTAATTCCCACATCAAGGGAATCTCCTCCGGCCGGTTGCGCAATCACGACAAATCTAAGCGAGGCTTGATTGTTCTCTTCAACCGTATCCACCGTACTTTCTATATAAGAGAGACTGGTTAATTCATAGGGCAAATAAGGAAAACCGGAGGCGACAACCGACTCGATATCAATATAGCCGGTTTGATTCACTTTTAATGTGTCCAGGACCCAGAAAATATTGTCTTCACCCATTTCTTCCGGCTGCAGTGAGAGCCTGTTAACCTCTATCGAATCCGGTAAATGATCAAAGAGGTTTAAATTATAGGCATCCTCAGGACCATAGTTGGTAAGACCAATGCGCAATACCACCTTCTCATCCGGAAAAACCGCTGGTAACGTATCACCCTGGAATACAGTTCTATTATCCGTGACAATACGATAGTCCAGCCCCACATCATAATTGCCTTCCGGATAGGATCGGAGCACTCTGATGCTATCTGAATCAACATTATTCGTCATGTTGGTGTCGTTATCGGCGGATATCATGACCTGGCTTGTTCTGGATCTTATGTTCAGGGGAATATCATCTTGCAACCGGGCATCGACAACCATATTGATTTCTTCCCCGCTGTCCAAATAGGGTATTTCCCAGATAATATCCTGTGACGAAACCATTTTGGGTGTCATGGATGCATCGAGAAATTCTATGAATTCCGGATATCTCTGAACGACCTGAATCGTGTCCGATCTTTCCGGACCCAGATCCTCTACCCGGATGATATATTGAAACGCCTCACCGGGCCGGACAGCGTTGAAGATATCGTCCAGAATCGTTACGGTTGTATCTGTAAGCGAATAAAGATCAACCCCGACGTCCGTATTTCCTGTCGGTTCAGCGGGCACTGCAGGAATAGCATATACGCTTTCCCGAGCCTCATTGTTTTCAACGAGCGTATCGGTTGGACTGTTAACCAGTGCGGTTGAGGCCAATTCAAAGGGATAGTCTGGAAATGTATCTTTAACATTCACCCGCAGGGTGATCTGCAAAAGATCGGACACGGACAGGGAATCAACCTGCCACATCAGCGTATCACTGTTAATTTGGGTCGGTGAGCGGCTTGAATTCAACAGAGTTACGGAATCCGGCAGGATTTGTTGTAACCAGAATTGATAACTGGTTTGGGGACCGTTATTGCGTACAGTTAAACGATAATCATATTGCGTTCCCTCGACAGCAGCTTTAACAATTCTGTTCTCATGCACAATGGTGGTATCGGTTTGTGCATTCAGAGCGACCTCCAGATCCGAGTTGTGATAGGAATATGGCAGGTAGATAAAAATGGAATCCATATCGCTGTTGTTGATAAGCAGCGTATCGTTTGCCGCCGTCGTCGTTGCCTCGGAAATCATTACCGAGTCATTTACAGAAATGGTATTGCTGACAAAACCGTTAATTAAAATTGTTTGCGAGCTCTGTGGAAGCATAAGCGGCAATGTCCACCTTAGCGTGTCACCGGAAACAGCATCCGGAGCCTGGGTTGCCGACAGATAGATAAAATCGCCGGGTAATATATGATTCAGCACAACGTCATTGGCACTATCCGGTCCCGTGTTATCCAATTGTATCCGGTAGGAGACCGCTTCTCCGGGCTGGGCATAATGCCGCGTTTTTCCCTTGACAATGGAAACCGAATCGGTCTCCGAAACCAGGTCAACGCCAACATCCGCTACAGAATCGGCACCGATGATCTCGGAAGCGGTATAGACCGTATCCAGTGATATGTTATTTGTGGAATCTATATCATTAATAGAGAGAACCCAGGCACTGTCGATTAAGGCGGTCAACCCCTCAGGGACCTGTGTCGGCACATCCGCATCGAGCGTGACCAAAAACGAGTCTCCGGGCGCCAAATCCGGCAATTCCCAATAATCCCGGGTGCCCTCCTCCCGTGCCGGGGGAGTGGAATAGGTATTGTTTATCAAAAGATCAGGGGGTACATTGGTCAGAACGGCATGTCGTATAGTGTTGACATAATCATTTTTTACAATAATATCATAGCGAATATGCTCATTGCTGTAGGCAACGCCATAATCGTCCCCTTCGATGTTGATCACACGTGGTGGTGTGGAATGAACGCTTACCGAGGCATCGATAAATGGTTTTGAAATCAGGCGCAAGCTATCTACAATCTTAACACTTTCGGTGTGAATAATGGGCCCGTTTAAAAATTGCGGATATTGATTGGAAATAGCAGCATAGTGATGAAGTTTGAGGGTGTTGACGCCTGCTTTGAAAAAATACAGTCCGGCATCCCGCCAGGCGGTATGCGGTGGCCCGGGATCATCCAATACAACTTTATAGGGACCGGCATTTGCGTCCTCTGGAATCGACGGGCTACCATCGCTGTGTTCAAGCGTCATATAAAAGGTTTCGTTGAGCTGATCATCACCACTGTTATATAAAATTTTCGGATAGACCTGATAGTATCCTTCGTGTTCGATATTAACATCCGTGACGGTAGCGTGCATTCCGGGTTCACCTTGATCCGCACGAACGCCGATCGTCACCCCGATGAAATAATCTTCAATAACCTGTTGCTGCGCAACCAAAACCACCGGGAAACTCAAAAGTATCATGATGATCACGGCCAGTCGCCTGATGATCATTTGATTCCCTTGAAACCTGTTCATATTCGATCCATAATTTTAAGTTAAAATGTTTATTGTAAGCATAGTCACAAATTCCATGCCACGGTTTTACCGGACATCTGGATATCGGGCGCTTGAATTTGTTGAATTTAAGATGCGTGCGTTACCGGAAAGAGTCGGGACCTTTGGTTATTTCACCAATTTGGAACACCTGTTATGGGGATATGACCAACCGGCCTAATATCCAAAAAACGATTCAAAATAAACCTGCTCCTCGGGAATGGCAAGCTTTTGAAACAAGTTTTTAAGAGCGTCGACCATTCCCGGCGGCCCGCACAGGTAAACCTCTTTTTCATTTATTTCTGTAATATAATCCCGAATAAATGAATCATCAACAAGCCGCTTTTCTCCATGCCATTCTTGAGATGCCTCTACAAAGGTGGGAATATACCTAAAGCCGGGTTCTTTTTTCTGCACAGAAAGAAAAAAATCATGATAGGCCGTACTTGCCCGGGTGCGGTTTGAATAAATCAGGGTAAGAGGCTGAAACTGTTCGTTGTAAAAATTTTTTATGATGCTAAAAAAGGGTGTGATCCCGATTCCACCAGCGATAAAAACAGCCTCATTTCCGCTCTCCTTATAAACAAAATCCCCTTGCGGACCCATTATTTCTACAGCACTGTTCATAGACATTTCCGCCAAAGTGGTTTTAAAGCCGCTGCCGGTGTCTCTTGTCGTAATATTAATTGTTTCTTCATGTGGTGCGGATGAGATGGTAAATGTTCTCACAGGTCCTTTGGGATCGGCATGCTGTAATTCGGGTAATTGCAGCAATATATACTGCCCGGCAGTAAAGGTAAATTGATCAGGTTTTGCAAAGGAAAACTCTATGGTTTTCTCGGCAACTTGGGTTTTTGCCAACAACTTTGCATGCCAT
This sequence comes from uncultured Cytophagia bacterium, assembly GCA_964569215.1. GTDB lineage: Bacteria > Zhuqueibacterota > Zhuqueibacteria > Residuimicrobiales > Oceaniaggregativiventaceae > Oceaniaggregativivens_A. Next base: position 14,557 of record CAZMUU010000033.1, read on the forward strand.
TTTTGCATCTGCACATTTCCTCACTCTTTTTCGGCAGGAACAAAATCGATGATGCGCTCATTTCGGGAAACACGCGAAACCCTGATTCTGATGGCATCTCCTAATTTATATACCCGGCCACTATGAACACCGACCAACGAATATTCGTTTTCTTCATGAACGTAATAGTCATCTTCCAGATCGCTGACATGAACCAAACCATCGACTAAAAGAGAGGGAATATGGACAAAAACGCCAAAGTCAACGAGTCGGGAAATAATGCCGTCAAACTCATCACCAACATGTTTTTCCATATATTCGGCCTGTTTTAATTTAATGCTGGCGCGTTCAGCCTCCATAGCTCTCACTTCCATCTCATTGCTGGTCTGGCACATGGCCTGTAAAACGTCATCACGGATAAACTTAAACGGGGGAGCATTATATTTTTTCAATAATCTGTGCACCAGCAAATCCGGATATCTCCGGATTGGAGATGTAAAATGAGTATAATATTGAAACTGAAGACCAAAGTGACCAATGTTCTCCGTCGTGTATTTGGCTTTCATCATAGAACGAATCAAAGCTTCCTGCAATGTTGCGGTGGCGGAATGATTCTTGAACAGGTTCGATAATTTTCTGTAAAAGGCCGGATTGACTTTTTTAGGATACGGAACATTGAATCCAAATGCCCGGGCCAGGGAAACCAGCTCTTGTACTTTTTCCTGATTCGGATGTTCATGCACACGATAAACAAACGGAAACACCTTATCATGCGCTTTGGCAAGAGAAACGCCCGCATGGCGGGCAACAACTTTATTGGCCAGTAACATAAACTCTTCTATCAATTCGTGCGACTTGAGCCGTTCTTTGGGGTATATGTTAATGGGAATACCCTTCTCATCCAGCTCGATCGCAACCTCAACACTCTCCAAATCGATACTGTTGCGGGCGATGCGGAGTTTTTGCGCAAAATCGTGCATGGCGCGCAGTATGCCGGAAAAAGAATCCTTTTTGCCATTGAGGATAATATCCTCGACCTGTTCATAACTATACCGCTTTTTACTACAGATCACAGAGGGCATAATATCATAATCGACCACTTTAAGCCGCTGATCGAGTTCAACAAAAACACTATAGGTTAATCTATCCTCATTGGGAACCAGGCTACAGATCTTGTTGGATAAATATTCAGGCAACATGGGCACCACGCGGTCAACCAGATATACCGATGTTCCCCGGTTAAGCGCCTCTTTGTCCAGGGCGGAATTCTCCCGGACATAATGGCTCACATCCGCAATGTGGACACCCAGGCGTTGGTTGCCATTTTCCAGTTTCTCCAGAGAAACCGCGTCATCAAAATCCTTTGCGTCTTTTGGATCGATGGTAAAGATATCCATCTCCCGCAGGTCTCTGCGGCTGTCAATCTCTGCTTTCGGGATGGTCTCCGGTATGGACTCCGCTTCTTTTTCCACGTCCGCCGGAAAAATCGAATCGATTTCGTGTTCATAGAGTATAGATACAACATCGACACCGGGTTCATCTGCAAATCCGAGAATCTCGATAATATGACCAAAAGGATTAAGATGCTCGTGTTTCCATTCATCTATAGCGATAACCACTTTTTCGCCTTCCTGCGGCTGAAGGGTTTCATCCGGGGTGACGAGAATATCGCTGTGGATTTTCAAGTCGTCCGGGATTACATATCCGTAACCGCGGCCAAAGTGAAAAGTGCCGACAAGGCGCGTTCGTGCCCGCTCCACCACCCTGATAACCTGACCTTCGGGATTTTCTCCGCGGCTGTGGGCAAAAAGCCGCACACGAACCAAATCTTTATGCAGCGCAGCGTTCATGTTTTTTTTGCTGATGAAAACATCCTTTTCCCCTTCACGTAGCACAAAGCCATAGCCCTGTGACTTGACGTGAAGGATACCTTCCACCTCGGGTGTATTGGATTTCGATATATAACGATTCTTCTTGAATTTGAATATCGCCCCTTCTCGCCCCATTTCTTTTAACAGATCGCGCAGTGCCTGATAATCCTGTTTGGGCACGGAAAGCGTTTGGGCAATCTCCTTGGCTCTGAAGGTTTTATATGGTTTGCTGTTGATTAACTGTAATATTTTCTTGCGAATATTTTTCTGTTTCATTTTTTCACTTTCGTTCACATATAAAATTGGATACCATTGTTTTCACCTCAACAGCCCACCATTTTGCGGATATCCTTTACAATGGTCTTTGCCATAATATGATTTTCTTTCTTTTTTTCATACAGATTATTGCCATTCACATCGGTCGCTCTCAACTGAACATGAAAGCGGATACATTGAGAGGTTCCCGATGGACGAACCGTTAGATGATTGAGTTTATCATCATCAAAGAAAAAACGAATCCCTTCATCTGCAAATCCATTGTAATAGGGGAGATCCTTGTAAAGTTTCCAGCGGTGCAAGGCGTCATATTTACCCGTTCGATATGCTTCTACGGATTTAACGTTCAATCCTCCAATCTGCAGGTTGCCCTCTTCTGCTGTCTGGCGTATCTCTTCCATTTGCCAGAGAATCTTGAGCTTCCGCGACATACCCGTTGGACCTTCGAATTGTCCCCAGTAGGGTTCGGGTTCGTAATAGTTCACAAATAATCCAATCTCCGGATCGAGATAAATATGTTCATCCAGCAGCTCAATCAAAGAGTTTTTAATGGCCCTGGCATATGCCTGTACTTCGGAAATCAAAATCGCGGCAAAGGTTCCGTCCTTGTCACGCACATGCCCGCCGTCTCCCCAGATTTCACCCGGTTTGGGTTTTGGTCCCAGGATACTAAAGCCGTTGCTTTGCTCCAGGGTGGCGACATTATAAGACCGCTTACCATTGTCCATATTGACGGCATCGAATAACACCGGATGAGATTGACCCGGAAAGATCTTTTTCCCCCTGTCCTTGGCCGGATCCCCTGAGCCGACAACCGCTTCCTGCTCATGCCATTCTTTGAGTGTTTTTTCCAGCATTTCGCCTCGCCAGATCATATTGGTCGCATTGGCCAGAAAACCGAAACCGACCCAGGTCTTAACAACACCAAGATCGAATTTGTCAAACAACTTGACCATTGAATCGGAAGTGGTGTGTGAAAGAGCGAGATATTTTTTCGTCTTCTCCGGAATTTCGCCCTTGTTCTGGTCTTTCTCTGTCATCAAACGGTACCACAGCAAAAGAGTCCAGGCATTATCTGCATCCAGCAGATGCCAGCTATAATCATCCCGCTTTTTATAATCTGAAATTTTTTCAGAGAGCGCCTTTATGAGATGAGGGGGTTTTTCGTTGATCTTTTTGTAAAAATCTATCTGCCGGGGAGGAACTTTGACGATAAATCCGGCCCGGTCGGCGTCCGGATCCGTCCCGATCAACATATCTATTTTCTCAAACGCCTCTTCGCCGTATTCGTCCTTGAACTCATTTACGGCAACTTCTGCGGCAATATTATCTCCGGGGTCGGGTTGTTGCTCCAGAGAAAAACAGGGAAACCGGCCGTCGAGTTTGTTCAAGCTGGATATAATCTTTAGCTGGGAAAAGTTAAATTGTTTAAGCAATTGGGGTACGGCCACTCTTCCGGCACCATGATAAGCAGAAAACCCGAGCATAACGTTTGGTGCCCAGGTTCCGGTCATATCGAGATTGAGAATAAATTTTTCAATATGCTCTTGATGAGCCTTGTGTATATCGATCAAAGAGTCTTCCCGACCGTAATAATCGCGATCCTGAAGGGGTTGATCCCCGCCCAGGAAGATGAGGTAAGGAGATTTTTGAGGAATTTTCTTTTCTATCTCGATATCCGCAAAATCAACCTTTTTGATATATTCAAAGTATATTTTATCCCGTTCTGATTTTTCAAACTGAGCTCCGGATTTGGCAGATAGCTTGTAGCCGTTATACCGCCTGTCGTTATGGCTCGCAGATATTAAAATACCAAAATCAGCGTCAAGATGCGGAATGGCAAAGGTTAATTCCGGATAAGGACACGGTGCGTCAAAAAGATATACCTTGATTTTGGCAGCAATAAAAATCCTCGTTATCAATTCAGCAAAACGATCCCCCTGGATACGGCTGTCATAGCCTATAACCACTTTCTCCAGACCGTTTTCTTTGGCATATTTGGCCACCCCGGCTGATTTTTTCATCAGGACCAAATCATTAATGGTATTCGGCCCCTTGAGAATCGGCGCCTGAATACCCTCATGATAAAGCATTTCCAATTCCGACTCGTCATCGACGCTGGCATAGGCAGCCAAACCACGTATACCCCCGGTACCAAATGCAATTTCATCCAAAAAGGCGTCAATGATATTTTCCCAGCGCTCATCCTGAATCGCAGTGATAATACCCTGCTTGGTGTTGGGAGAAAGTTCGTCTATGCGTTCGTTTAACAACCAGGATTCTAAATTTTCCGGTACATTCGCTTTTGCACTCTCAAATATCTCTTTGCGAATAATGTCTTTGTTCTTTTCTAAATGCTGATCTATCCCCTTTTGGGCCATTTCCAGAT
>CAZMUU010000034.1:0-18864 GCA_964569215.1 uncultured Cytophagia bacterium
ATGACAAGATAAACAAAGCTCGCATATTATCCTCTGGATTTTGGTTAAAACAACTGCAATGAGAAGCTTGTCAACGCCTGCATCATCCACCTGACAAAACGGCTCTTTGACAGGGAGAGAGGCAGAAATTTATCTGCCTCTATAATCAGAGCCGGCTGAGCGGTTCAGGCATATGTTGATTATGCAGACCAAAGACCGTGAAGATTGCAATATTCCCGCGTTTTTACGACCTCTCCTTCAATGATGAATTGTGCAACCGGTTTGTCCCCCGGTTTGAGATGCCGGCGGTATACTTTGTCGGTTGTAATCACCTCGATCCACTGAATAAAGTGTTTTTCCTCCATGGGATGAAGAACACTGCCGACACTAACGGTCACGTTGTCGCCCTCTTGTTCAATAACGGGTACATGTTTTTCTGTTGCGGCATCTTCTGTGTTTTCGGTCAGGAGCGCCATAGGTTGTCCGCAGCACACCAGCGTACCGCCGCCGACATGAACCATTTCCACCATGTTTCCACACACCTGGCATTTAAATATTGAATTGCGTTGCATCGGTTATCCTCTCATTTATACATATCCGCACTTGTAATTCGGGAAATTATTTGAGGTTTATAGATTTTCTATTTCCGTGTACGGTTAGGCTGATAATTTTACAATACACATTTTCTCGATAATAATCAAGTTTTTCTGTTCTGTGATAGAATCCAGCCGGCAATTTCTGCCAGGTCATTTGAGATCAGATTTGCCAGAGATTCTGCTTTTCGGCTTTCGATTTTGTTGTGTGAATGTTCGAGTAATATGGTTCTGCAACCGGCCCTGTTGCCGGCCACGATGTCATGATAGGTATCACCGATAAAAAATGATGCGGACGGATCGATATGCAGCTCTTTTTGTGCCTGCAGGACCATTTTCGGAGAGGGCTTGCGGCAATTTTCTTTGGGCGTATCGGGATGATCAAAGCATATATAGACAGCATCGAACTCTATTCCAATTTTGCGCATCACTTCGTCGTTAACCGCTTTCACCTGTTCGCGGCTGATGAGCCCTCTGCCGACACCGGATTGATTGGTGATCATAACGAGCAGGAATCCGGCCTTTTTTAATTTGCTCACAGCCGTATGTGCACCGGGCAGGAGAGTGACTTTGGACGGATCTCCCAGGTAGGGTATGTTTTTAATGAGTGTATCGTCGCGATCAAAAAAAACAGCTTTATTCATGGTCTGCAAAACTCTTTTTTAATTCATCAGCCATCAGTGTTGCTGTTCCGAGTTTTCCCACCACAACGCCTGCTGCATGGTTTGCGATTTCTGCGGATTGTTCCGCTGCAATGCCCGCAGACATCGCAGCAGTAAAAAACGCTATAACCGTATCGCCCGCACCGGAGACATCAAAAACCTCCTGCGCCCGGGTCGGAGAAAAATAGGGATCGGTGCCCGGACGGAAAAGCGCCATGCCCTCTTCTCCCAGCGTGATTAAAAGATGAGATATTTTCCATCTGTCCAGTAATTCCTGACCCGCTTGAATCAGATCTTCCGGTCTCTCGGAATACGGACGCCCCAGGGCAGCAAAGGCTTCGTTGCGGTTGGGTTTAACAATGTCTACGCCCTGCCATTTCAACGGGTTTTGCGGATTGGGGTCTACCGAGATCAGAATCCGGTATTCTCTTGCCAGGTCAACAATGCTGTCGACCAATGATTGTGATATAAAACCCTTGCCGTAATCCTCGATGATAATGGCGGAGAGATCCGGAAGGATGGATCTGATCAGCGGTACGATCTGGTGCTTTTCGACACGCGTCAGCGAGCGCCTTTGTTCACGATCTACGCGAACGACCTGCTGGTGGCGGGCAATAATGCGGGTTTTAACAATGGTGGAGAAATCAGGCAATTCCATTGTGCAGCTTGTGGAAATATTGCTCTGACCGAGTTTTTCTTTTAATATCGCACCATTGGTATCGTTGCCTATGATGCCGCTTACGGTTACACGTCCACCGAAATCGGAGAGATTACGAGCGACGTTTGCTGCGCCTCCGGGATAGGCCTGTTCCGACGTGACCTGAACCACAGGTACCGGAGCTTCAGGGGATATGCGCTGAACGTTTCCATAGATAAATTTGTCCAGCATCAGATCTCCCAAAACCAGGATGTGTTGTTTGCGGATGGCAGTGATTGCCTTTTCAAGACATTTTTGCTTCATATTTTTCATCTTTAGTTGCAAAAATAATAAGGAATCCTGCAGCGATACGCAAGAACTTTTTGTAGAGATGACGGTTTAAAAAAAAGGTTTGTTTTGGTAGGAAAAATGATTAGGTTAGTTACCCTGTTTTATTTATAAAGACACTTAACTAACATACTGAAGATAGAGCAGTAAAACTATTTATCGAGGTGAATTATGAAAAAAAGGTTAGGTCTTATTCTTCTACTCTTGCCGTTTCTTTTCGCGCTGGCCAACGTTGAACCGGTCGATAATCCTAGGCAATTGATAGAAGCGCAATCCGGGTTTTTTATGAATCCAAAATGGTCTCCGGACGGACGTAAAATCGCTTATACGGCTTCGAATTATAAAGGATTATGGCTTTTGGATATGGCGAGTGGTCGCACGAATCAGCTCAGCGATGAACTCTCTGCAGGATATGGCTTTGAGTGGTCCTCCGATTCCAGGTACATTTGCAGCCGGGTATCCAAATATGAAGGCGTTCGCAGATATAATGCCATTAAACTTTTCGACACCGAAGGGACAACCAGCAAACTTTTGACGGATTATACAACATTTATGCCGGCCACACCTCAGTTCGCCAATGGTAACGTTTATCTCTATATGAACAACAAACTGCATCGATACGATACCGGTGTGCAAAATTTAAAAAAGCGCATTGCCGATACCTCGCTGGTTTTTTTAGCGGATGACCGGATTGCAATCAGCAACATCTTGACCGGGGAGATGAATTGGATTGGTGAACAAAACGATGAGCGATACCTGAATCCGGCACTCTCTCCCGACGGCGATCGCATCGCCTGTGAAGTTTATGGCGGTAACCTTATCATCATGGAAAAAGACGGATCCAACCGAATCGATCTGGGACCGGGTTATCATCCGCATTGGTCTCCGGATGGAAACTATATCGTTTATATGATTACCAAAGACGATGGTCACCGAATTACCTCGTCTGATCTCTATGTTGCCGGTGCTGATGGGTCTGAGATTTCCCGGCTGACCGATACAGAGGACCGCTATGAAATGAATCCTCACTGGTCGCCGGATGGCAGCAGAATCGTCTATGATGATATCAAGAGCGGCAAGCTTTTTATGGTGAAAATCGATTTCACGTTAAACCAGAGGTAGAAATGAGTTGTTCGTTTATGATTGAATTGAATGGCAAACAGGAGATCATATAAATGAAAAGAATAATTGTTTTGGTTATCATCATACTGGCGATTTCCTTGCAAGCCCAGGTAACCGGATTGCAAGGATGGAATATCTTTTTGGATCCGGGGCATAGCCGTCAGGAAAATCAGGGTGCTTTTGGGGTTTCGGAAGCTGAGCGCAATGTGCGCGTCGCTTTGAATTTACGCGATATGCTCCTCTCCACCACGGATATTGATACGGTTTATCTCTCCAGGACCAACGATAGTCAATATGTTACTCTGACGCAACGGACCGATATGGCCAACAGACTGGGTGCTGCATGGTTTCATTCTATTCACAGTGATGCGGGGGGACCTTCCGCCAACAGCACACTGTTGCTGTGGGGACAATATCGCGATGGCCGGGAAAAGATACCAAACGGCGGTAAGGCAATGAGCGATATTATGATCAAATATCTCACAGATGGGTTACGGACATATACCATAAGAGGTTCGATCGGAGATTGTTCATTCTACGGATGCACTTTTGATGGACCTTATTTATCGGTGAACCGCCGCAGCACCATGCCTTCAGAATTATCAGAAGCCGGATTTCACACCAATCCGGCACAGGCGCAGCGATTTATGAATGCAGAGTGGAAAAGGCTGGAAGCAAAAACATTTTACTGGTCGATTCTGGAATTGCATAACCTGGAAAAACCCTTTTTCGGCACCTGCGCCGGCTATATTCTCGATAAAGATACCGGCGTACCGGTCAACGGAGCGCGCATTCATCTCAACGGCGAAACCTATGTAACGGACACCTGGGAAACCGTCTTCAAACGCTATTCAAATGATCCGGACGAGTTGCACAATGGATTTTACTATTTCGAAGCGCTTCCGGATTCAGAGCTGCAAATGATTGTTGGAGCGGACAGTTTTTACAGCGATACCCTCTCGGTACAAATCAAAGACGACTTTTTTACCTTTCGCGACGTCGAGCTTATCTCGCAACGCCCCCCTATGGTCGTTTCCACAGATCCTGAAGAGGGAGCTGAACGGGTGCCGGCATGGGATAAACTCGTCATCGAATTCACCCGGCCGCTTGATAAACAGCTGTTTGTTGATTCTGTGAGATATTCTCCACACTTTACGGCCGATTATACCTGGATCGAGGATGACAGAAAATTGGTGATCAAACCGGATACGCTTCAATATCTCACGGCTTACAGCATTACCATTCCCGGTACGGTGACGGACCGTTACGGCCATGCTTTTGATGGTAATGGAGATGGCATCGGCGGGGACGAATTTGTTCTCAATTTTGCTACCGGGCCGCGTGACATGGAACCTCCTTCTCTTTTATCTTATCTGCCTGAACGAAATGCCGAAGATGTGGATCGGCGTGCCATCGTCTCTTTTGTGTTTGATGAACCACTGCTGGAATCCTCAATCGCAGACAGTTTGATCAATTATGTTACCTATCGAGATCGCGAACCGGTAGCCGGTAACGTTGTATATTATCCGGTGGGTGATTTCGGCGTTCTGAGCTATTTTCCGTCCCAACAGCTCGATCCTGCCACCACTTATCTCGTTCAGGTATTGCCCGGCTTGCAGGATATACACGGTAATATATCCATGGCCACACGTGGATTTCGCTTTACAACCGGAGAAACTGAATACAGTTACAAAAAGATCGATGATTTTGAATCCGGTATCGACAATTGGTGGATGCCGCAGCAGAGCGGAACTTCCACCGGATTTGTAACCGAAAAAACCGGACGGGAAGCGGATACCACGGTCGTCAATTTGGTTACGAACAGCCGCACATCTATGAATCTCTATTTTTCATGGGATAAAAATGCGGATAAATGGATCGTTCGTGAATACCTCGGCGGTGGCGCTCCCCGAAATGTACAGTTTAGCGGTGAAGATATTCTGCAGGCCTATATATTTGGTGACGGTAGCGGCCACAAATTTCGTTTTGCCCTGGATGACAGGGTACCCGTATCCGGTGCCACAAACCACGAGGTCAGCCCGTGGTATACTCTTGACTGGCTGGGGTGGAAATTGGTTTCATGGAATATGGCCACCGACGGAACCGGAGATTGGCTTGGCGACGGGGGTCTTGACGGTACCTTGCGCATGGATAGTTTTCAGCTGACGCGGGGAGAACAATCGGATAGCCTCAGCGGCAATATATATATTGACGATCTCCGCCTTGCCAGAATCATCCCCGCATCCGTACAATTGCCCGAAATGGGGGAATTCCCGTCTGAATACAAGCTCTATCCCAATTTTCCCAATCCCTTTAATCCACAAACGACAATAACGTTTACGATTCCCCGGGCTGAACGGGTTACCCTTAAAATTTATAACCTCAACGGTCAGCTGGTCTCAACTCTGATTGACCAAAAGATGAGTGCCGGCCGCCATGCTGTAAGATGGTCGGGCATGAATCAAAGCCGGCAAATGGCGGCAAACGGTCTCTACCTTTATACTCTGGAGGCGGGAGCTTTTAAAGAGACGAAAAAGATGACTTTTATCAAATAAAACGGCCGGCTGCGACCGCCGGAAGATAGAAAGGGTAACACAATCAATAATGGCTATCGATTGCGTTACCCTTTTTTATTTTTACATCCCGAGCTCTTTAAGCAAATGGGATGCTCCGGCAAATTTATCCACAATAAAAAGCACATAGCGGATATCAACGCTGATGGTCCGCTGAAATTCCGGTATGATATAATAATCGCCGATGACACTTTCGTAGGTCATATCGAAAATAATACCCACCAGCTCTCCCTGTGCATTCAGTGTCGGAGAACCGGAATTGCCACCGGTGACACAAGTTGTATTGAGAAAACAGACCGGAACATCATCAAGCTGATCATCCCCAAAGAGGCCGAAATTTCGTTCCTGGTAAAGCGTTTTCAGTTTTTCAGGAACATTAAAGGGTTCTTCACCCTGGTCTTTTTCGATAACGCCGCTTAACGTCGTTACCGGTTTATAATAGACCGCATCCCGGGGGCTATAGCCTTTTACCTCGCCAAAGGTAAGACGGAGGGTGCCATTGGCATCCGGTGCCAGCTTTTGGTCGTTTTTCTGTAAAAGACCGTGCAGGTAAATCTTTTTCAACTCTTTGCGCTGCTGTGACAGCGCTTTGGATTTTTCCCGCAGTTTGCTCAGTTCCGATTCCAGTTCTGCAGCCAGCTCGATCATGGGATCATTCAATTCACTTAGCGCTTCCGGTAATTCATCAAGCAGCTGCAACCGTTTATCCACATTGTTGAGAACGGTGTTGCGGTACAGTGAATCTACGAATGCATTCCGATCGGATTCTTTTTGTTTCAACAGGTCAGCCAGGGCCCTGGGATGTTGGCTGGTCGGTTGTTGTTCGAGGTTGTTTAAAATAAATTTAAAAAAGGCTCTATCGGTTTCGAGATCGTAGCTGCGTTCTGCAAGTTCAATCCGTTGTCTAAGGTAGGGCAGATTCCTGTCCTGAAAACCGGATTCCCGTTCCATATCCGGTTTTTGCAATTCCTCAACCGCTCTGTAAATGGTGTGAGCCTGTGCCAGGAGAGAAGGTCCAAAATACGAACTTGTCAGGGTGGTGAGAGATTGATTTTTCCAGTAATAATCGCTGTATTGCTCTACAAATGCAGAGATGTTTTGCAGATTTTGCTGATAATTATAATCCCTCTCGTTTTGTGTTTTGCCCCAGCCGATGAAATCCGCCTGCATCTCTTTTTTTCGCTGCAATAAATCAGCCTTTTGCATGCCCTCCAGTTTGCCCTTATAGTTCTTTATCGCATTATTGAGGCCCTTGATCTTTCCGGCATATTTTATCTCGGTGGCTTTGTTTTGAGCGCTTTTTTCTTCAAAAAAATGGATAATATCCTCAAAATTTTTGATTGATTTTGCCATACGATCCATATCAAATTTTACCTCATAGACCGTATCGTTCCGGTATGTTCTCCCGGGATACCCCATGACAAAGGAAAAATCTCCGGCTTTGACGCCGGAAGTGGAAATGGGAATGATGGATTTTGGCTTATAGGGTACATTGTCCTTGCTATAGGGTTTGCCTTCATTCTCTTTGGAAACATAAGCTCTGAGCATGGCAAAATCACAGGTATGGCGGGGCCACATCCAGTTATCGATATCGCCGCCAAAATTTCCCAGGTCCTTGGGCGGAGCATAGGCAATACGAATATCCCGCAGTCTTTTAAAATAATAAAGATAATATATATTTCCCTCATACATGGATTGAATTCGGGCCCGGATATCCGGTCCCGTCTGCTCCGCTTCCGCTATAAGCTTTTTTTCGACCTGTTCGATGGCTTTGTATTGTTCAAGATAATCCATCTCGTCGCTCACCGCAGCTTCGATCTGACCGGTTACCTCTTCATATTTGATCAGAACATCAGCAATGTAACCATGTGCGGGAATTTCTTCATCGCGGGTTTTGGCCAGAAATCCGTTGCTGATGTAATCATTTTCCTCTGTGGCGGCCCGCTGTATGGCGCCGAAGGCAACGTGATGATTGGTGAGAATCAAACCCTCCGGACTGACAAATTCGCCGGTTCCGCCGCCCAGATAAACCACCGCGCTCATCAATCCCGTGCCATCTTCTTTGAAGAGGGTCGCCGGGTCCAGTTCCAATCCTTCTGATTTCAGGTTGAGAGCCTCTATCTGGTGTGGCAACCACATACCCGAATCGCCGCCGGCCAGAGAAACCAGAATGCAGAGCAAAAACAGGACCGCAATACTCATTTTCATATCAGACTCCTTGTTTTTTTCTTTTCATATTAAACCTCTTTTGGCTTAAAATCAAGCTAAAAGTCGCGGGATCGCACCTCGATTTTGTTTTTTCACGGTTGTTTTCAATCGGTTTTACTTTTAGTCCTTGCATTGTTGATGAATTTTCGTTATACTGAAATGTGTATAATACATAACGCTAAATAGAGGCGCTGTTTGTAAGAGTAGATCGATTCGAGGAGCGGAGGTACCTGAAGAGAATCGACTGAAAGGACGAACAGCCGAAACAGTATCGTTCCTCCGGGCGATCCTGTTGGGCCGGCAGGGAAAACCTGCCGGACTGTCACGAGAGATGAACTTCGTGGAGCGCTATTAAAAGCTTGCTGAATCTTTGCGGGTTGATAAAATTCGTTTCTATGGATTTGATCAACCCTTTTTTTTTGGATTGAAACGATGCTGGAATTATTGAAAACCCTTGTAAACATTCCTTCCGTCAGCGGTGCTGAGGAGAAAATTGCTCATCTGTTAAGTGATCTGTTGACGGAAAATGGTTTTTCTGTCTCAAGGCAAAGTGTGGACAAGAATCGCTTTAATGTTCTGGCCACGCTGGATCCTGATCCCGTGATTCTGTTTTGCACGCATATGGACACGGTGCCGCCCTTTATTCCGTTTCAGCAGGACGGGCAGCGTTTGTATGGACGCGGTGTCTGTGATGCCAAAGGGTCTCTGGTATGTATGATCGAAGCAGGGTTGCAATTGGTTGGGGAGGGCATCACTTCTTTCGGCTTTTTATTTGTCGTCGGAGAAGAAACGGATTCCGATGGTGCCCGGCAGGCGGCTGCTTCGGGCCTGGAAACAAAACATATCATTTTGGGAGAGCCGACGCAAAATCGCCTCGCTGCAGGGCAGAAGGGCACTCTGGTCTTTCAGGTTGAAGCAACAGGCGAGCTGGGTCATTCCGCTTATCCGGAACGCGCCCGTTCCGCCATACATCATTTAATCCATTTTTTAAACCGCTTACAAAATGCCGACTGGGGCAGGGACGACTATTTCGGACAAACAACTGTCAATGTCGGCAAGATCGAAGGGGGGTATTCAGCAAATGTGATATCGGATTTTGCCCGTGCTGAGGGTATTTTTCGGATTAGCCGGGATTGCAGCAGCACGGAAACATATTTGCGCTCGCTTGCGGATGAACGCATAAAGATCACGATCCGCAGCCAAACAGAACCCCAACATCTGGGTAGATTGGCGGATTTTCAGACGACAATTGTGGCTTTTGGTTCTGATGCCGGTCATCTGCAGCCGCTGGGTCAGGTTTATTTACTGGGACCGGGCTCTATAGAGTTTGCGCATCAGGAGCATGAACAGATCACAATAGCGGAATTGGAAACAGCAGTCAAATTGTACAGGAAAATGGTTATGGAGCTTATCAACAGGAGTGATTCGAGAAAATGATTATTATGAAATTCGGAGGTACATCCATACAGGATAACACGGCGATAAAACGCATTTCTGAAACAATTCTGCAAAGAAAGAATGAACATCCCGCGGTGGTGGTTTCTGCTATCGGCAACAGCACCGACAGTCTGGAAGAGATGAGCGCAGTAGCAGCGCAAAAAGACAGACGTCAGGCTTATGCCCTGGTCATTCAATTTATCTCTTTTCATAAAAAACTTGCTCATTCTCTGGGTTGCGGTGATGATAGCGGTCTGCAAGCTGTATTCGAGTCAGTGGAAGGCGATCTGAGGCGCATCGTGGACATCATTTTACAATCCGGGCACGTTGCCCGTCATATCCGGGATGAACTGTCGAGTCTGGGGGAATATTGTTCAGCCCATATCATTACAGCATATTTAAACTCTATCGGATGTGACTCGCGGGTTGTTGATGCACGCGATGTTATTGTCACAGATTCTCAATTTGGTAATGCTCATCCTCTGGTTGAAGAGAGCAGTATCAAGATAAAGAAAATCCTGAAACCCGTTGCGGAAGAGGAAACCATAGCAGTGATTCAGGGATTTATCGGCAGGGATCCGTTTGGCCGCACGACAACGCTGGGAAGGGGAGGGTCTGATTACAGTGCAACCTTTATCGGTTCTATTTTAAAAGCAGACAGAGTGGAAATCTGGTCCGATGTGGACGGCGTGCTTACAGCTGATCCTTCTATCGTTCCTCACGCCCGGCGGATCCTATATATGAGCTTTCAGGAAGCGGCGGAACTGGCCTATTTTGGTGCCAAGGTGTTGCACCCTTCCAGTCTGTTGCCAGCGATTGAACACGGGATTCCGGTCAGAGTGTTAAATTCGAATCGGCCGGACTATGCGGGAACGGAAATATCGGATCAAAAACCCAAGGGTCAGCAACACTGTGTTTTAAAGTCGATTGCTTATAAAGAAAACATTACCGTGATCAAGGTTTCTTCAACCCGGATGCTCATGGCTTATGGATTTATCGCTTCAATTTTTGAAATTTTTGAACGTTACCATACCCCGGTGGATCTTATTTCCACATCCGAGGTCAGTGTTTCCATTACCATAGATGACACTTCAAGGCTGAGCGAAATTCGTCGCGAATTATCGCGCTTTGCTCAGGTTGAGGTACTGCCCAAAAAGGCAATTGTCTGCCTGGTCGGCGAGGCGTTAAAACGCGAGACCGCCGTAACCGGCAATATCTTTACTGAACTATCCGACTTTGTCGTTTACCAGATTTCCCACGGCGCTTCGGATATCAACATCAGCTTTGTTATCGATGAGGAGAATATCTCCCCGGTGGTGAATACCCTTCATAATTTATTCTTTAAAAACGGTGCTGATGAACGATTGTTCGGTTCAGAACTGTAAACCAGAGGAGAGGCTTTCTATGAATATCGGCTTAATCGGATACGGCAGAATGGGTAAAATGGTCGAGCAAATTGCCGCCGGCAAAGGACACTTGATTCAGGCTATATTCGATATAAATCACCCGCTGGAATCGGATTCAAAAACGGAAAGCATTGATATTTTTATTGATTTTTCCACGGCCGGGTCGGTGCCGCAAAATTTGCAAATCGCAGCGGACCTGAAAATACCTGTTGTTGAGGGAACAACCGGATGGCAGGATCAGATTCATCTTTTGCAGGAAATCAAAGATCTAACCTGTATTTTTAGTCCGAATTTTTCCATTGGTGTTTATGTGTTCAACAAAATTGCTGCGGTCGCATCAGAGCTGATCGGCTCTGCCGGCGGTTATGATGTCTTTTTACACGAGTGGCACCACAGCGGTAAAGCGGATAGCCCCAGCGGAACCGCCCACAAGCTGGCCAATACTATCTTGCAGCATTTTGCCGATAAAGATAAAATGATGACTGAAATCAGCCACCAAAAAATTGACGACAATGTTCTGCATGTTACTTCCACACGTGCCGGTCATATTCCGGGTACTCATCTCATCGGTTTCGATTGCGAATATGATTCAATAAAACTCGAACACTGCGCCCGCAGTCGGGCCGGTTTTGTTTATGGGGCCGTAGAAGCAGCCGAGTGGATTTTGAATCGTACCGGTGTTTATACAATGGATGATTTTATGCAGGATTTTTTAAATCTCAAAAAACAAGATTAAAATATCAAGGAGTAGAGTATGATGAATCCAGAAAAATTTCGCGGAACAACCGTAGCCCTCGTTACGCCGTTTCATAAGGATGGGACTATTAATGAAGAAAAGTTAAAAGAACTCATCGATTGGCAGATTGATCAGGGTACCGATGTTATTCTTGCAGGAGGAACCACCGGCGAAAGTGCGACGCTATCACACGACGAACATCATAAACTCATGGATACAACTGTAGAGCATGTTGATGGCCGGATACCGGTTCTTTGCGGTGCCGGATCCAATTCAACCGAAGAGGCTAAATCACTGACCGCCTATGCCAAAAATGCAGGCGCTGATGCCGCCCTGTTGGTCACGCCCTATTATAACAAGCCAACCCAGTACGGACTCTACCTGCATTATAAAACCATTGCCGAATCAACAGACCTGCCGTTGATTCTCTACAATGTTCCCGGCAGAACAGCCTGCAATCTGGACGCGGAAACCACTGTAAAGCTTGCTGCAATGGATAATATCATTGGTATTAAAGAGGCAAGCGGTGATCTGGCACAGATTATGTATATTCTGCAAAATCGGCCCGATCCTTTCTTGGTCTTATCCGGTGATGATGCGATCACACTGGCGCTTCTCGCTCTCGGTGGAGATGGTGTGGTATCCGTGGTTGCCAATCAGGCCCCCGCATTGTTACACGATATGGTTCACACGGCCCTTCAAGGGGATTTTGGTCAAGCGCGGGATCTCTTTTACAAGTTGCTGCCGCTGATGGAACTCAACTTTATTGAAACGAATCCATCACCGGTAAAAACCGCTCTCGCTATCATGGGCAAAATAGAGGATAACTTTAGACTGCCGTTGACCCCGATTAAGGCGGAAAACGCCGAAAAGATGCAAAAAGTCCTTGTTGATTTGGGATTGGTAAAAAAGAAAGGCTGAACATGGAACCGTTAAAGGACTATTTTACAAATTTATACGAGAAAAAGATCGATTATGACAAGGATGAATTTTTTCGATATTTTGAAAAATTCATCATTCTACTCAACAGCGGCCGGGTGCGCGCTGCTGAACCTGTGGATGATCGCTGGAAAGTCCACCGCTGGGTAAAATACGGGATTTTGCTGGGTTTCAAACACGGCGATATTAAGGATTTTTCTCTCAACAGCACCTTTAGATATTTTGACAAACATACCTATCCGCTTAACCCCGTGCAAATCAGCGATCAGGTCCGCATCGTTCCCGGTGGTACCACGATTAGAACCGGCTGTTATGTCGCTGCCGGTGTCGTTATTATGCCGCCGGCTTATATCAATGTCGGAGCATATGTTGGTGCAAATTCAATGATCGACTCTCATGCTCTGGTGGGATCCTGTGCCCAGGTCGGTGAACGCGTTCACCTCAGTGCCGCCTCGCAAATCGGTGGTGTTCTGGAACCAGTCGGTGCCTTACCGGTAATCATTGAGAATGATGTTCTTGTTGGTGGCAATTGTGGACTCTACGAAGGCACAGTCATTTCAAAGGGCGCGGTAATCGGGGCCGGTACGATTCTGACCCGCTCAATACCCGTCTATGATTTGGTAAACGAAAAAATCATTCGCGCTGACCGGAACAGCGGTTTGGTTATTCCTGAAAATGCGGTGGTCATACCGGGTAGCCGTCCCGTTGTTAAATCGGAATTTGCAAAAAAGGAAAATTTGCAAAGCGCCTGCGCCCTGATCGTAAAATACCGCGATGCCAAAACGGACCGGGCTGCTGCACTTGAAGATGCCCTGCGTTAACGTTGGTTGAAAATCATTCTTATTTATGGTTTGATTGTTATCCATGACGTCTTACCCGTAAATCCCTCTATTCCTCTTCCGGCAACGGAACTGTCGTTGCGTTCAAATGTAAATTATCTGCGCCCTGACCGGCAATCAGGGGGATTATTTTAGCTTGCGGTTAAAATTATACAGAGGTGTTTATGTAAATTGTTTACAACCGCTACCAGGCAATTTTTGGATATAAGTTAAAATAAAATAAAATGTTATGATAGCTTCTCCGCCTGGCATACTTTTTGTAATAAAAAAGACAGGTTTGTTTTATAAAAACCATTGATTGAAATCAATTACAGTCATTGTTTTTATACGTTTTATGACATTAAAATGCTACGCCACAACAGAACGATGATAAATCATGAATAGGAAAGAGATCATTTTGCCCAAAGTACTCGTTCTCGATGAGAATATCTGTGATAAACTTGCCGGTCGTCTTTTTGATCTGGGATGTCATGTTCGAACCTGTTCTTCAATGTCCAGTGCTCTTTTTAAGCTTCAACATGAATCATTAAGGGCGGTATTTTATTGCTGTAATCGTAAAGACATTGATTCCGTCGAATTATTATTGAATATTCGCGATATTAACCGGCATATTCCCCTTGTTTTGGTCGATTGTCCGACTAAAAAACGTGAACATCAATGGGTTTTAAATCAACCAGCCACTTTTTCTCTCAACACCAGTCGTCTTTCGACAAATAGACTGAGAAAGATTTTATTCCAGGTTACCGGGGGTTGAACGATTCGGGTGTTCCCATTGTTTACATTTCATTTATAGATTTTTCCCGCCTGTACTAAAATTTCACAGCTATGCGGATAAAATTGTTTTTTCTTTTTATGTGATATTGTCGCAAATAACTAAATATCAATTCCTTAGAGGGCTTGATTTTCGACTGGCATGCTTGTTGTATTTATAAGGACTGATTAATTGGGAATATGACAAATTGTGATAAGGAGGTCATTTATGCTAAGAAGTGTTAAAGATCTTCAAGGTTATAAAATTTTAGCTACGGATGGTGAAATTGGTCGCGTACATGAATTTTACTTTGACGATGAAAACTGGGTGATCCGTTATATGATTCTGGATACCGGTAAATGGTTACCCGGACGGCGGGTTTTGGTCTCGCCGGTGGCCCTTGGTCAGCCGGATTGGTCTTCCAAGCTTTTACCGGTGGTTTTGTCCAGGGAGCAGATTGAAAACAGCCCGCCTATTTCGGAGGATGAACCGGTATCCCGGCAACATGAAATCGATTTAATCAAGTACTACGACTGGCCGACTTATTGGCCGGTTAGTCCGATCGGAGCACCTCCCGAAGGTGTTATGGGAAGCGCTTCTGACGAGATGGAAACGGAAGAGGAAAAAGGCGATCCACATCTGCGAAGCACGCGGGAGGTAAGCGGATATCATATCGAAGCATCGGATGGCGAAATCGGACATGTCGAGGATTTTATTGTGGATGATGACAGTTGGATCATACGTTATCTCGTTATTGATACGCGTAATATTCTTCCCGGTAAAAAAGTGATTATCTCGCCACAGTGGGTTAAAAAGGTAAATTGGGAAGAGTCACATGTTCAAATTCTGTTATCCCAGGAAAGCGTCAAACAAAGTCCTGAATATGATCCCTCGCAGCCGGTTAATAGAGAGTATGAAGAAAATTTATATGATTATTACGGCCGGCCCAGGTATTGGGTTTAAGCAATCATGATGAAATAAAACAAATCGAGAGGAAATAAAATGAGTGATCGAGAACAAGAATTACGCCAGCTACAAATAGAGATTGAAAAGCTTGAAAAGCAAATGCAGGAGCTCAAGCTAGAGGCGAAAAAAGCACAGCTTGAAAACAAAAGCAAGGTCGATGAGCATATCAAGAATCTCGAAAAAAATCTGGATTCTCTAAAGCAGCATTATGATGACCTCAAGGAAAGCGGTCAATCGGCCTGGACCGAAATAAAATCCGGTGTGGAAAAAGCCGGAACGGATTTGAGCAATTCCATATCCGATGCACTTTCCAAACTGAGATCGTAAATATTCAAAGGGAAACCAATGAACAAGCAGAGTACTTTGGCGTTGCTTCTTATTCTGTCCGTTTTTATTGCCGCGCACTCCGGCTGGACACAATATTTCGGCCGTAACAAGGTTCAATACGAGGATTTTAACTTTAAGGTGCTCTCTACGGAAAAATTTAATGTCTATTTCTATCCTTCGGAAAAGGAGTTGGTATTCGATTCGACGATATTGCTGGAGAGATGGCTGGAGCGTCTGGAACAGGTCTTCGGTGTCACCTTGAGCGACATTCAACCGGTGATTCTATACGCCAATCATGCTGATTTTCAGCAGACCAACGTCATCAGCGGGCTCATTCCCCAGGGCGTCGGCGGGGTTACCGAGGGAATGAAGCGGCGCATCGTCATTCCGCTTACCGGATTTTACAGGGAAAACGACCATGTCCTTGGTCATGAATTGGTTCACGCCTTTCATTATGATATTATAAAGCGGTCAAAGGGAGATTTGCGCGTCGCCAATCAGCTGCCGACATGGTTTATCGAGGGAATGGCTGAATATCTGACCCTGGGTCACCATGCCCCTCTTACCTCCATGTGGCTGCGCGATGCCGTGCTCAACGAAGAGGTTCCCACTTTGGAAGAGGTTATGAGGAATGCAAAATATTTTCCTTATCGCTATGGCCATGCTATCTGGGCATTTTTAACCGAAAAATACGGCGATCAGGTCGTTCCCGGCTTGTTCAATGCCATAATTCACAACGGCTATGAGCAGGGTATGCAAAACGTTCTGGGCATGAAAACGGATTCATTATCCACTCTGTGGAAAAACACGGTCATCACCCATTTTACACCGCAACTGCAGGGTAGAACCCGGCCTGATGATGTGGGAAAAGAGCTGATTGCGGGTAAACGGTTGACCAACCTCTCCCCGGTGGTCAGTCCGGATGGGAAATATTTGGTTTATATCTCTAACCGGAGTCTTTTCACCATGGACTATTATCTTGCCGATGCTGAAACCGGTGAAGTGATTAAAAAATTGGTCAGCTCCGGAACGGATGCTCACTTTGATGCCATCCGTTTTATGAACTCGATCGGCAGCTGGTCCCCGGACTCGCGTAAATTTGCTTTTGTTGTTTTTAAAAAGGGTGATAACGAGATTGCTATTTTGGATGTGCAAAGCCGCAATGTCGAGAGAATCATCCAGGTCGACGAGGTCACGGCAATTACGGATCTGGCATGGTCTCCAAAAGGTGATGTGATTATCGTCGCCGGTACCAGAGGCGGGCAAAGCGATTTATATGCCCTCTCGCTGCAAAGCGAGGAGATGCGCCAGATTACCAATGATAGATATGCTGAAATACAGCCCGATTGGTCAGCAGACGGCAATTTACTCGCGTTTGTGACCGACCGCGGCGAGAAAACCAGCTTGAAAAACCTGACTTTTGAATCCGTTAATATTGCCGTTTATGATTTTAATAATGAGCAGATACAGACGATTTCGATGGCGGAAGGCATTAAACATATCAATCCGCAGTTTTATGGAAATGATGAGCTCGTTTTTGTTTCCGATGCCGACGGGTTCAGCGATATCTACCGCTATTCTTTCGAACAGGAACGTTTTTATCGCCTCACGAAAACAGCTACCGGCATTAGTGGCTTGACGCAGTTGTCGCCGGCTATTTCGGTGGCGCGCGATAACGGCGATATTATCTGTTCGGTTTTCAACAAAACCAGCTATAGCATTCATCGCCTGAAGCATGAGAATAGCGCCGGTGACCCTTTTGGCTTTGAGGCGAATTCGTATGCCCAAAACACCACATTTCCCCGAATTGCTGCTGATGAAGCGTTTATCGTAGACGGTTATCTGAATATCATTCCCGGCGATGTTCCCCAGGAAGAGCAGTTTGTGGTCGATCCCTATAACCCTTCTCTTGAGCTCATCTACGCCGGAAGACCCGCCATTGGCGTGGCGGTCAACCGTTTCGGAGCGGCACTGGGTGGTGGTGTCAATATGATCTTCGGCGATATCCTCGGTAACCACATGCTGGCGACGGCGGTTCAGATGAATGGTGGCATCAAGGATATCGGCGGCCAGGTTTCCTACATCAATCGCGATGACCGTTTCAACTGGGGAGCAATGGTTGGTCACATTCCCTACCGTACCGGCAGGGTGTTTTCGGGGCTGGATACCGTAACCGTGGACGGAGAGCAGATACTGGCGCGGGATCTGGAAATGGTTCGCTATCGTATTTTTTACGATCAGCTTGCCCTGCTGGCGGAATATCCCCTGTCGAGAAACCGCCGTCTCGAAGCCACAACCGGCTATACCCGAATCAGCTATGATATTGAATCCGAACGCATCGTAACGACGCTGGACGGATACGTTCTCGGCAGCCGGCAGAGTGAGCTGGACGCGCCCGTTGCAATCAATTTGTGGCAATCCAGTATTGCTTATGTCGGTGATTATTCCTTTTTCGGCTTTACCTCGCCCATACGCGGAAAACGCTACCGATTTGAGGTGGAACCGACATTTGGTACGCTTCGCTATTTATCCGTGCTGGCGGACTATCGCGGTTATCAGTTCTGGCGTCCGTTCACCCTGGCATTTCGCCTGTTGCATCATGGCCGATACCTGCGCGACGCTGAAAGCGACCGGCTTTCGCCATTAACCGTCAGCTATGAGACCATGGTGCGGGGATACGATTTGGGCGGTTTTAATCTATCAACAGAGTGCCGAAATGTGTCCGATCCGGATCAATGTCCCGAGCTGGGCAGGCTTTTTGGCTCACGACTCGGTGTCGTCAATTTGGAAATACGCTACCCTCTTCTGGGAACCGAGCAGTTTGGATTGCTCAATTTTCGTTACTTGCCCACCGATCTCGTCGCCTTTTTTGACGGTGGTGTCGCCTGGACAAAGTATGATGAACCGGTTCTGAAATTCAAGGAGAGCTCTGATGAGCGCATCCCGATTTTCAGTACCGGCATCGCCCTGCGGGCAAACCTGTTCGGTTATCTTGTCGGGCAGGTCTATTATGCTTATCCTTTTCAGAGACCGGAAAAGGGAGCCCACTTTGGATTTGTACTCGCACCCGGATGGTAGATAATATGAGTTTTAATAAAGGAGGTTTTTTATGAGGTATGATCATATTGTTAAATGGTTAATAGCTCTTTTCGTGCTCGGTTTTGGTTTGACATTTGCTCTCGCGCAGCAGGAAACATTGAATGACCGTGATATTACCCTGGCCATAGAAGCCGAGCTGGTTCTCGATGAGGCTGTTTCATCGCACCTGATCGATGTGAGCACGAAAAACGGTATCGTTACGCTCAGCGGCCGGGTCAACAACATTTTGAACAAGGAACGGG
>CAZMUU010000035.1:0-11000 GCA_964569215.1 uncultured Cytophagia bacterium
GAGCAAGCGAGTTGTTATTTTAATTCCCTCATTTAATGAAGAAAAAAATCTTGCATCTGTTCTTGAGAGGATGGATAAAGTTGGCGATAGTATTGGCAGGTTTGGCTGGGAATCGGATGTATTGGTCATCAACGACGGGTCTGCTGATCAGACCGAAAAAGTCGCACGCCATGCCGGGGTAAAGGTGTTGAGTTTGCCGGTTAATCTGGGATATGGCGCAGCATTGCAGGCTGGTTTTAAAGTGGCAAACAATTCAAACTATGCCGCTGCCATCAGCATCGATGCAGATGGACAACATCAACCCGAGGATATCGTTCCGTTGCTACAGGAATTCGATAAAAACGAAGCAGAGGTTGTCCTTGGCTCCAGATTTGTCGTCGATACAGGGTATCAAACCAATATTTTTCGCAAGATTGGGATTACGCTTTTCAGCTTTGTCCTCTATATTCTCAGCGGCAAAAAAATTGCAGATGTTACCACCGGGTTTCAGGTCGTGAGTCGCAAGGTGGTTGCTCTTTTTGCCGACGAGTATCCGCATGACTATCCCGACACTCAGGTATTGTTGCTGTTATCCCTGGTGGGATTCAAAATCCGGGAAATTCCGGTTACCGTAAAGCAACGCCTGCACGGCACCTCCATGCACTCTTCTATTAAATCGCTTGTTTACCCCGTTCGTATTTTTCTGGCGATATTGGTTACGCTTTTACGAACAGCTCAGATCAAACAATCTTTACACGAAAAACGGGAAGAGCTGAATTTTTCATGAAAAAACCAGATTTAAATCGGTTGCTACCCCGAATCAGTTTGATTGCCATTTTACTTGTTTCCGCAGCTTTGCGTCTTTATCATATTGATTTTGGCAAGCCACATACGTTTCATCCCGACGAAATGAAATTAATCGCCCAGGCCGGTCATTTACTCGACACTTTTTTTGTAGACAAGGACGCCTATTTTGTTTTTGGCGTTTATCCCGTTTTTTTTACGATTATTCTGGCTTTTGTTCTTGCTTTTTATATCCTTTTGGCTATGGTGAGCGGTCGCTTTGAATCGCTGCACTATGCTCAAATCGCTTATGAGAACAATCCCTTTACGTTTTTTCTCGCCGGCCGTTTGTTTGTAGCTGTTCTCGGCGTCCTTTCTGTCTATATTCTTTACAAACTTTGCAAGCAGTCCTGCAATCGACGCATGGCTCTTGTTGCCGCCGCCTTTTTAGGCATGAATTTTATTCATGTTCGTAATTCTCATTTTGCCACGGTGGATGTTCCGGCAACCCTGTTTGCCCTTTTGGCACTCTATTTCATGGTGCGCATTTACAACCGCGACCACCTCAAAGATTATCTCCTGACTGCAATATTTATGTCCTTTGCTGTCGCCGCCAAATTTAGTCTTTTGTTTATCGCTTTGCCGTTTTTCTATATCTGTGTGGTTCAAGTTGCAAAGTCAAAGGCCCCGGTAGTTAAAAAAATAATCGCGGCGATAGTGACCGGCATCATTTTCTTTTTTATTGCGTCTCCGATCTTTTTGCTGGATTTTCAGGAAACCATGGGAGGAATCGCAGGAACGACGGAATTCGAAAAAGTGGGGAAAATCGGCAGTGGCGGAGGATTTCTCTCCTACTGGACCGGCAAACAGGCTCCCGGTTTTGGGATGTTTTATCCCAATTCCATACCCGATACCTTTGGCCTCCCTCTGACTCTCCTTGTGGTCGCCGGGCTGGCTTACCAGATACACCGACACCGGCACCGGGATTTGTTGTTTTTATTGTTCGTGTTCTCGACCTATTTTATGTTTGATCATTTCGCTTACAAAGCGATGCGACATATCTTGCCCATCATTCCGTTGTTGCTGCTTTCCGCCGCATTGATACTGGATTCGGTTGTTGGTATATTGCGAATCAAAAGATTTTATCAAAATGTGATTCTCTCAATTCTGGTGATCGTGTTTGTCTTTCCCGGAGTGAGCTATTCACTCTATTATTTTTCCGTATTAAACGAAAAAGATCCACGTAGCCGGGCCGCGGAATGGATTGAACATAATATTCCCCCCGGTAGTAGATTGGCCGTGGAATCCTTTGCACCCCCGGTTAAGCCCGACAGCAGCACCGGCCGATTTTATGAGTTTGTTTCGATTAAACTGACGCAACGGCAGGGTGGCTTGGCACCGGCATTGATCGATACGGTGGAAACCTGTGATTATTATATATCGGATGGTTTTTCCAGATCTTTTTTTACCTGGAAGGAAACCACGGAGAGATATCCCGGCATTGTTCAAGATCGCAGAACGTTTTTTGATTATATCGAGAATGAATTTCGATTGATCAAGCATTTTAAAGCAACAGATGAGCATCTGCAGCCTGAGATCACTATTTATAAAAATGTCGACTAGAATTCAAAAAATATTAAAAATAGTGCAAATGATGAAAAGAATCCTCTACGCTTTTTTTAACCTGAATGAGCGAAAATTTTTAATGGCGTGTTTTTTTATCGCCTTTGCAATAAGATTATTTTATGTTTTACAGCTTGAAGAGAAATGGTATTTTGCCGACACGGCTCATTACGATCTGGCAGCCCAGCACCTCATAAAAGGCGAGGGATTCGGCCCAAGTTTGCATTTTTTTGACGACTATCGCCACTATTGCCTGGAGCCTGTTTATCCACTCTATCTTGCTGCATTATATCAGGTTTTCGGCCATTCTTTTTTGGCGGTGCGGATATCGCAAATTTTTCTTTCCATTTTGCAAATATACCTGTTGTTTCTCATTACGAGAAAATGGTTTTCGCCCCGAAGCGCCGGAATGGTGGCTCTATTTTGTGCTGTTTATCCCTTTTTCATTTTTATTGCCGGCCTGCTCTATGTAACACAACTTTTTACCCTGCTGCTGATAACGGCGGTTTGGGGATTTGTCCAGTTCTTTCACAAACAGACATTCAGATGGCTGGTTTTTGCTTTTGCCTTTCTTTCACTTGCAGCATTGGCCAGGCCGATTATTCTTCCCAGCATTCCTCTCTTCTTGCTCTTTGTTCTGCTGGCAAAAAACAGTACCTGGCTTTTACGCCTGAAAAATTGTGTCGTTGCTCTAGGCATCATTGTTTTGTTATTGCTGCCGTGGAGTATACGAAATTATAACGTGTTTGGCATCCTTGCCCCCGGACGCGCCTGTTTGGCCGAGGCTAAAATCCTGGACATGGCTTATGCCCGTATTGAACGTCCTGAAATTCTCGATCAGCCTTTTTTTCAGCATGATTCATTTTCACTTGTGGTTGAGGAAGATGATGGAAATATGCAATTGCTCTGTTTCCTCGATGGCGAGCCGTTGATTCGCTTAAACAGCAAAGAAAAGAATATCTTCACCGCCGATTCGCTTTATTGCGGTCTGATGTTCAAAGGCGGAATCAGAAATAAGGTCAATCGTTTTGTTGCCGGACAAAAATTTTCCGATGGTTTACACGGAAGCAAAATTCAATCGGATTCTTTTGAGGCGGAAATTATTCGTAGCGATTCGGTTGCTGTTCAGGGGGCTGCTCTGGTTTCTTATGGAAAAGTGGAAGATTGGCGTTATAAAGCTCTATTTAAACGCCCCGTACAGGCAAATTATTTCTATATTGATTATCCGGATTCGATAACACCAAGACAGGTACGCAATATCGCGATATGGATCGGTTTGGAAAAACCCGTTTTGTCAGCGAATGGGTATATGATTTGGCTGCATCCCTGGCTCGAGGCGGATCTGTGGAGCGTGCGCAATGGTATACCTTTTGAATCCGTTCCTGTTGAAAAGGATTTTCTGCAGAGAGAACCTGCCACCCTTTCAAAAATTTTCAAAGACTATCCGGTTGAGTTTTTAACCCAGCATTTTTGGCGGGAATTTCGCAATTTTTGGTCTCCCTATGTGACGCGCATTTCGACCCGTTCCGAAAGACCGAACAGAATATTACAGATTTTTTCGTTCCTCTTCTTCTTGCCCGTACTTTTATTTTTTCCTGTCGGCATTTGGTTCAAGCGGGGGGAGTGGCGAAAACTCTTTTTGTTGCTCATTCCTGTCATTTGTTCGAGTATCGGTTATTCCGTCTACTTTACCGAGATCCGTTACCGCATACCGGTGGAGGGTTTTGTGATTATTCTCGCCCTTTATGGCATTGAAAACATCTTTTTTAAAAAGAGGAGAACGTTGTGATACCGGAAATTGGTATATCCCTGAGGGGAAGAATAATATTAATTATTCTTGATATTATTTTTATTCTGTTTATTTTTTCCCTGCTAAAAAAACGCAAAATAAGTGAAACTCTGGCCTTGTTATGGCTGTCCGTATCAGTGGGCATGGTTATTATTATATCCCATCACGGGCTTTTGATGCAGTTTACCCACTGGCTGGGAGCACAGTATCCGGCATCGGCACTAACCATGATAGGGCTGCTCTTTATCACATCACTATTGTTGTATTTCACCATCAAAGTTTCGCAATTAAGCAACAAGGTCATGTCTCTTGTGCAGCAAATCGCCATACAGAACAGGGAGATGGAAGAAAGAGTGGAGGCGTTGGAAAAGACCATTAAAGTGTTGGCAAACCGCGAATAGTTCATATCTATTTATGATCCCGGGTCAAGTCCGGATGCTTTGAGGAGATTCTTTAAAAGCGCAAATGGCTGAGCGGGATAATGGCGCAAAACTGAATTACATTTATGAAAGGTTTTGCGAGTCTGAAAAAGCAATTCGCCCGCCGGCACCCTGCCCGGGCCCGCCTGAAAGATCGGCATATAATTTGCTCCTTTTGGTTGTTTAATCATCATTATGTGCAAATACAGTTTTTACCTGTGTTTATAATCATTATATCTGTTTCAGTATAAGGCAATGTTTCAAACGTGAATAAAATTTATCGATATCTGTTTATTGCTTTTGGGTTTTTGCTCTCGATTAATCAGGGCGTGACTATTGTCCTGGGTACATTACAAACAGGCGTACAACGCGGAGCGGATATTTTTATGCCGGTTGATATACCTGTATACCTCCTTTTGATTTTAAAGAACGATCGTAGCAAGCGCTCGAAATACCGCAATCAGGTATCTACCATAAAGGTATTATTGTTTTTGTTCCTGGTCTGGTCGCTGAGCGGCGAATTTGTATCGGTGGAACCTCCTGAATTTCGTTTCGGCTTTGTTCACCTTACCAGAGCGATCATTATTGCTTACTGCGTTCTGACCCGATTGACACAAAAACCAGAGCTGTTGTCCTTTGTCAAGGGGATGATGTATGGTTTACTATTCCAGGCGTTTATCGGTGTGTGGCAATGGCAAATCGGACCGCTTTATATACCGTTTTTCGAAATGTATCCGACCTGGCGCTCTACCGGAACAATCGCAGTGGCGAACGCCTATGGCGTTTACCTGATCAGTCTTTTACCGCTGGCCATCCGCCTGGCCCTTTTTACCGATATCAAACCCAAGTTATTATGGTATGCAATTTCAGTGCTGGCTGCGGGGGCATTGTTTGCATCCTATACAAGAGGGGCCTGGCTGGCTTTTGTGTTGGCCATGGCGCTCTTTTTTGTGTTGGATTTCAAGAATCAGAAACTCAATTCGAAACAACTTTCACTTTTTATGTTTATGAGCGTTGTTGCCATGGTTTTTATCGGTGTCAAATATGGTGAGGAGATCAGTAGCCGTATGTCGGATACCAGCGAATCCCTAATGGGAGAGAAAAAACACAGCCGTATGGGAATGGCCAGGGATGCTATGAAGGTAATCGACAAGAATAAAATTTTCGGTGTCGGATTGAACAATTATAACTTTCATGCTGATGAGGAAATGCAAGGCACACGAATTGTGCATAATGCTTATTTGCTGATTATGGCACAACAAGGCGTGCCCGGGTTTTTATTGTTTGCCATTTTGCATTTTCTGGCTTTTCGGTCCGGGTACAAAATCAAACATACCCGTGACAATCAATTGTATCACATCGGTATGGCGACGCTTTGCGGCTTTACAGCCGTGCTGATTTACCATAATGTCGCGCCGGATTACCGGACCATTCTGGTGCTGTGGCAACACTGGCGCCTGGTAGCCATGGTGGTTGCAATTGTGGTTGTGGAAGATATTACCCGTAAAACATTGATACAAAAACAGATCTATTTACAACAATTAAATCGTCGCAAGGGAAAAGATATTCCATCATTCATTCCAAATTCAACGGCTTGAAAGGAGTAATGAAACAGTCATGGCCCAGATTCATAAAAATATCGGATTTGCCGGAATCAGCCAATTATTATATACTTTATTGGCTTTTATCCTTGTACCCTTTGCGGCGCGTTACCTGGGGCGAGAAGGATATGGTGTCTATGCTCTGGCAACCACACTCGGTTTTTTTGTTGCCCTGATAAGCGATCTGGGTATGTCTACTCTTTTAACCCGGGAAATTTCAAAACAAAAACGCATCGCGGCAAAACTCTTTTCCTATTCGCTAAGCATCAAAGCTTTGTTCTCGGTTGTCGCTCTACTCGTCCTGACCCTTTATCTGGCCATCGGGCGTCTGGATTATATCAGTATCCAGGTGATTTATCTTTTCGCGATTGCTTCTATTGTCACCTCTTTTTCGCAAAGCGCTTTTTCTGTTTTTCGCGGCTTCGAGCAGATCCGCTTCGAGACCCTGGCGGTCTTTATTGACAAGTTTTTATCAGTTGCAATCGGAATCTCCTTTCTCTTGGTCGGGCTGGGTATCCGGCCATTTATCTCCTCTTTCTTGATCGCCGCTGCTGTTAAGCTGTTGCTTTCGTTCGCCATTCTGCGCAAGCATTTTATTCCGGTTCGAATACGGGTAAACATCAAGCGATCCTTTGTAATGCTGAGTACATCGATTTCATTTGGATTGTCTATTTTCCTGGCCATGTGTTATAATTATCTGGATATACTCATGCTTTCCGTATTGTCCAGCATGGTCCATGTCGGTTTGTATGCGGCAAGTTACAAGCTGCTGGCCTTAACCAGCATGATCCCAACGGTGTTATCCATTGCCTTTTTGCCACAGTTCTCGGTGGTACAAAGCGACCGCACCAGACTCACAGAACTGTTTCTAAAAGGATGTAAATATCTTGTCCTGTTTGCATTCCCGATGCTGCCTTTTGTCTGGCTGATGTCGATACCTATTATTTACCTCGTCTTTGGGGCAACTTATCACGATTCTATCGCGTCTCTGAACATTCTGGTCGTTGCAGCCGTTGCGCAGATGTTCAATACGTTTTTTGTGCCCCTCTATGCATCGGTGAATCATCAAAGAAAAATCGTCCATTTTCAGGTGTTTGGCCTTGCCGCCAATGTACTGCTCAATGCTGTCCTGATACCTGTTCTTTCCTATATTGGGGCGGCCATTGCCACTGTTTTTACCGAATGGTTGATATTGATTCTAATTATTCGATGGGCCTTGAAGCGCTTTCTGCAATTCAAACCTTTAATGGCTGATTTTCTCAAATACAGCGGCAAGTGTTTGGTATCGACCCTGGCGATGACGATTTCGATGATTGTTACGCAAAGTATCTTTTTTGAAGCTACTATAACGGTACCGGTTGCTGCTGTGGTCTATGTGGCGTTTTTACAGCTCACCGGTTGCTTGAATGTTTATCAGCTCGTTAAAAAAGGT
Organism: uncultured Cytophagia bacterium; assembly: GCA_964569215.1. Taxonomy (GTDB): domain Bacteria; phylum Zhuqueibacterota; class Zhuqueibacteria; order Residuimicrobiales; family Oceaniaggregativiventaceae; genus Oceaniaggregativivens_A. Next base: position 7,627 of record CAZMUU010000035.1, read on the forward strand.
GTGCGTTATATTTTCTCAAAACCGGTTGGAGAACGGGTTGGCATCTAAGGTAGAGCACATCCAGTCTTTTTATCAAAAAGAAAAAGCTTTGGTAACGTCTCCCTTTATCCATTTAGGGGGGGGGCTGGATGCAAAATTGCTGAACGCTGTGTTTCGGCGTTTGAATATTTCATCAGGTGGTGGAACTGTGCTCGATATCGGTTGCGGATCCGGTGCGTTATCAACCTATTTTGGAGAAGAGACGGGTTATTTTGGAATCGATCTGGTTTGTCAACCCGGGCTGAAAAGTCGTGAGGGAAAAAATAAACATTTTACCCTCGGCAATGCTGAAGTTTTGCCTGTAAAAGAACAATCAGTTGATCTGCTGATCTGTCTGGACAGCTTTGAGCACTATATTGAACCGTATAAAGCAGCTGCAGAGTTTTTTAGAGTGCTCAAGCCGGGAGGAACATTGTTTCTTTCCATTCCCAATTATGCCAACATTGCAGGATTGGTAAAAAAGGGGTGTGAACGGTTTGGGTCTTATGCCCGGGATACCTGGGCGCCTTTTGATGGATGGAAACCGGAAGCGCTCGAGCATTTTATCACACCGGGAAAGGTTCAAAAGATATTCAGCAAGGCCGGATTTAATTCTTTTACAAAAATCGGCTATAAAGACGAGGTTATCGTCGGCCTTTTCCCCTGGATTTGGCATCCGAAATTTCCGGAGCGATTAAAAGTTGCCCTCTGGCACCTGAACAAGGTATCGGCCGCACCGATTGTTGTTTTGTGGCCGTCATCGAGCTTGCATTTGTTCTGGAAAATTTCCAAATTATAAATTCTTATATTGCAGAGGAATTGATATGTTAAACAAAGCTATCTTTACTATTTGTATCGTTATGGTTATTTTGATGACAGTGGCTTCAGCACAGGATCGTTTCAACCCCCCGTATCCCCGTATGGCAATGTTTGACATGACTCATTTTGGAGCCTGGCCGAATTATTCTCCGGGAACTCGCATCGACATGCTGGAAAAATACGATATGTTGATCCTTTATGCGTTTTCCGATAACAACGACCAGGTGATGGCACAGGAAATGCGGCGCCGCAATCCGGATCAGATTTTGCTCGCCTCGGGAATAAACGGCATTTGGGTGAATGATCCACCGGCTTTTATGCTTTATCGCAGCTATCGGGGTACCCTGCTTGAGGATATCGAGCCCGGACAGCCGAGCTTTCATGTCGATACTGTTGAAGGGGCGGACCTCGGTGTATATAGCGCTGATCGCGTCTATTTGTGGATCGGCGATGAAATTATCCGGGTGACCAGTATTAATAAAGAGGAAAATATTTTCCATGTGGTCAGCGATACCAGTTATCCCGGTGCCGTCAACGAGCAGCATTTCGCCGGCGATTCTGTTTTGAGCGCTATCCGGGATCAAGGGCCGGGTTTATATTGTACCTTCAGCGAGTACGGCCCGACTTTGAACGGCCAGCGCTCCTGGGAGTATATGGCGGAAAAAAATATTGATCGCGAAATTCCCTATTACACCGGACTTTATGATGGTGTGTTTCATGACTTTTTTGCCTATAGCCTGTATATCGGTCATTTCACATTTGATCTCGATTATAACGGTGTCAGTGATCCGGATGAGCATTCAAATAACTGGATCAGCAATACCTGGGGCTATGGCCGTGATAGATTTGTTGAAACCGAACTGGCCGAGATGCAGGAGGCAAATCCGGGCGGAGCCCATTTACTCAATTTAAACACCGGCAGTGCGCTGACGGATTATTACAATCTCTGTAGCGGTCATATGTTCGAGGGGTTTCAGCGCTTTTCGGAATGGAGTTATGTAAAATATGATGCCACAACCTGGATCAACAATCATTCGGGTCCGAACACCAATTTTATTTTTGATTATTTCCCGGAAAATAAATTTTATAACGGCAAAAACCGTTTCACCGAAGTGAGATTCGGTCTCACAACCGCAATGATTTTTGAATGTTATTATGCCCGCACGGCCGGCGATACCTATTATTTGATGTTTTGGTACGATGAGTTTGAAACGGATATGGGTTATCCGGTCGGCGACTATTATGAATTGAGCAATGGACTGGTTGCTCGAAATTTTACCAATGGCTGCGTTGTCTGTAATCCCACAGGCTCACCTCAAATTCTGAGCGCAAGCGATCTACAGGGCGGGCCTTATTATCGTTTTCTCGGCGGCCAGCAACCCGATTGGAACAATGGTGAATTGTTCAACGGGACCCTGGAGCTCAGTGGTGCCGATTATGGCCCCCGCAACCTGAGAGGCGATGGCATCTTGTTGTTTAACGAACCCACAGTCTGCGTCAATGATATTATAATCGATAATTATTTCAATAACGGTACCTCCCCCGGCCAGGATTCTTCGGCATTCCAGCTGGTCGGCAGTTGGCGGGATTTAACCGCCAGTGGCTTTGAGGATCTTACACTATGCAATCCGTTTTATTCACAGCTTGCCAATGAGATGCAACACGGTTATTTCAATGGTGCTTATGGCTATAATGCCTGTTACGCCGGCGAGGGTGAAAAAGAAGCCATCTGGCGTCCCTTTATCGGTGTGCCGGGCTGGTATAAAGTCAGTGAATGGCATGGCTGGCATGGAGATTTGCCGGGAACCGTCGATGAAGCCACAAATGTTCCCTTTGAGGTGGTTGTCTCAGGAGAGGTAAAACTGCGCGGTATTATCAATCAACAACTGAATTATGGTCAATGGAACCGGCTGGGGTATGTTTACCTGCCCCGGGGTACCGATGGCTATGTCAAAATCACAAACGACGCCAACGGAACCGTGATCGCAGATGCCATGAATTTTCATTATATGGGCACGGATTATGTGCCGGATACCACACCGCCGGCTAGTCCTCAAAATATTCAGGTCTATACGGTTGACTAGCACCGGCTCTTAATTTCTAAAATTCCGAAATCGACAAATATCAGGAGAGCTCTCTTGGCAAGATTTCAGCGATGGGCTGTTTATCATAAAGGCGTGGAAGAAAAGGGAAAACTTGCCAAACTTTATGTTAAATGGGTTGGGGGTTCGACATATACAGCTCATAATTTTTTGATCCATTTAAACAAAGTATTGCCCTTCAGGAATTATCCATCAATACTGGATGCAGGCTGTGGAAAAGGAGATTTTACGTTTTATTTCGCTGAAAAGTATCCCGACAGCCATATAGAAGGGTGGGATAAATCCGATCCGGAACTGCATGAACTCGGTGGTAATATCAAGGTGTGCCGGCGTATCAAAGCAATTGGTGGCTATCAAAACGTCGATTTTTTCGAAAGGGATCTGCACGATTTGAATGCGGAGAATGCGTATGACCTTATTCTCTCTATTCATGTC
>CAZMUU010000035.1:11010-18812 GCA_964569215.1 uncultured Cytophagia bacterium
TCCTTGAGCATATTCCGGATAATGAACTGATTCTGGAAAAATTTTACCGCGCTCTCAGGCCGGGTGGTATCCTGCATATACAGCTTCCGGGTAAAAACGATCACACGTTTTTCCTGCTTGAACACTTTACCGATTTTTATGATTGGGAAGAAAAGGAACATATCGGACGCGTTTACGCCATGTCTGAGCTGGTCCTCCTGCTTGAACAACTCGGTTTTCAGGTTTTGCAAAAACGCACGGACGGGCATATTCTATCCGGTTTTTTATTCGATTTGACAGAGACCTGTAAACAAAGATGCATGCCTTTATATGCCATATTGCTTCCTGCTGCCAGATTTATAAACCGAATGCTAAGCGTTTTCGACAACAAGAAAGGCAACCTTGTTCTGGTGGCACAAAAGTGAAAATCACCGGATGTGAGAACCTGCGATCAGTTTAGGGAGTTAAATTGCGCATCGTATATTTTAATTATATGGCAGACCTGTACGGGAGCTCGATTGGGTCGACAATAAAAGCTCGGGAATTGCTCGGTCATCTTTGCAAACGAGGTCATACGGTAACTTTTTTTTGGCGATATGAAAAGATGTCACCAAAATCGGAGCGTTCAAAAGCGGGAAAACGGTCGCTGCTCCGGCATCCGCTTTTACGCCGGTTTCTCTATACACCCAAAGAAATCGTCAAAAATATCTTTGATTGTATTGCCGAATATCGCTTTATCGTTAAACAAAAACCCGATATCATCATCAGCAGGGTGGATGCCTATCGATTTTCATCCCCCCTCCTGGCAAAGTGGTGCAATATCCCTTTGCTCCTGGAGGCAGATGGTGCTAATTCTTATGAGTGGCTGCAGTATAATAATCGCGATGGCGTCATCTGGAAACGCTGCCTTCTATTTATCGAAAAGTTAAATTTCCGCATTGCCGACCAGGTGTTTGTACAATCAACCGTGACCAAAATCTATTACGATCGACTTTATGGCTGTGGATACAAGATTGGTGTTATTACCAATGCAGCAACGCCCAGAACCAGTCCCAATCGCACCGCTCTTCGGGCTGAATTTTCGATGCAACCTTCGTCTGTTGTATGCGGGTTTTTAGGGTCACTCCATTACTGGCATGGCACCAATGTATTACAGGAGTTGATCAGCAGAGTCGTCAAAAAATACGATCAACTTGTATTTTTGATTATTGGCGGAGGCGGTCCGAATGCCGACGATTTTAAAGCATTCTGTGATGCAAAGCCCTGGAGTAATCGTGTAATTATAGTCGATTATCAGGACCATACCGACGTCCATCACTATATCAATCTATTTGATATAGCCCTGGCGCCTTATACAGATCAGAATTTATTTTATTATTCCCCGGTCAAAATTTTCGAGTACATGGCGCTGGCAAAACCCGTCCTGACCGTTCCGGTGGGACAAATAGAAGAAATTATTCAACACGGTTATAACGGCTATTTTTTCAAACCAGGATGCATGTCTGATCTGGAAGAAAAACTCGCAGAGCTGATTCACAATAGCGATTTACGCCAAAGGCTTGGTGAGAATGCGCTTGCAACCATCCGGCAGCACCATACCTGGGATCACAAAGCCAAAGAACTGGAACAGATGTGTATAAAAGCAAAAAACTGAAAATCTAAAGGATGATTTTTTGTTAAAGATCGATTCACGCATTCAACTTGTTTTTGCAGCAGCACTCCTTGTGCTTGTTATGTACCTGCACTTTTATGGCAATAGCCGTATTGTTTTGGGCAGCGATGAGCTACATCCTGCACGCACGCTTATCAGTGACGATTGGAGCCTGACGGATTATCCCTGGCCCCAGGAAGCGGTTCGGGAATATTATAAAAATTGGCCTATCCAATTTCCCCCGCTATTTGGACTGTTAACGCGGTCGGCCGTGGTTTGTTTTGGCTCCAATGCATTTGCACTGCGCTTTTTCCCCGCCCTTTTCGCTGTTTTGGCTGTTTTGCTGGGCTTTCGTCTGTTCAGGCTCTATTTTCCCGTCTCCTGGTCCCTGGTCGGGGTGTTGTTGATGGGCGCCGCCTCCAGGAATTTTATTATCTACGCCAAATCCCTGAAACATTATAGCGCTGACGTATTGATGACGGTAATTCTTGTTTATCTGGGTAAACAACTCATCGCAAAAGGCGGTAAAAAATACTGGCTGCTTTTTGTCACCACCGCGATAGCAGGGATGTATCTGGCATTCGCCTCTGTATTCGTCACGGTTTCCGTATTTGTGATCCTTTTACTCGTTTTCAAAGCAAAGGAGAAACCGTTTCGCTACTATTTCGTGGCTGCAGCCCTTTTATATGGATTGTTCGCTCTCTTTTTGTATATAACGTTTATCGCCGGCGCTGTAAGCAACCCGGTGTTTTTACGCGATTGGTCAGTACAGATATTGAACTGGAACAGAATATCGGAGATCGACTATCTGGTTCAATATGCAGGGCACGTGGTTTTGCATATATTTCGCATGTCACGATATTTTTTTAATGTTGCTTTACCGGTATGGATTGCCTTGAATGCTTTAATCGCCTTTTGGCTGCTTTATTTGTTCAGGCAAAAAAGATGGCAAGAGTTGTTGCTATACCTTTTGCCCTTATTCCTGGTTATTGCAGCATCGATAACCGGTAAATATCCTTTTTCCGCCGGCAGATTGTCGCTTTTTCTCCTTCCCATTTGGAGTGTAATGATTGTCGGTGGCGCATGGCTCAGTTCAAAATGGCTTGAAAAACGATCGAAGGTTTTATGGATTCTCTTTTTATTTGCTTTTGCCTGGACGATCGCCAGGCCGGTATATATCAACGTCCTCAAAGTAGATCATTACAAATATGGCGGTGGCAGACGGGTGGATCTAATGATGCAGACGTTAAAGCAAAATGCCCGGGAGGGGGATACGGTTTTCCTGCATTGGGGTGCGATTTTGCCCTTTTATTTCTATTTTACCGATCATCAACCGGGATACCGGAAACGCTATCCCGTTGCGAATGATTCAGGTTATATACAGGTCATCTACGGGGAAGAACGCAGCTTTCATCCCGAAGCTTATGAAAAAATGTATCGTAAGGTCGAATCCGTTCCCGGCCGGCTTTGGCTTGCTTTTGCGCACCGGTGGCCGGAAGCGGATATGACCACCCTGTTGGAAAGAATCAATCGACAGAGAACCAAAATACAACATTGGGAATTTGATGGTTGCAAGCTGGTCTTGTTCGGACCTGCCGGCAACTCTTTGAAGGAGATATCCCCGGAGTAGAGAAAGGACTATAAACAGAATAATCATGAAAAAGATTAACGTTCTCCAGTTGGTGGATAGTTTTGGTATAGGCGGAGCGGAAAAAAAGCTCAAAGAATTGATCGAACATATGGATTCCAGCCGCTTTAATACCACGATCTGTAATGTCGGCCATGGTGACAAGATTCTCGACTATTTTAAAGATATGGGAAACCCGGTCATTCCCATATACCGTAAACACCGCCTCGATCCCAGTCCGGTTTGGAGATTGGCTCAGCTGATTCGTCGGAACCGCATAGACGTTATCATGACCACGCTCTTTTATGCCGATTTTTTGGGAGCGCTGGTCGGAAAACGAGCCGGGGCTAAAGCTGTTTTTTCATGGGAAACCATATCATCGCCGGAATGGCTTTATCCGCGGCGTCTCTATCCCTATCGGGCCGTGATTCGCAATGTCGATAAAGTGATATCGGTTTCTAAAGCTACCGCAAAATGGTTGGTGGATATACGCAGGGTGCCGGAAGATATGGTTCGGGTCATCCCTTACGGTGTGAATCTGGAGATGTACCGCCGGCGTCAGGATGACTTGCGCCGGCAATTGAATATTTCCCCTCACGACCCGGTCATCGGTATGGTTTGCCGGCTGCATCCACAGAAAGGCCACGTCTACTTGATCGAAGCAGCCGGCCGGATTATAGATAGATTCCCGAATGTGCATTTTGTGCTTGCCGGTACAGGACCTTTGGAACAAGAGTTGAAAACAGAGGTGAAAGCAAAAGGCCTGGGATCGTATTTTCACTTTCTGGGATTTTGCAGCGATGTTGTTTCGGTTTATTCTATTTGTGATATCTTTACGTTGCCGTCTTTATATGAGGGTTTACCCAATGTCGTTTTGGAAGCGATGGCTGTTTCCAATCCAGTTGTTGCCACGCCGGTAGATGGCACCAAAGAAGCGGTTGTTGACGGAGAAACCGGTATTTTGGTCCCCGTTCGGGATGCAGAGAAACTGGCGGAGGCATTGATCGATCTTTTATCCAACCCCGGTAAAGCCAAAAAGATGGGAGAAAAAAGCCGCGAGCGGGTGGAAAAACATTTTTCCCTAACAGCTCAGGTCAAACAATTTCAGGATCTGTACGAGTATTATGTTAATAAGGATAGATATCATAAGCGGGATAACAAGACTTCAAGTATGGAGGAACACATATAGTATGCTGCCCGGGGTTAAGCGTAAATCCGGATTAAAGGGCAGCGATAGAACCGTTTATGATAGAGCTCAAGATGGGAGGAACTGAATGCACCAGAAGGAATACGAATGTTGCATACTCGGCGCCGGGCCGGCTGGGTTGGGAACTGCAATGGAATTGGTCAAGCACGGAGTTCGCGATTGTGTTTTAATCGATCGCAATCATACAGTTGGTGGATTGTCCCGAACCGAAGTGTTTGACGGCACCCGTTTCGATGTTGGTCCCCATCGGTTTTTTACCAAAAACAGAGAGATTAATCAGCTCTGGCATGACACGCTCGGCGAAGAATTCATTCCGGTTGAAAGATTGACCCGTATTTTTTATAATAAAAAGTTGTTCAATTATCCTCTCAAGGCCGGCGATGCGCTGACCAAAATGGGTATCACGGAATCGATGCATGCCATGTTTTCATTCGCTCTGGCAAAATTTTACCGCTCTCGTGACGCGGTAAGTTTTGAGGAGTGGATCGTCGCAAAGTTTGGACGCAAAATTTATGAAACCTTTTTCAAGACTTATACGGAAAAGGTTTGGGGGATTCCCTGCAATCAAATCGGAGCTGAATGGGCAGCTCAGCGCATAAAAGGACTCGATCTCTTTCAGGTGATGAAAAACGCCTTGCGCTTGAACCAAAGGGGCAACATTAAGACGCTTGTCGATCAGTTCGATTACCCTCTCCTTGGCGCCGGGTATATGTATGAGGCCATGGCGGACAAGGTTGCTGCCAAAGGGGTTCACCTCTTAACCGATACGACCATACATCAATTTCAACGCAACGATCGGGAAATTACAGCTATTGAAGCGCGCGATAGCGACGGTAATTCATTTTTGATCAAGGCCGGACATTATTTCAACAGTATTCCGATAACGACCTTTTTTAAAATGCTTTCACCTCTTGAAGATGAACGGGTGCAAAAAGCCGCGGATTCGCTCTATTTTCGCGATCACATTACAGTTAATTTGCTGGTCGATAGCACGGATGTTTTTCCGGATCAATGGATTTATGTCCATGCACCGGATGTACTGATGGCGCGAGTGGCTAATTACCGTAATTTTTCTGCAAAAATGGTACCGCCCGCCAAGTCTGCGTTGAGTGTCGAATACTTTGTGTTTAAAGGCGATCAGGTCTGGAATAAATCCGATGAAGAGCTGATTCGGCTGGCTGTTGAAGAAATGCACAGGTCAACCCTGATCAGGAACGATCAGGTCGAAAAAGGGTGGGTCGTTCGCGAAACCGAGAGTTATCCCACTTATTACATCGGTTTTCAGGAACCCTATTCAGTATTAAAAGAGGTGCTGAATCAGTATAAAAATCTTACTCCGATCGGACGAGGAGGTCTATACAAGTATAACAATCAGGATCATTCTATTTATAGCGGTCTTTTGGCGGCAAGGAATTATGCCCAAAGCGAGCCCGTTCGTTATAACCTTTGGGATATTAATATCGACGCAGAATACCAGGAGAGTTTGGAACGGCAAGAATTGAATGAATTCTCAAAACACTAGATTTGGATCAATGAGTGAGGATGATTTGCAAAACAAAGATGTTTTTGCGGGCAGAATGGTACAAAATATTTATTTTGTTTTGACCATTTTGTTTTTGATCAATTTAATTACATCCCTAAAAGCCGGTATGGGGAATGATGAAGGCATCTGGAACTATATCGGACAACTGTGGTCAAATTATTCGATTCCTCCCTACACAGGAGCTGTTGAGAATAAAACACCGGGGATCTTTTTCTTGTTTGCATTGTCCAACAGCTTGTTCGGCATGAATTACTGGTTCCCCCGGTTAGTCGCGGTTGTTGCTATTGTTATTACCGCTCTTTTCCTCTATCTTATTGGGCGTCGCCTTTACAACCATACCACAGGTACCCTCTGCGCCTATATTTTCGGTCTCTCCATGACCTGGCGCTTGATGGATGGTCTTTATACATCACAGACTGAAACCTTTATGGTGCTCTTTACCGTTATAGCAATCTACAATTTGATACTTGCTTTGCAAACCGATCGATTTTATAAACGATACTTTTTGCTGATCGGTTTTTTTCTCGGGGCGGCAATTAGCTTCAAGCAAATCGCTATTTTCAGCGGTCTTTTCGTGGTTATCGCCTGTGTCTTGATAAAGCCATTTCGACTTAATATTATCAGGGTTTATCTATGGATTGCGTTGGGGACAATTGCCTGTATACTGCTATCCTGGCTGCCTCTGTGGTTTTTCAATGTCTCTTTTATGGATTATATCGACGGCGCCTGGCTCATCCTGCTCAAGTCCGGAAGCTCACTGGCGCCGGAGAATCGTTTGATTTATTTTTTAGGTGCCTGGAAAAGGCTCTCCATCGCACTTTTCTATCCATTTTTATTTCTCTTTTTTATCAATTGGCGTCTGTTGCTTGAGAAAAATATTCCGGTTGTCCTGCTGACGATATGGCTGGGACTTGATTTTATCGCTATAAATTTGTCGGGATATTACTATGGTCATCAATTCAAACATATTCTTCCGGTTTTTTCACTGATCACAGCAATTACGCTTTCTGTACTGCTGGATAAACTCATAAAGGAAAATAAATTCAGGTGGCGGCTGCAGTTGTTAATGGTGGTTCTGTTGCTTTGGGCGCCCCATGGTGCTTTTATGGACAGGCTCAGACCATGGCTTGCCGAGTCGCAAAAAGAGTACAGAGAGTTGGGACTGTGGTTGAAGGAGAATACAACACCTGACGACTATATCTATATTTGGGGAGCAAAAGGAAATACCATTCAGGCCTATAGCGAGCGTCGATCTGCATCTGAATACTTTAATTCAATTTTTGTTTATATTCCCGGTGCTTTGGAGGAACTTGTGAGGGATTTACGCCTAAACTGTCCGAAATGGATTCTCATAGATAGAGATAGCCGCTATGATACACCCGACTTTTTTACGGATGTATTGGATGATTATTCTCTGGTTTCACGCGAGTGCGGATATGACGTTTACAAGATTGCCTTGAGATTTTAATGTGCCGATGAAATAACAACCAGCCGGATGACTGATGAAAATATTAATGGTTCACAAATTTTACTATATCGAGGGGGGTGCCGAGCGATATGTTTTTAACCTGACCGATCTGTTAAAAGCAAAAGGTCATCAGGTTATTCCTTTTTCCATGCAACATCCCCGAAATTTTTCCTCTGAATACAGTGATTATTTTGCCGACTATTTCAATCCCAATCAATTTCAAAGCAAAAGTCCTGTCACAATTCTCAAAAAAGCGGCACAGGTCATTTACAATCGCGCAGCTCAGAATATACTCGAAGAGCTGATCAAATAAAGAAAACCCGATAT
>CAZMUU010000036.1:0-18705 GCA_964569215.1 uncultured Cytophagia bacterium
TCTCATGATTATTCTCACAGGATTAATATTGATGGACAGCTTTGGTTTCAAGTGAAAATCTGACGTAATCTCCGATCAACTTCATGGCTTGCTCGGCTGTGGGGACTTGGCGCATGTCGATGCTGTTAATTTCTTCTTCATGATCGGACAGCCAGCTGAGGGCGATTTTGTACGCCTCTATGGCCCGGGATTTTTGAGGAAATTGATCGAAAAAAAAACGCTGAATCACTTTTTTAACGTTATTTTTATTGCTCAGATTTCGCCGCAGCGCAATCCGTAGCAGACCATTTTCAGGATGCATGCAATATAAAATGACTTTATCATGGGTTGAAGGCAGAATCAGAATGCGCTCATAGCGGTGTTTGCGACGATGCGGACGCTCCTTTACCTCCATCTGACGATTCACCGGTGGATTGAATTTCTGAATCAAGCGCTGTTCGCTCAACAGCGCCTCCAGTTCAGACCCTTTAATTTCATAATCGATCCGATAAAGTTTCGACAACAACAGCTCGAGTCTGGGCGTTTCTGCTGCTTTGGTGCGAAAATAGGAAGAAACCCTCTGATGCAAATTTTTTGCCTTGCCGACGTAAAGCAACTGATTGTCTCTATCATACATGAGATAGACACCCGGACATTTTGGTAAATTCCGTATAAACGCCTGATCAAAGTCAACCCCGGAAAAATCAAACGCCGGAGCAGGGTCTTCATCTTTTGCGTCTATCTCGACCTGCTGTAAAAACGCCTCGATCTGATCACAAAATGCAGACGCTTCCTCTTGCAAGGTTGCGTTTTCTAACTGAGGTGTTTTAAAAAATGCGGCAATATCCTGCGGAGAGTTGAACCGGCGATCGTTAAACCTGGCCTGCAAGACCTCTTTTAAAATGACAATTTGATTCGGACAGTCGACGTGCATCAAATCCAGAAAGGCGCGTTTGAATAGCGTTAGTTGATTACCAAACCCTTCGAATATGAGGACTTTATCTTCCAACTGCCGTAAAACATCTTTGAGGGTATTATCGATATGATTGCGGTCCAGAACAATGCAGCCACGATCATCGACGAGCCGGACAATCATCCCCTGCCACTGCCGCCAATGAGATACTCTTGCCGGCACACTCTTGATCGCGGCATAGTGGGAAGAGGTAGAAAGAGCCGGATCGCGGTACAACGTCCACTCACCATCAGGCCGCTGAAGGACGCGGGGATCATTGCCGATAGCTGCGGATACCAGCTTATCGCAAAGCTCGGGCGGGCTGTTTTTTAACTTGAGTACTTTAAAAACCAGTTCCTGTGAACTCGCTCCCCGGTCCTGCGTTTTTAAAAATTCCACAATTCGGTCATGCATAGATCATGGTCCGGAGTAAGGCTGCCGACTATTCTTCAATCGTCGCGTCGGGTATCTCTTTAGGTGTTCCCCATAAAGAAACGCCGATCAGGCCACCGATCAGGCCGAATATGGAATTGATAATCACCGACAGGCCAAATGAGAGAGCGAAAAACATCCAGGTCCAGGCCTGCTCATTGTTTTGCAAATGTCTGAGAAACTCGATGGCTTCCGGGTCATCGATGTAGGGTTTGACGTGTTTCAGCATATCGAGCATGGCAACACCGAACAGGGCACCGAGAAAGGAGCCGATAAAGGCACCGATCAAACCGGCCAATACGCCGAGAATAATTCCATCGCTGTTGCTGATCACAACCTGCTCACCGATTTGCCGTCTATAAAGGTAGACCGCCAAAATACCACCCCCGATAACACCGGCACAACAAAAACAATTAATTAAATCCAGCCCCGGAAAGCCGTCTATTACCCCGATCAGAATACCACCCCAGAGGGCGGGCATGAGTTTGCTGTCATTATAAGCCATCTTTTTCCTCCAACTTTCGGATCAATTAGTCTAGTATACATAAAAGTGCTCGAAATCGCAAGCGAAAAGAAATGCAAAAGAGGCGATAGGATAACTCGACATGTGATATCACCATTTGATTGGTTATTTCACCGTCCTGATATAATCTGAATTTATTTTATCGGCAAACGGGCTTTTTAAATAATTATTTTTTAGTTGATTATAGAAAAGTACTAATAAAAAGATTTTGGTATTGTATTTGCTTTTTAGCCGGCAAGAATATGCAACTATAGTGAAACCGTCCGGAGGTCAAATGATTCCCCCAAAATGTCTCCATGTTGTTATATACGGGATAATTCTCTCAAGTATCATTGTTGCTGCTCAGGATATGAAAATCGTTCCTGGTGATCTCGAAACAGAGGATTATTTCGATTCAGGGGGATTATATCGCCGTCGGAGCCCCCGAAGATGATGATCATGGTTATTCAACAGGAGCAACATACTTTTATCAAAATACGGGCTCCTCATGGACACTTTTGGAAAAAATTGTTCCGGATGCGGTAGAAGAATGGAATTATCTCGGTTCCTGCGTTTTGGTCCATAACGGATATGTCTATATGGGTGCCAGAAGACATGATGATCCGGTCGAAAAAGGCGCCAAACTCAAGCTGGAAAACGGCGATATACACATCGAACCGTTCAATCCAGAGATGTAAAAACTTTGGTTTTGCCGACTTGATCGATAAGAGGTATCCCCGAAAATAATGTATCTATAAATGAGGGCACATTAATAAGAAACAGATCAACTGTCATAGTTCTATATAGAGTTGTAACATTTTCATGACACTCCTCGGCTGAAAGGATACTCGATCGAGGCTAAATGCAGTATAATTAAACTTTTTTTTGGTACGAACTTTGCTTTAATAACAGGTAGATAAAATATTTACCTTATATTCCTTAATTCATCAAGGAGGGGTTATGAGAAACAGGAATATATTCTCTTTATTGCTCACCATTTTACTGTTATTTATATTCACTACGGCCCAACCACAAGACCTCAATGTATACCAGGAAGGTACACTGATTCCCAACAAAACCGGCTCTTATGATTTTGGCACGATTAGCGCTCCGCCGGCGGACTGCGTTTTTGAACTCAGGAATGAATCTTCTACGACGATTGACATTAACAGTATCACCATTACCAACGACACAGATAACGCCTTTAGCGTATTGAATATACCCAACGATCCTATTCCGGGATACAACAGCGATTATTTTACGGTTCGCTTTGATCCGCCCCTCAACGGAACCTTTTCGGGGGTCGTTAATATCAGTTATCAGGGGTCGGGAGTCGAACCCCTGGAATATCTCTTTGAGGTCATCGGTCGCGGAGATGGCCTCGACTATTCCGATATCGAACTGGCAACAAATCTCGAAGGCGGCGGACCGCCCGGAACTCTGATTCCCGACGGCGGCACCTATGGTCTGGGAACGAGAAGCTACTATGATCCCGATCTGCAAGCGTATTTCCTGATAAAAAGTACCGGCTATGTGGCATTGGGTCTTCCCACCAATCCGGTCGAAATTACAGGGCCAAACGCATCGGAATTCGACCTGGTTACCTCTTCATTTCCCTCCGGTATCCAGCCTGGTGAATATTTCAATACGCAGGTCATGTTCCGTCCAACATCAGTCGGCACCAAGGAAGCGTACGTCGCCGTGGCCAATGACAGCCGCGACCACAGCCCAACCTATACCTTTACCTATACCGCTTTCGTTCAGGGTGCTATACTCCGATTACAACAGGCAAGCACGCAAATCCCCCACAACACCACATATGATTACGGAACCATCGCTCCGGGAATGATTATGGAGGTTACCTTTACGGTCTATAATGATGGAAATATAAATCTGAACCTCAACGCACCGCAAGTCACACCGGCAAGCGGGCTGGATGAGTATTGGGTAACCCAGAATCCCGTTTCTCCTGTTATTCCCGGCGGCAGCACCAGCTTTAAAATCGCCTTTACACCACTGGGAACCGGAAACCGCACCGCTACGGTAACGATTGCGAACAACGCGTCACCCGATCCCTATTCTTATACCTTGACCGGCCAATCCTCCGAACCAGCAGTATCCTATGATTTTGATTACCGCGGCTGGTATTTGATTTCACTGCCGGTAATACCCGATATTACGGCCATCAAGTCCCTCTTTGCAGCCGTCACACCCTACGATGGCTATAAATATTCAGCCGAAGCAGGTACGAACGGCGCTTATCAGGTAATCACTCATGTACCCGCATCGGAGGCGGGAACCGGTTTCTGGATATTCGTCGACACCCCCGGAACCGTTAATGTCGACGGGTCGCCGATATTTTCCTATACGAAAAGTCTCATTCAGGGTTGGTATACTCTCGGTTCGACCATCATGGAGTGCGATCCGGCCGCTAATCCGGCAATAGAGTTTGCCGATAATTACTTTCCTCATATGCTTTACGACGTCTCGGGAGTTCCCTATTATTCCATTGCGACTCTGTTCGAGCAAACTATCGGATATTGGGTTTACGCCTACGGAAGCTGTGATGTATCGGTCCAGGCCTATAATCCCTCGACGGCAACGAAAAAATCGCTACCTCGACATATGATTGCTTCCGATCTGCAACTCACTCCGCCGCCGCCGCCTTCGCTTGACCTTCTTGCCGCCACGAACGAAACGGAGGAGCAAATCCCGGCAACTTTTGAGGTCTATCAGAATTACCCCAATCCATTCAATCCAACCACT
Source organism: uncultured Cytophagia bacterium (assembly GCA_964569215.1). Lineage (GTDB taxonomy): Bacteria > Zhuqueibacterota > Zhuqueibacteria > Residuimicrobiales > Oceaniaggregativiventaceae > Oceaniaggregativivens_A. The sequence continues at coordinate 4,632 of CAZMUU010000036.1, forward strand.
CTTATCCGTTATGATCTGCCACAGACGCATGATGTTTCGATTTCGATATACAATGTCCGTGGAGAAAAAGTCAAAACCCTGTTAAACCGTTCGCAACCCGCCGGGCGCTATTCGGTGCTTTGGAATGGCAGCAATGAATCGGGCACGTCAACAGCGGCGGGATTATATTTCATTCGCATCAAGGCAGGGCTCCAAACAAAAACCATCAAAGTTCTGTATGTTAGATAACAGAGAAAATCCAAATACAAAAGGGGAGGTTTTTTCCAATGAAAATTTTGATAACAATAATTGGCTTATTCATACTCATATCCAGTCAGGGCACCGCATTCGGCCAGTTTATCGTTAAAAACAGCAGCGGTACGGATTTGATGATTGTCGATAATAGCGGCAATGCCACGATCAGCAATAAGACCAGCACCAATCGTCTTGCCATCTCGGGAGATTCGCCGACTCTCGGCAAGGTACCTTTTTCAATAGACAGTAACGGAAACTTGCGATGGTCGCACCAGCCGTTGCAGGCCGGACAGTATTTGAGCTGGAACGCCGGTGCAAGTGAATGGGAAGTTGCTGATCCCCCGGTTGGGCTTCCCGGTCCTCCCGGTCCGCCGGGGCAGGGCCTTTCCGGCGGTGTCGCCGAACGGGTCGCCTTTTGGACCGGAGAATCGAGTCTCGGCCACGATCAGCTCTTGCGCTGGAACATCAGTGCGCAACGACTCGGGGTCGGTACGGGCCTGCCGGCCACGCGGCTACACGTCGACGGCACCCTTCGTTTCGACAACCTGCCCGATGGCAGCGGCAACACCACAGTTCTGACCATGGATGGGAGCAATAATGTAGAAACCAGAACGCTCAGCGACTGGAGCGACAATCAGGGTCTCTCGGTCGGGGCTGGAAGTGCTACCACCTCGATTATCGATATCAGCGGCAGCTCAAACGATGTTACTCTGGCTGCAGGCACCGGGGTTTCTCTTGCCGAGAGTGGTAACACCATTACCATTACAGCGAGCGGCGGTGGCGGAAGCACCTACTGGCAGCGCAACAGTACCACGGGAGACCTCGCCCCCTTGACGCTAACCCAAAAGGTCGGCATTTGTACCTCAACAACCGCAACACAAAAACATGTGGACGGTTCTGTTCGTCAGGAGAACCTGGGCGGAGATGGGGCGGGCAATACCCGGGTACTAACCCTGGATACCGGCGGCAATGTAGAGGTGCGGACCCTGAGCGACTGGAGCGACAATCAAAGCCTGTCGGTAGGCGCCGGCAGCGGTTCTACATCCATTATAAATATCAGCAACAGCAGCAGCAATGTGACTCTGGCTGCAGGCAGCAATATCACGCTCAACGAAAGCGGCAATACCATAACCATCAATGCATCCTCGGGAACAAATTACTGGCAGCGCAACACCGATGCCGTGGCCCCGGCCACCATCGGCGATGATGTCGGTATCGGTATCACCGCACCGGACGCGCGATTACATTCGATGGACCTCGGAGATGTCTTTCAGGTGGAGGGTCTGACAGGCACTCTGGTGGATCACAGTTTTGGAATATTTTCTGAAAACACGATCAATGGTACCAACTCTAACGGAAAATTTGCCATTATGGGATTTACCGACAGTCCCAACACAACAACAGAAGGATACTTTAATGCCGGTGTAGCCGGCAGAACCTATAATTCCACGGGCAACACCATTCTGGCCCAGGGATCGCTGGGAAAATCACACACCCTTACCGAAGCTCGCTGGGTCAGCGGCGTTGCAGGCAGTATAAACGCTGAAAATTCAACCGAATTTATTCAGCCCGGCGGCATCGGTGCTGCCGTTCATGCACGGGTAATTAACAATGTCGATTTTGCAAATATCTGGGCCGGCTATTTTTATGGAGCCAAATCCTATTTCAGCCACACCGTAACCATGCCCGGAGCGGATTATGCGGAATGGTTCGAAAAGGAGGAAGAGACGCTGAGCGGAGACCTTGTCGGCATTAACCTTGAAAGCGGTAAAGCCCGTAAATACCGCCCGGGCGATGAGTATGTCGGCATACATTCGGAAAATCCCGCCATCGCCGGCAATTCCATAGAAAATGAGATGCAGGAAGATCACGTCCTGGTGGCCCTGCTCGGCCAGGTAGCTGTAAACCCACGACAGATAAAAATTGTGGACGGCATTGTTTACACCCTGGACGACAAAAAAATCGGTGTCAAACTTGCATCCGGAAAAATTTTGTTAAAATCGGATTCATAAAAGGAGGGAAACAGCCGTTTTTGATGGCGGCCAGACAAATTTGCACTAAAATGAATTTGAGCACAATTCTGCATTGCTCGTTGTCTCTGTGCGAGTCAGCTATTTAGAAGAGAAATATCAGTCTACATTTCTTATTCCTCCATATTCGCCCTCGCCCTGTTGATCAGCTCCAGCAATGAAATCATTTTGGGTTTGGGCGGGGCGGTTATTTTTTTCAGAACCTCCTCTTCATAGTGCTCCTGCATAAACGCCTCCACCGGAAAGGTCTGAAACCAGCAATCGTATATCTTGCTGCAGGGCAACTCCCTGTTACAGCTGCGGCAATAGTGAAACTTGACCTGATGCCCAAGCATCGGACAACGCCGCTTCTCCTCATCATATCGGTCTATCATGTTTCTCTCCTGATAAAATATTCCAGCGTTCTATACCATAAAATAAACAAACCGCTCGATGACAATTTTTTATCCTCCTCTCAATAAGGTAATAAGGTTCAGGTGCGAGGACACCATTTTGCTACCAGGGTTTAAAAGAAAAAAAAGGTTATTCTCTGCGATCCCGGCGGTTTTATTCTTTTATAACTTGTACGCAATAAACGAGTATGTACAAATCCTAAAACATATCTTTACGCTTGCCTGCATTAAAACAGTTAATCAAGACTTGCAAATGTACCGACATTAATAAACCGCAAAGGAGACACCAGCAAGCATTCCGTTTGTTCATCCGGTGAGTATTCAGAATAAAAGGAGTACAAGGTCATTTTAATTGCCGGCATTCTCCTCTGTGGTTGTCCATCACTTCAATTATGTCTGGTCTGCTTTGGGTAATTTTTCCAGTACTGCTGTCGATTTTTTGATCTCCTCATCCGGAAGCGGATAATTGATCAACTTGTCGCTGAAATAGGCATCATAACCGGTCAAATCCATTAAACCATGTCCGCTCCAGTTAAAAACGATGACCTTTTCCTTGCCTTCCTCCTTTGCCTGGTTGGCCTGTTCGATGGCCGCGGCTATGGCATGGCTGGTTTCCGGGGCGGGAATAAATCCCTCCGTACGCGACCACAACACCGCCGCTTCATAGCAGTCGAGCTGATCATAAGCCTTTGGTGTCAGCAATCCGTGTTTGACCGCATGGCTGACCAGGGGCGCCATACCGTGATAGCGCAATCCACCGGCGTGAATCGGCGGCGGAACGAATTTGTGGCCCAGGGTGTACATGGGCAGCAACGGCGTTGTTTCAGCCGTATCACCAAAATCATAGTGAAACGGCGCTTTGGTCAACGTCGGACACGAGGTCGGCTCTACCGGATAAATATCGATTTCCGCGCCGTTGATCTTGTCGGCAACAAACGGAAACGCCAGCCCGGCAAAGTTGCTGCCGCCGCCGGCACAGCCGATCACCACATCCACTTTCTTTTCACCGGCGAGCTCGAGCTGCTTTTTGGCCTCCAGGCCGATAATGGTCTGATGCAACATGACGTGATTGAGCACCGAGCCGAGCGAATAGCGCGTCTTGCCGGTCTTGTCGGTCACCGCCGCTTCAATGGCCTCGCTGATGGCAATGCCCAGACTGCCGGGGGTATCCGGATTTTCCGCCAAAATCGCACGGCCGGCCTGGGTCTCCTCGCTCGGACTGGGTATACACACCCCGCCCCAGGCCTGCATCATCAGACGGCGGAACGGCTTTTGATCAAAACTGATGCGAACCATAAACACCTTGCACTCCAGATCCAGCAAGGAACAGGCAAAGGAAAGCGCACTGCCCCACTGACCGGCACCGGTCTCGGTGGTGATGCGCTCGATGCCCGCCTCTTTGTTGTAATAAGCCTGCGCCACAGCCGTGTTGGGCTTGTGACTGCCCGGAGGACTGTTTCCCTCGTGCTTGTAATAAATTCTCGCCGGCGTTTTGAGCAGTTTTTCCAGTCGCCGGGCTCGATACAAGGGTGCAGGACGCCACAAGCTCAACATCTCCAGAACCTTTTCAGGGATATCGATCCATCGCTCCCGGCTGACCTCCTGCTCGATCAATCCCATCGGAAAAATTGGAGTGAGCATATCCGGGGAGACGGGATTACCGTCCGGACCCAAAGGCGGCAAAGGCGGTGTCGGCAGATCCGCTGCCAGATTATACCATTGCCTCGGCATCTCCTTTTCGTCCAACATAAATTTTGTTGCGTCCATAAGACCTCCTGGTTTGTGTGTGATGTGTTGACCCAAAAAAATAAAAGCCCGCTGCAGGATTACCGCAGCGGGCTGAAATTAAACTCTATAAGGGTCTTTTAAAACATGCCTATCCCACTACGATACACTATACCGCTGCACCAGCCCCACCAGCTATCGCTCATCCGAACAGTATATTTATATCGCAGTGCTTGCATTTTAATTCTCCGTTTACATGCCCATTATACAAATAATTTTTTAATTTGTCAAGGTTTTGATTAATTTTTTTATCCATCTTGGCAAAAAAGATTGATTTTCAAAGGTGAGTTCGGCAAACCCTTGATTCATTTAGGAAAAATGATTACCTTGATTCGAATCACATATAGGAGAATTATGAATTTCCTCGCTCTTGATTTCGATGGTGTCATCAGCAACAGTATTCAGGAATGTCTGGTGGTGGGTAACAATGCCTGGTATGCCTACAGCCATCACGGCAACCCGGTGACGCGGATAGAGGAACTGCCGGAAAAAAGCGTTGATAACGCCAAACGCATCCGCAACTATATTCGTTCCGGTGAGGATTATGTCTATATCTTTATGGCGCTGGATCAGGACATTGAAATCAACAACCAAAGCGATTTTGACGCCTTTACCAAATGCTATGAAGATCTAAGAGAGACCTTTTTCGACATTTTTTACCGCAACCGTAAACAGTTCCTGCAAAATCACAAAGAACAGTGGATCTCTCTCAATCCGCTCTATGACGGTATGCAAAAGTTTTTACAAACATTTCCGGCACAGAATCTCTTTGTCATCAGCACCAAAAAAACCAGCTATATTCAGCAAATTCTGCAGGCGAATAATATTGTGCTCACTGCCGATCATCTCTTCCATGCGAACAAAGAAAATCCCAAAGCTGATATCATTGTGCAGTTGCTCAACAAACATCATATCGACAAAAACGCATTTTATTTCATCGACGATCAGGTCGATACTCTGATAAAATGTCAATCCACAGGGATTCATTGTGTTTTGGCAAAATGGGGATATAACACAGAAGAACAAGTCGAAACGGCAACGCAACGGGATATCGCGGTCATGGATCTGTTTCTATTCTATCAACAATTCGACGCCATCAGCTTTTACAACCTATAGTTCAATTTCCTCCAGCATCTCTATGCCCCGTTTAATCTCCTCCAGCGAGGCCTGTTTGTGAATTTCCAGAATCCGCACGGTTTCCGGTCTGAAAAAGGGTTTGAGCTGTTTGAAATCAAAATCGCCCGTTCCCGGGGCAAGGTGATCTTTTAATCCTTTTATGTCGTGCAGATGCATACCGAGTAAGAGCGGTTTATAGGGTTGCAGTAAATCCGCCCCGGCATCGAGAATGCGCAAACGCTGAAAGACCTCGCCATGGCCGGTATCGTGCCAGTACCGTAAATTGCCGCCGGCAAACTCTGCAAAAATCGTATCAAATTCACTCTTAAACGGAATCTCGTGATAGCGATATCGGTTCTCGATACCGATATAAACGCCCAAACGACACGCCTCCTCGTTCATCGGCTCCAGACTCTTTAAAACCTGGTCGAAATAAGGCGGTGCCAAACGGGCGCGTTCAGCCAGCTTTTTTTGCATAAACGCGGCAGCGCCTTCACTTTCGATTTCATCATTATGATAAAACTGTTTCAAGACACTGGTTTGATGCTCCATTTCAACTCTGCCGAGATGAAAGACAACAGCCTGCGTTTGCAAATCTGCAGCGAGTTGCAGACTCTGTATCGCCTTTTTCACCGCAAAACGCCGTTCCTCTTCGTCCCTCGATGAGAGTAAAAACAGATCCCCGGAAGCCTCATTTTTGTTAAAATTTTCCGGTAACGGCGTACAGGCATGCAGGCTGGCGATTCGAATCCCTCTTTGCCGCAGCGCTTTTTGCATCTGCCGCCACTGTTCAGCAGTAACGCGGTAATCGAGTTCAATAGCCTCCACGCCGGTTTGTTCAATAATATCCAAAAGCTCTATACCCGACAAGGGTTCAGTACTCTGCCACGATGTCGAAAGTGCGTAGGTCATTCAGCTTTCCTTTTCCGATTCCCAGGCCTTAACAATATTAACCTGAAAATCTGATATACTCTTTTAATAAATCGGCATAACGCTGACAGGCGTGATTACAAAGCCCCAGGACCGTATCCGGCGGGTAACTGCCCTCTTTATCCATCTCTCCCATGGCACGACCGCTGAGAATTTCCATACCCTGATCTATGCGTTCAATCGCATAAATATGAAACTTTTCTTGTTTAACGGCATCGATGATCTCCTGATCCAGCATCAAATCTTTACGGTTCTCCATGGGCACAAGCACGCCTTGCTTGCCGCTCAGGCCTTTTTCCTTGCAGACACGAAAAAACCCTTCGATTTTTTCGTTCACACCGCCGATGGGCTGAATCTCGCCGAACTGATTAACCGAGCCGGTAACCGCGATCGATTGATCAAGAGGGATTTTGCCCAAACCGGACAAAATCGCATAAATCTCGGCTGATGAGGCGCTGTCGCCGTCCACTTCGCTATAGGATTGCTCGAAACAAATACTGGCATCGATGGCCATCGGTTTATTGTGGGCGAAACGGGAGCGCAAATAACCGGCGATAATCAAAACCCCTTTGTCGTGAATGGGTCCGCTGAGGGCAACTTCGCGTTCGATATTCAAAACGCCCCTCCTGCCGGCGGATACCTGGGCACTGATCCGCGACGGGCGTCCGAAGGTATAATCCCCGGTGGTCAAAACCGACAAGCCGTTCACCTGACCGATCTTGCTTCCGGTGGTATCGATAAAAATGGTATTTTCGCTGATCATCTCCTGAAGCTTGTCCTCGTACAATCCCAGCCGGTGCTTTTTAGCGGAAATAGCTTGTTCGACATGCCGGCGGGTGACTTTTTTCTTGTTCTCCCCGGCACAGTAAAACGCCGCTTCGCGAATCAAATCCGCAATCCTGTTAAAGCGCAACGAAAGTTTGTTGTTTTTTCCGGACAGACGGGCGCCATATTCGATCGTGGCGGTCGTGCCGCTTTTATCAAAAGCAGGAAGGTCATCCTGGCGGCACAGGCGGTGGATAAACGATACATAATGGCGAACGTTTTCCCTGCGGTTGGTCATCTCATAATCAAAATCCGCTTTAATTTTAAAAATCTTGGAAAAATCCTCATCCGCGTTGTAGAGAAGACGGTAAATAACAGGATCGCCGATAAAAATTACTTTGAGCTTAATCTCAACCGCTTCCGGTTTTAGAGCCGAAACCACGCCCGGATGATAGGGATCAAACCCCTGAATGTCGAGTGATTTACTCTTCAAAACGCGCTTGAGCTTGTTCCAGACGTTGACCTCGCTGAGCACATCACGGGCATAGAGCACCAGATAACCGCCATTGGCCTGCAAAAGAGAACCGGCGCGGATATTGGTAAAATTGCTGTAAATCCGCCCGTTCTGGTCCATGTTTTTATCAATGTTGCCGAACAATTTGCTAAAGGTGGGCGACGTTTCAAAGATAACCGGTTCCCCTTTGGATCTCGAATGATCGACAAGAACATTGATGCGATAAGGCAGAAAGGGATCGGCGAGAACGGCTTTTTGATCCTGCTGTTTTGCCTCATCTAGCCGGAAGAGATCGAGGTTCTCCAGCAAATCATCGAGGACGCGATCCAGATAATGCCGGACTTTGTCTGATTGAAATCGATCGCGTATCTCCTGCAAAGCTTCCTCGATCACCGGTTTGACGGCATTTTTTTGAAATTCCTCAACCTTGTTTCGAATTTCCCTTTCCAGCTTTTGCGTGCTTTTGGTGATCTTTTTGAGCTCTGCATAGAGCGTCTTATAGGTTTCAACAAAGGCTTCCGCCTGTTCGGAGGTAATGGCGTTTTGTTGAACCAGCTCGTCGAGCTTGTCGGGTTGAACGGGCTCACCATCGACCACCGGAAAAATATCCGGTTTTGTATAGGGCCCGATCTGTACCTGCACGAGGCGAAAATTTTTCTTTTGTGCTTTTTTATCAAAAGCCTGAATGATTTTTTCATATTCCGAACGCAACGATTCGATCAATTTGGTTTTGCGGTTCTGATAGGTATCGCTTTCCAGAACTTTGGGAATGGCAGCGGACAATTGTTCAATCAGAGCATCCATCTCCCGTTTCAGGCAATTTCCCTTGCCGGCTTCCAGCACCAGACAGAGTGGATTATCCGGTTGGTCGAAATTGTGCACAAAAACGATATCCGAAGGAGGCTCGCCTTTGACTTTTTTGAGCAACTCCCTCACGGTCGTGGTGCGGCCGGTTCCGGCAGCACCGCTGATAAAAATATGATAACCGGGATGATCCATGCTGAGGCCGAGCTCTATTGCACTGACAGCGCGGCTCTGGCCGAAAATCTCTATTTCAGAAGATATCCCCTTGATCGTACCGATATCGCAGCTCCATCGCAGGGCTTTAGCGGGTATGCGGTAGTCCTTCTTATCCATACTTCCCCTTGCCATTAATGGGTTTCAGGTTCAGGTGTCGAATCAGCGTGCCGACGGAAAACCGTATTTCTTCATCTTGTAGCGAAGCGCAGCCTCGGAAATCGCCAATATTCGGGCGGCTTTGGATTGATTTCCCTCGTAACGGGTCAAGGCTTTTTTGATCAAAAACTTTTCCACCTCTTCAACCGCTGTCGGCAAATCATAATCAGACATAAATTCCAGCGGATCGGGTTTGCTATAAAAAGGCAAATGACGCGCATCAAGACTGTTTTCCGGCGACATGATGACAAGATTGCGTACGCAGTTGCGCAATTCGCGAACATTGCCCGGCCAGCCGTAATTGATAATGGCCTGAAAAATTTCTTCCGGCGTGTTATCATAACTCTTGTTGTACGTTTGGCTAAACTCTTTGAGAATATTGTCGAATAAAAACGGGATATCCTGTTTTCGCCGGCGCAGAGGAGGTGTGGAAATACGAAAATGAGATAGCATTTGCAAAAGATCTTCCCGAAACTCTCCCGCTTTTTCAAGCTTTTCAATGGCCGGTAATGCCGAAGAGATAAACCGCACACTGAATGCCGACTCTCCCTGGGAAAGGACGGTAACCCAAAAATTATATAACCGGTCCTGAAAATCAGGCTCGAGCTTGTCGATACGGTTCAGATAAACCGTCCCCTGATCAGCAGAAACCAACCCTTCCTTTTGTGGCTTTGCTCCCTCTTGCGGCAGGCGAAAAACCACCTCCGGATCCAACGTGTCACCAATAGCTCCGCACTCGATCTTTACGAAAGGTTTATCCTTGTGCATACTCAAAAGATGAAGGTGCTCGGCAATAAACTCTTTATCGGTTCCGGTCTCTCCGACGATTAAAATAGAGGCATCGTATTTGGCCAGTCGTTTAACCGCCTTGCGCACCTGCGCAATCTCCGGACTCTTTCCCAACAGCTTGAGTTCACGGTTTGCTGAAGCGTTCATATGTTCCTCTGAATTTTTAAGTGGTTTGCCAGGTCACCCTAAAAATACAAAATCCACAATGCTGAATCAAGCATTTTTTGCCGGATTCGCAATAACCATTGAATTTTATTTACATATTTACGACATTTGCGCGATCCCGCCACGACTCCAGACCGGAAAGAAGATCAAAAAACCGACACCCTGCTTTGGAAGGTCCGGTTGATGTTAAAAGCGTATATTTTTCTCTCAACCCGACACCGCCTTCAACCCAAAACACCCCTTGAACACTATTCAAAAAACTCTTTTTCGTTGATAAAGGTTCTCTTTTCAACATGGCGTTTTTGTATAATCAGCTCTCTGTATTTGGCCATCAATGTTTCAGAGCGGTCCTGGCGCATTTGGTTGCGCACCTGATGCATCTGTTCTTCAACATGAACCATGTTCAATCTGACAATGCAATCGATCGCCTGCTTTTTCAAGATTTCGATATTTTTCTGTTCCAGGTATTGCGTGATGTATTGCGCCAGCACAGGGTCTGAGATGGTGGCGATATAGGATTGAGGCTGAAAACGTCCGTAATACAGAATGTCATTGTCGATACGCTGCATAATAGAGGCGATCTCCCGGTGTCGTATGCGATTATGCGGAATGACGGTAATAATTTTATCCGCCAGTTCCGGCGCGTTCAAAATAACGCTGAGCAAAGAAAATTCTGCAGCGCCCCGTTTGGTCTGATGATAATCCTTATCATCGCTCTTTTTCTCATCGGATTGAACCGGCGACGGGCGCCTTACCCGGAACCTGGCCATCTCATTCCACAAAACGCCTTCATCAATTTTCAATTTTTTGGAGAGTTCGGTGACGAGAAAAGATTGTTGTATGGTATCATTGACCTTGTGAATAAACGCCAGCAGCTCGCGGGTAGCCTCCGCCCGTTGCGCGGCTGTGGCCAGTTTGTTCTCCGCCTGAAGCCGTTGCAGTTTGAAATCCAGTAAGGATTGCGCCTTGCCAAAGAGCTCCTCGAGTGCTTTGCTGCCGTTCTGTCGACAAAAATCATCGGGATCCTGCCCTGCCGGCAGATCGGCAATTTTTACCTCCATGCCGTTTTCCATCAAAATATCGGCACCGCGCAAAGCGGCAGCAGCACCGGCCGAATCGCTGTCATAGAGCAGCATCGCATTGCGCGTATAACGGCGTAAAACACGGGCATGCTCTTCGGTTAGTGACGTTCCGGAGGTGGAAACCGCATTCCCGATTCCGGCCAGATGCAAACTCATGACATCGGTATATCCCTCCACAATTACGACCTGATCTTTTTCACGGATCGCCTGCCGTGCCCAAACCAGACCGTAAAGGACATAGCGCTTTTGGTAGATATCCGACTCGGGTGAATTGATGTATTTGGGTGAATCATCCTCAACAATACGACGGGCGCCAAAGGCAATGATATGGCCGTTCTGATTGTGGATGGCAAAGGTAATACGGCCGCGAAAGCGGTCGTAATACCCGCCTCCCTCCTTGCGCTCCACCACCAGACCGGCCTGATGTAACAGATCGGGATTAAAGCCTTTTTTGCGGCTCAGTTTAAGCAGACTGTCCCATTCGTCCGGAGCGTAGCCGAGGTCAAAGCGTTTTATTGCCTCTTTATCCAGACCCCGTTTGCCCAGATATTGCCGTGCCGTTTCTGCTTCCGCCGAATTGAGCAGGATGTGCTGGTAGAATTCCTGTGCGGTTTTGTGTACATAGATCAGGGCTTCGCGATGTCGCAATTTATCGACATCTTCATCGTCCTCCGGGATGATAATACCGGCAGCCTGGGCCAATTGCCGCGCCGCTTCGGGAAAGCTGAGCTTTTCCATGCGCATGACAAAGGTAAAGACGTTGCCGCCGGCACCACAGCCAAAACAGTGGAAAATCTGCATGGCGGGATTAACGCTGAAAGAGGGCGTCTTTTCCTGATGAAAGGGACAAAGCCCGAAATAATTTTTACCCCGATGCTGCAGCGTCAGATAACCCGATACGACCTGCACAATATCGCTGGCCTCGCGGATCTCTTCGATTTTTTCTGGAGATATTTTTACCATAGTCGTTCAATCAACAATAATGCTTTTTTTTGCAATATGCAAATATTTATCTTGATTTTTAGTGATTTTCTTGATATGATTTTGAACGCGAGCCAAAAGCCTGTTGCAAAAGAATTTAGGATTCTAATGTAATACCCGGCAGCAGTTTATTTTTGTCCGCATGTTATCAGAGAAAAAACAGATTTTACCTACAGCTGTTGCCTGAATTTAAAAATGGAGATCAATTTCGTGCAAGAACATACACTCTGCAACCTGTTTGAAGAAAGCTGCACCAAATACAAGAATAACATCATGATGTGGGAAAAATACAGCGGACATTATCAAGGCACTACCTATGATGAAATCAAAAATTCAGTCTACTCGTTCGCCGCCGGCCTGATGTCGCTGGGCATCTCCAAAGGAGACCGCCTGGCCCTGATTTCCGAAGGACGCAATGACTGGGTCATCTCGGAACTTGGAATCCTCTATACCGGGGCCATCAACGTGCCGCTGTCAATAAAACTGGAATCGTCGGAGCTTAAATTCCGCCTCAACCATTCCGGCGCCCGCATGGTTGTGGTTTCCGGCGGACAGGCGGAAAAAATCCTTAACATTAAAAAAGACTTGCCCGAACTCGAAAAAGTAATCCTGCTAGACATTCCGGCGCAACGCGATGAAGATGACATCACCCTGGAAGAGCTGTTGCTTAAAGGCAAGGAATTTCTCGCCGGTCATCGAGAAACGTTCAGCTCGACCTGGAAAGAGATCAAGGAAGTTGATGTCGCCAATATCTGCTACACCTCCGGTACCACAGCCGATCCCAAAGGCATCATGTTGACCCACAGAAATTATACCGCCAATGTCGAACAGGCCTCAGCCATGCTGAATATTCCCGAACACTATTGCTCTCTGCTTATTCTGCCCTGGGATCACTCCTTCGCCCATACCGCCGGTATCTACACCCTGATCAAGAACGGCGCTTCCATGGCCTCGATCGCCATCGGCAAAACCGCCATGGAAACGCTGCGCAACATACCACAAAACATTCAGGAGATCAAACCCTCTTTTCTCCTCAGCGTACCATCACTGGCGCAGAACTTTCGCAAAAATATTGAAAAATCGATCCGCCGGAAAGGTGTTCGGGTGGAAAAGCTCTTTAATCGCGCCCTGAAAACGGCCTGTAAATACAACCGCGAGGGATATAACCGCGGCAAGGGAACCCGGGCGCTGCTCAAGCCCCTCTACGCAGCCTATGATAAAATTCTCTTCAGCAAAATCAGACAAGGATTCGGCGGAAAACTGGAATTTTTCATCGGCGGAGGGGCTCTCCTCGATATCGGCTTGCAGCGTTTTTTCTATGCCATCGGCATCCCCATGCTACAGGGGTACGGTCTCACCGAAGCCGCACCGATTATTTCTGCCAATATGCCCTACAAGCACAAACTGGGATCTTCCGGTTTTATCGTTCCCAATCTCGAGATAAAAATTTGTGACGAAAAAGGCAACGAGCTGAAAACCGGTGAAAAGGGCGAGATCGTGGTTAAAGGCGAAAACGTCATGAAGGGGTACTGGAAAAACGAGAAAGCCACAACAGAAATTCTAAAAGAGGGTTGGCTCTACACGGGTGACCTCGGTTATCTCGATGAGGATGGGTTTTTATACGTCCTCGGACGCGAAAAGAGCCTGCTGATCAGCAACGACGGCGAAAAGTTCAGCCCTGAAGGCATCGAGGAAGCGCTGGTCTCTCATTCGCGCTATATCGATCAGGCAATGCTTTACAACAATCAATCTCCATATACAGTGGCGCTTCTCGTGCCCAACCGCGAAGCGCTACTGAGCCGGCTGCGACAAAATCAACTGGCCTGCCAGGAAAAAGAGGGTCAGGAAGCGGTTCTGCAGCTGCTCAACTCGGAACTGGAAGCCTTTCGCCGCAAATGCCTGGAAAAAGAACTCTTTCCCGGCAAGTGGCTGCCGTCAGCCGTGGCAGTACTGGGCGAAGGATTTACCGAACAAAACCGCTTTCTCAACAGCACCCTGAAAATGGTTCGCGGTAAAATCACCGATTTTTATAAAAGCCGTATCGACTATCTCTTAACCCCGGAGGGCAAGGACTTTTTCAACCGACAAAACATGACGATTATCGCACGGCTGGAT
>CAZMUU010000037.1:0-18570 GCA_964569215.1 uncultured Cytophagia bacterium
AGCTGGAGGTGATAAACCATCACAATTTTACAAATTTGAAAGAGCTGGAGTTCACCTGGCGTGTTATTCAGGACACGGTATTGATAGAAAAAGGCACTCTTGCTTTGAATATTCCGCCCAGATCCGGCAAAACCATCGATCTGGCCTATTCACTGCCTGATGCTGTTCCCGGACGCGAATACCGGTTGTTATGCAGTTTTTCGCTAATGTCGGAAACACCCTGGGCTTCGAAAGGACATGAAATTGCCTTTGCAGAATTTATCCTGCCGATCTATAAAAAGCCTCCCCCTTCTCAACCGACTTTCAGAGCTGATCTTAACATTTCCGAAGAAAATAATCATTTACATATAGAGGGAAAGGAATTCAGGCTCTCTTTTAATAAAAAAACAGGTGTTCTCGATTCCTATCTCTTTAAGGAAAATGAGCTGATCCGTCACGGCCCCCGGCTGAATATCTGGCGTGCGCCAACATTGAACGAATGGTCTATCTGGGGTGTGCGCGAATCCGCTGATTGGTATCGGATGGGTTTTGACCGACTGCAACACCGATTAACGAAATTGAAATGGACGCAGGCAGACGACAGAGTTCTTCTCACGATTCATACACTGGCGGCTGCTGAAAACCAGGTTAATGGCTTTGAAAATTATTATACCTATGCCATTCGCAATAACGGTGAAATCATATTAACCCATAAAATTGTTCCCTATGGTGATTTACACACCTATTATCTTCCCCGGGTCGGCATTAAATTCGACATTCCACAATCCTTGCATCAAATGACCTGGTACGGCCCTGGCCCGATGGAAACCTACCCGGACCGCAAGAGCGGAGCAAAAACCGGAATTTATAGCGGAACCGTCATGGAACAATATACCGCCTATACCGTTCCACAAGAAAACGGCAACAAAACAGATGTGCGCTGGATGCTCTTGAGCAACGATCAAAAAAGTGGTATCATTCTTAAATCGCAATCCCTGATAAATGCAAGTGTATCACCGTTTAAAAATACGGATCGCGCTCAATATGGTTTTCAGCTGCAAAAATCCGATGGTTACACAGTGCATTGCGACCATCGAATCAGCGGCGTCGGTGGCACACCGGTACAGACCAGACCGCAGTACAGGGTCTATCCTCAGGTTTACGAGTATAAAATCGGATTTAAACCTGTCATTAATTGCACGAATCCTCTGCAAACCTCTCAACAATTTATAATAGACAATGAATAAGGAGACCAGGATGAATTGCCAACAGGAAAGGAATTTAACAAACTGTAACTGTAGTTACCAACCCTGTTCACGAAAAGGGATTTGTTGTGAGTGTATACAATATCATCTACGGGCTCGTGAACTGCCCGCTTGTTGTTTCCCCGACGATACGGAGCGCACCTTTAACCGCTCTTTTGAAAAGTTTGCCGAATTGGTTAATAATGGTTCGATCTAATTCAATTATTGCACAGGGGCGATTCCGGTCAACAGGTCACATGAAAAAGCCCCGCAATCGCCCCCTCTCCACTTTTATTCCATTTCTTGATGGCATCCGGTGTTTTTAAAATATGAACGGTACAATCCTTTTTGTCGAAATAGGCTGTTGCTTCATCGGATAATTTAATCAGACCCATCTGGCCGGAACCGATGATAAGATGAGTGGTTCCTTCCTCATAGATGTATTGGGCTTCTTCCGGGGAAATTTTATGGGAAGATCCGTATTTCTTTTTGGATAATTTTTTCTTTCGTTTGTGCACAGAGCCATCGGACCGGATCAGAACATCGTGGTCGTATTTTGTACCCTCGATGGTAATAGACCCGAATGACGTATCATTGATTTGGGGTTTCATACAAACTCAACTCCCTGTTAATCCAAAATAAAAAAGGCACAAAGGTTTTCCTTTGTGCCTCTCCCCTCAATACTTGTGTCCCCCGATTGCCTGGTGGTTCAGGTCCCCATTGCTATATATATCAGTTTTCTACCAAATTGTCAAGCACAATTCTTGATTTTTGAAAATTATTTCAGCAGTGTCAATTTTCTCACCGTCCTTTGAGTTTCACTGTCGCTACTGAAAAGAGCGCGTAACAAATAGACACCGCTGCCACAAGGCCGACCCATATCATCGCTTCCGTCCCAGGAGAGTCTGTACATTCCCGCAGGCTTTTGGCCATTGATTAGACGCTTTACTTCCTGGCCCATAAAGTTATAAATTGAAATAATTACCCTGCCCTCTTCCGGAATGGCGATATCCACATTTGTCCGGTTATTAAAAGGATTGGGATAATTGGGGTAAACATAAAACGATTCCGGCAAAGCCAGGTCTTCCGATTCGGATGCGATGGGGATATTCTTTTTCGGCAGTGAGCTGCCTTCCACAAGCCGCAAATAATCGAAATAGGCAACCAGAGAGACGTCCGGATACCAGGTATTACCGATCAGACCGACGGCAGTCGGCGTCTCGGTTACTGTCAGCGTGACGGCGTTCGACCAACTGCTCTCGGAAACGGCTTTGTATTCAAAGTAATAAGCGCTGTTTACCTTGCGTATTCGCAGCTGAACAGTATTTCCACCGTAATAATAGAGTGACGCAAATTGACCCTCTCCCGTGCGAAAGAGCTTGATGACATTGGTGTCAAAATTGTATCCAAAATAGAAAATATCGGTTTCTGAAAAATAGACTTCAAGACCGATAATAAATTTATTTCCGGTATAAGCATCGAGCTCGAGTTGGGTCTCTACTTCCCAATTGTCTGAAGTAAGCTGCCGGCGCAGCTGGGGGGCATCATCCTTCCCGGTCCAGTGGTGATAGGTCTCACCAGACGGCACATCCAGCTTTAAAAATCCGGGACGATCATTGAGATCAAAAGAGGGACCAGCTTTTGGAATATCGACAACATAATTGTCTAGGCTGGTGTCAAACTCTTCATCGATCTGCGATTCGGGTCGGACTCTAAGGATAAATGTAGCGGTATCTTCATCTGCCGTGGCCTGTGAATCAATGGCCTTGAAGGTTACGACAACCGTATCCGCTACCGAAGGCGTTCCGCTAATAACACCGGTTGCAGCATCAAGCGACAAGCCGGCCGGTAAGCTTCCGTTCTCTACAGACCACGTATAGGGTACAACGCCCCCGTCTGCTTCCAGCTGGGCTGAATAAGCGTCATTCACCCGCGCAGACGGAAGAGAGGCGGTTGTAATTTGAACGGGTTCGATTCCGGCGATAACCAGCTCAAAAGCATGGCTGGTACTGTCAAATGGCGTTTGACTGTCCTTGACACCAATGGTAAACTGAAACGTGCCGCTTTCAGCGGGAGTACCGCTGATTTGGGCCAGCAGCGGATCGAATGTTATACCGGACGGCAGTGTGCCGCTATGCATATTCCATTCATACGGCGCAACACCATCGTGTGCATGCAAATCCTGTTCATACATATTCCCCTGAGTTCCGGAGGGCAAAAAAGCAGTGGAAATTTTCAACGGATAGGGATTATCCGGTTGCATTTCAAAAAGCTGATCACCCTGCACATTGGAATAAGTTACAACATCGCCATTGCTCAGCACAACCTTGATATCGCAATGCGTATGCGCACCCAGGCCGAAGTGAAGCGGAGTCTGGTTCTGGCTGATATAGCCATAGTTTGAAACCACCTGTTGGTACCCTAGACGATAGTTGTCGTCATTGAGATGACCGGCAACATAAAGGGTCACTTTGGCGCCATATCCGCCATAGTTATTATCCGATCCAATACACAGGATATCGATATAATGATTCGAGGTCTGTAAATCATTTTGAATGAGAAAATTTTGTCCATCCTTGCAGGCGACATAGAAATCGATATCTCCGTCATTATCGATATCACCATAGCCGCCGCCACGGGCATCAACGGCGTTCATTTCAAGAGCGGGGTAACTGCCTGCCGTGAAGCCGCCGGCTCCATCGTTGAGATAGAGCTTTGGTGTGGCGCCGGGTTCCTTTTCGTCGTTTTTGACCAGATACATATCCGGATCGGTATCATTGTCGACATCACCAAAGAGGACGGTATAGCCGCTTACGGGAATATTGAAATCAGCAGACATATCCACAAACGTCCCGTCTCCGGCATTTCTGAACACGCCCAGCAGAGGAATGGGACCACCCGAGAGGGCAAAGTTGACCACAAAAAGATCCAGATCGCCATCATTATCAAAATCGGTAAAGGTGGCGCCATTTGTACGGCCGCCGACAGCCACACCGCGGGGAGCGGCCTGTTCGGTAAAATTGCCCGTACCGTCATTGACAAAAAGCCAGTTGGGCGCATTCTGAGTCGATTCCTGTCTTCTGCTGACATAGACATCGATATCACCATCATTATCAAAATCAACCGCTGTCACCCCTTGCTGGCCGAATACATCCGGATTCTCATCCGGGCCCTGCAAGCCGCGATCCTCCCGGGTAAACTGGCCGGAGCCATTGTTGATATAGAGCTCGTTGGGATCTCCCCAGTTTACCGCATAGATATCCAGGTCTCCGTCGTTCTCAACATCAAAGGCGACGGCACCGCGGGTACCGTTGTTCTCCGTCGAAATGCCGGCCCAATCCGAAATATCAACAAAAGTACCGTTACCCTGGTTCTGATACAGGCGGTTTCGTCCTTCCGGACTGGAGGCATTGAGCGGCATATTGGCAAAAAAGAGGTCGAGATCTCCGTCGCCATCATAGTCGGCGCTGACAATGGCATGGGTAAGGCCGGCATCGCTCGTACCCCGTAACGCAGCCTGATCATCGAACAGATTGCTGCCGGTGTTGATATACAAATGATCCGGAATACTCAGATCCCGGACGGCATTGCTGACCAGCAAATCCATGCGGCTGTTCTTGTCGAGATCCGAAAATGAAACTCCATGACCGTAGCCTCTGGTGGAATAACCGCTCGTACCCGACGATTGGGTAATGTCGGTAAAGGAGAGTTGATGCGCAGCCCCCTCGGTTTCAAACCACTGATCTGCAGACTGGGATTGATTGTCTTTGGCATCCTTGACGAGGATCTTCAGGTGATAGACAGACTGTGCCTGCAAGCTGCCGAGATCAACCCGAAAAGCATTCTGAAAAACGGTGGAGAGCGGTGTTAAATTGCCATAACTCGTATCTGTGCCCCATTCCACCTGGCCTACGGAGGGCTCATCCGTATTCCACGTCACTGTGGCGCTGTTCTGCGTGATATTGATAATGCGAATATTGCTGATGTTCGGCGGCGTCGTATCACCGGGATCCGAAACGCGACCAAAATGGAGTACGGTATCATTCTGATAGGGAGAGGTCAGATTATATACATTACCGCCATAGACATGGCCCATATCCGTACTGTTGCCGGTTTTGGGATCATACCAGGAGGCAAGAAAGACCTGAGTGGCGGTCGACATATCCACCTCAACACTGCCGCCATTCTGAAGATAGATTACATATTCTGAATCCGGATTTGCCAGGCAATAATTGCCTTCCGACACCCATTCATTATGCGGTTCCATGTTGTAATATTTGACACTGTTCATAAAATCGGACAAATAGGTCATATATTGCGCACCGGGACTGTTAAGCTCATCGAGCTTGATGATAAGCTCCTTGCCCGTATAGGTATATTTATTGCCATAGGTAAAATAACCGCCGCCAAGTACAATGGCCCAGGCCCGTTTGCGCACCTCGTCCGCGGTTAGATTATTATACGCATAATAGGGAGAGCTGGGATCTGTCGGACCCTCGTAGCCAAACTCATCATTGGCGACCAGTATGTTGTAGGACCTGTCTTCGATAATCTTTGCATTGACGGAATCGGGTATCAGTCGAATTTGCTGCATGATATAATCCAGCCATCCGGAAAACTCTGCATAATGAGCCGAGTTTGATTCACCACCGCTTGGATGAATGGAAATGGGATGTTCATAGGGATCATACTGTTCAACCACATCACCATGATAGCTGTATTCAGACGGCACACTCTCTTCGGTATATTCGCCCGAAACGATCCACTGAACATTATAGGCGGAATATCGGGCAATGCAATAGCGCACAAATCGTTCAAACTGCTCCTGCGTATAATCGATAAATGTTTGCGCCCAGGTAAATACAATACCCGGCATAATGCCCTTTGACAGCATATACTGCACGCGTTTATCCACATATTGAAAAAATGAGGGCTGCAAACGATCCCGATCTTCATCATTGAGCCATAAATAACCGCCTTCATTCAATGTTGGGTCTTCAATATGATCAATGCTGCCATAAAGGGAATTAAATCCCTGAGATGCCCGTGCATCCACAAAGGGAATGAATAGACTGTCATAATCCGCGTTTTTACTTCTGTACATACGCCACGACGTATCGCCCATGCGGAAAAAAGGCGTCCCGTCGTCGTAAAAATAGTGGTATCCATCCACCTTGACAAAGCCATGGCTGGAGGAGGAGACGCAGTTCAGGGTACCGGTCTGTCCGTCCAGCAACGGGTCGTTCGACTGCAGACTAAAGTACCAGGTGCCGACAACGGTGGGAGCGAAACGGACTTTGAACAAATTATCACCGATCCAAAATCCCTCAAGGGTAATGGTTTTGCTGCCGGGACCGTTAAATGTTGCCGACAAGGATACATCGGTATAGGGATTACCATGATCCCCGCCGATAAAAGTCAGGTCCTGCGCCTGATAGAGCTCGATATCTCCGATCGTCTCCTCAGGCAGAGCATTGATATACATGTAACGCGTTTGCGAATCGGTACCTCCCGCACCGGTGGCGGTCAGGGTAACCGTATATTCACCCGCTGTCAAATAGGCATGATAGGGCTCTTTTTCATTCGAATGCGCTGAACCATCGCCGAAATCCCACTCCCATTGATCAACCGAGCCGGTGGTATGATTGAAAAAACGCACCGCAAAAGGTACGGTTGCTTCGGTGGGATCAGCAGTAAAATCCGCAACCGGTGGAGGCGGTGGTTCTTCAGCCGTTATATAGTCCTCGCGGATTTTATGATCGGTTTCTCCTTCACCGGTAATAGTCAGTTGTACCGTATAAACACCGGCGTCACTATAAGTATGCTGGGGATTCTGCGAGGTTGAAGATGACGATCCGTCGCCAAAAGTCCATTCCCAGGAATCGATGTTACCGGCAGAAGAGTCATAAAACTGTACGGTCAATGGTATGTAACCCTGAGTGGTGTCTGCGATAAAATCAGCGTAAACAGCCTGGGATTCCTCATGCAGGCGCAGATAGTCAAACTTGGCCGTGAGGGCATTTCCGCTCGAAGCGGTTTTGGCGATCAAACCGATAGCGATCGGAGTCAGTGTATTGCTGTCACTGGTAAAATTGAGCCATATTGAAGCTCCCTCCTGCCGGTAATCAAAGTAATAGGTATCCCCTATTTTCCGTATGCGCAATTCAACGCTGTTGCCGCCGCTATAGGTATCCAGGGTTCCGAGTTGTCCGCTGGTTGAACGAGAGGCGCTGAGGTTGGTCACTTGGTCCGTAAAACCCCAGGTATAGAGATCATCATAGCTATAGTAGACCAGGAGCCCGACCTTGTATGAGTTACCCTCGGTAGAGGATAAATCGATCCTGGTTTCTATCTGCCAATCTTCTGCATCGATTGAACGCCGCAATTGTGGCGCCTCATCAATGGTGTCCCAATGATTATAACCGTCATCGCCGGGGACATCCAGTTGCAGGTAACCATCCCATTTATCGGATCCGAAGGAAAACGCCGGACCGGATTTGGGAATATCGACAACATAGCCATTCAGGGTATTATGCACAAATTCCTCATCCAGATAGGGTGAGCCTTGAATCTGCAGCGATAAGGCCTGCTGATCAAAGGAACCCAAAGAATCTTCCAGTTGAACGGTTATGGCAAAGGTGCCCGAATCCGAAGGGGTTCCCGAGATAACCCCGCTGAGACTATCCAGGGACAGACCGGACGGCAATGAGCCGGAGGAAAGAAACCACTTGTAGGGCGGAATACCGCCTTCGCCTTCCACGGTATCGCTGTAATAGGTATTATAGGTTCCGGAAGCAAGATCGGTGGTCAGGATATTAAGAGGAGCAATCGGATCGATTTGCAGCTCAACACTTTTTTCCGCACTATCCGATGGTGTTTGCGCATCTTTGACGCGAAAGGTCAACATGGTCGTGTCGGCTACTGTTGGTTTTCCGCTCAATACTCCGTTCAGGGTATTGAAACTCATGCCGCCGGGCAGGGTGCCGTCGACGAGCTGCCAGGTATAGGGTTCAAGTCCTCCCTGCGCCTGGAGTTGATAACTGTAATCTTCATATGCGCTACCATGCGGCAGTGTATCGCTTGTTATAGAGAGCGGCGGAAGCGCTGCAATTTCCAAAGAGAGTGTTTTATCGACGCTATCGATGGGCACATGACTATCCCGAACCCGAAAGGTCAAATCGACTGTATCCGCTATGGTCGGTATGCCCTCTAAAGCGCCGGTTGCCGTATCAAAGGTGAGGCCTGCGGGAAGGATTCCGCCGACCAGAGACCAGGTATAGGGCGGCGTTCCGCCGCCGGCTGTCAAAGAATCGAGATAGGCGCTGTATTCGGTTCCGCTTTGAAGCGATGAATTGGTGATCGCCAATTCATCTCCCCGTAATCGCAAGTAATCAAAATCAGCGACTACGCGATTGCCGACATTCCAGGTGTTACCGATCAGCCCCACGGCCAGGGGTTGGGCGGAAGCATAATAAGTGCCCGCTCCTATCCAGTCAGCCGCTCCTTCGGCGCGATAGTCAAAATGATAGTCTGTACCGATCTTGCGAATCCTCAGTTCAACGCGATTGCCGCCGGTATAATAGACGGGAAAATAGTTACCCACACCGCTGTCAAACATTCGCAAGGCGCTTGTATCCTTGAAAAATCCCCAATAGAAAATATTGCCGGCGGAAAAATAAACCTCCAATCCCACCACAAAGTTTGCATTCGGCGTAAAAGTCACCAATTCCATCAGGGTGGTAATCTGCCAGTCACCTTCACCGACATCGCGGCGCAGTTGCGGCGCTTCATCGCTACCGGACCAATGCCAATAGGTCGTCGTGGAGGGAACATCGAGACGCAGATAACCATCCCACTTGTCGGTACCGAATGTAAAGTCGGGACCCGCTTTGGGAATATCGACAGTGTAGCCATTTAAACTTTGGCTGACAAATTCTTCATCCAAAAGAGGCTGATCGGATACCTGAATGGTAAATGCCTTGCTTGTTTCAACAGATCGGTCATCTTTCAGGGTTACAGTAAAGGAAAAATCTCCGCTCTCTGCCGGCGTACCGCTGAACTCACCACTCAGGCTATCCAGAACGATACCGGCCGGTAGACTATCCGAATCAGCATACCATTTATATGGGGTTAGGCCTCCCGAACCCTGCAATTGGGCGGTAAAGGGTACATTGATGGTACCGCCGGGTAAAGCAGCAGTTTCAATAACCAGGGGAGGCATGTCCGCGATGCGCAGCTGCAAATTCTTATCCGTGCTGTCAGCAGGAACCTGACTGTCTTTAAGCCGGATGGCTAACAGTACCGTATCCGCAACAGAAGGAGTACCGCTGATCTCCCCGGTCAGTTGATCGAGACTCAGACCATTCGGCAATACACCGTTGACGATCTGCCAGCTATAAGGGGACATTCCTCCCGACCCCGTCATCGTGGCACTATATGGTGAACCGACCTGACCGGCGGGCAAGGTATCGGTGGCAATAACAACAGGCGCAAGGGATTCGATTTTTAGTTGAAATGTCTCCGTCGTACTATCGGCGGGAACGGCGCTGTCTTTCACCTGAAAAGTGAGATCAACCGTATCTGCCTGAGTAGGCGTGCCATTGAGTATGCCGTTACTATTCAGTACTAGTCCGCCGGGCAGAGATCCGCTTGCAAGCGACCATGTGTATGGACTCTCTCCGCCCGAGGCGATCAGTGTATCTGAATAGGCGGAATAGGCCTGCCCGCTTTTTAAAGCAGTAGAGGTGATGCGCAATGCGTCTCCGCCCAGTCGCAGATAATCAAAATCAGCGACGATTTGATTACCTATATTCCAGGTGTTTCCGATCAAGCCGACAGCCTGGGGTTGCTGGCCTGACCAGTAATCACCGGCAACGATCCAGCTTGACGCACCTTCGGCGCGATATTCGAAATAATAGCTGTTTCCCTCTTTACGTATTCTCAGCTCAACCGTATTACCGTCGGTATAGGTCACCGGAAAATAATTACCGATACCGCTATGAAACATTCGCAAAGAACTGATACTGCGGAAAAAGCCCCAGTAAAATATATCGTTGGCGGAAAAATAGACTTGCAGGCCCACCACGAAACTCGCATCCGGTGTATGGGATGATAATTGCATCCTTGTGGTCACCTGCCAGTCGCCTTCACCAACGTCACGGCGCAGTTGCGGCGCTTCGTCGCTGCCGGACCAATGCCAATAAGTTGAAGTGGAGGGTATGTTCAGTCGTAAATACCCATCCCATTTGTTTGTACCGAATGTGAAAGTGGGACCGGCTTTGGGAATATCAACCGTATAGCCGTTCAGGTGTTGCTGGGTAAATTCTTCATCGATAAGGGATTGTGGATCGATATCGATGCTAAACTCGCGATCATCCGTAGCGGATTCTGTATCGCTTACCTGGATGGTAAAGGTATAGGAGCCGGCCACTGTGGGGATACCACTGATGGCACCGGTGGCATTATCAAGGAGGAGGCCATTCGGCAATGCACCGGATGTCAAATCCCACTGATATGGAGCCAGGCCACCCTGGGCTTCTATTGTGGTATTGTACAACACGCCCTCGGTTCCGGCCGGTAAAGAGGTAGTGGTGATCTGAAGCGGTGGCTCACCCGTTTCGATCACAACAGAAGCATTGTTGCCGGCGGTTGAAAATTTTATCCAGACATAATTGTTATTGTAATCATGATACCAGCCGGAGGCATTCAACTCAAATTCGGCAAACGTGGTCCTCTCGCCAAGCAGAGTATTATTGAGCTTGACCGCTTGCGGAAAATCCGCGTATTTTACTTTGAAGATATAATCCTCACTGCTGCTTGAGACGGTTATCTGCGTCGAATCGCTGTTTTGAACAGAGGCAAAAGCAATATCCGCTTTTTCTTCCTGGTGCAGGTTAAAACCGGACAATGGCGCGGGATAAACGAGCATGGTCAAATAGCCGGCTGACTGGGTGCTTCCGTGACCGGTGTTACCGTCGCGGACATTCATCGGAATGAATGCGCCTTGGCGAATGAAAATCGGATAGCGATCCAGGGGAACATTATAAGCGGACAGGGTAGTGCCGCCAGTATGAACATTGTCATCGTTCCAGTAATCAATCCAGTTATCCCCTGTCGGAAACGTAACCGATCGGCTGTTTGTATTTTCATAAACAGCGGCAATAAACAAATCTTCTCCGAGCAGATATTGCCAGGTTCCGCTCTTTGGGGTAACCAGAGACACACCCTGGTTATGACTGCGCACGCCTTCGCTGTAGAGATAGGGTACCAGCTGGCTGTGCAATTTGGCAAAATAGCGATAGATGGTTTCGGTTTCGGAATCATACATCCAGGGACGGTGTTCACCGAGTCCCCCGTTCTCCATCAGCGGCGACATGGCACCGAATTGAGTCCAGCGGATGAGCAGTTCCTTGGTAATCGCTGTTTGACCTGAGAATCCACCGATATCGGAGCCGATAGCGATAAAGCGACGGTTTGCAGCCAGGTAAAAGTTATTCAGGGCTCCCACGAGACCATCGCTTCCCCAGGTATGTTGCTGATCGCCAAGCCAATTGACCGGCGAGTAAGCCAGCGGTACATAGGTCGAATCCGACGTATTGTCATCAAAGGGTTTGTTCATCGTGATGGCGTACTTTCCCGACCGCTGCAACGTATACTCGTAAAAATCACGGTAATGCAGCGTGCTATAATCCTTTTTGGAAATGGTTCCCGTATAACAGGATGCGTTATCAGGCATTCGACGATTTCCGGCATCGACTTTCCAGCCGTCGATTCCCATCGTGAGAACCTTGTCCATTTGACCATGCCACCAGGCAACCGCTTCCGGATTTGTATAATCGATAAAACTGCCATACCCTTTCCACCATTGGTAGAGAGCGCCACCATCCAGAAAGTAGCCGCGACTTTTTGCATAATCGTAATTCGGTGATTTTCCGTCAAAGGATCCATTGGAATCTTTTTCATTGATCAGGCTGGTGATCCAGGTAATCACTTTGATATCCATTGCGTGAAGGTCGTCCACCAGTTGTTGCGGCGTGGGATAGCGGGCGGGATCGAAAATAAACGAGTTGTATTTCGTTTCCCAGGGGCTGTCCAGTATCACTGCTCCTACCGGGATGTCCCGGCTTGTGTAACCCTGCACCAGATCCCTTACCGCACTTTCACTATTATCGACATCTTCCCATACCCAGGGTTCATAAATCCATGCCGGTGGTATCGGGTTTTTATCGTCAATGGCAAAAACCTCAACCGTATAGGATTGAGTCGTGATTTCAGTCAATAGATTATCATCATCGACCTGAATAGTGAAATTATAGGTTCCCTCAGCAGTTGGCGTCCCTTCTATAACACCGCTACTGCCTTGCAATACAAGGCCGTCCGGCAAACTGCCGGCGGACACACTCCAGTTATAAGGAGGGATCCCCCCCTCTACCTTGACCGTATCTGAGTAACTTTTATCTTGAATACCGTTTAACAATTGGATATTTGTCACAGTTAACGGAGGAACGGGCTGAATATCAATAGAAAGGACTTTATTGGCGGTATCTGCCGGCGTACTGCTGTCGATAACCTGAACGGTAAAAGTCTGGTTTTCGACCTGGGTGGGGGTGCCGCTTATCTCTCCGGTTGAGGTGTTCAGGGTTAATCCATTGGGAAGAGAGCCCTGTGACAATGACCAGGAATAGGGTTGAGTACCGCTTACGGCTTGCAGCTGTTCATTGTAGGCTATTCCGACGTTACCGCCACTCAATGAATCCGATACAATCAGAACTTTATCACCCTGAAATCGCAAATAGTCAAAATCGGCATTAATGGCATTGCCGGCTTTCCAGGTGTTAACGATCAGTCCCACCGCCTGGCAAGCTGTACCGGAATAATAGGTTCCGGCCTCGCTCCAGATATCGCTTCCTTCTTCGCGATAGGAAAAGGTATAGGTATTTTCCTCTTTTTCAATCAGCAATTCAACCGTGTTGCCGCCGGTATAGACGGTTTCCATATAATTGCCGACACCGCTGTGATACATACGCAGGGTATTGCTGCCGCGGGAAAATCCCCAATAAAAAAGCTCGGTCTCGGAAAAATAGACCATCAACCCCGTGATAAAATTTGCATTGTCGGTAAAAGTTGAGAGCTGCAGTCGCGTCTCGACCTGCCAGTCATCAGAGGTGATATTACGGCGCAGCTGGGGCGCCTGATCCGATGTAGACCAGTGCCAATAGATATCCGTGGAAGGAACGGATATGCGCAAATAGCCGTCCCATTTATCCGTTTTATGCGTAAAAGCCGGTCCCGCTTTTGGAATATACTGAATATATCCATCCAGACTCCCGCTGGTAAACTCTTCATCCGGTGCGGATTGTGATCCCACCCGGACCGGAAAAGCCAACGCCACGAACAGTACAACAGATATTGCGAACAAGTAAAATTTCCTCATCATACCCAACACTCCAAAGCACCATTTAAATGAATTGTCATCATCCATCCTGTTACGAGAAATGAATCCCTTTTATATTAATTTAAAATAATCCAGCTTAAATGTAAGCAAAATCGGAATTTTTTAGCCCTAAATTGATGCAGATCACACTGGAATTGCAACTATGAGCTGAAAATGAGACCAGGGTAAGAATTGCAGACAGCAGGTTTTAGAATCACACCCAAAGCCACAGGTGTAGCGAAGAAGCAGAATACCGGCAAGCCTCGCTATGATCCATTCTTGATTTTATATATAATAAAAATTATTTACCCTTTCTGCAACTTGTTTTTTTTGTAAAAGATTAATACTTTTAAGATAATATTAACGAGAGCAAACTGAATGAACCTGAAAACTGTCCTTTATCAAAGTGTCAGAGCAGATATCCTCGATGGCGATGTCTTGCTATACCGGGGTAGCGGTTTTTTTGCAAAGATGATACAGGTGGTCACCCGCTCAAAGTATTCCCACACCGGCGTTGCGGCGTGGTGGAATAACCGCTTGATGGTTTTAGAAGCTGTTAACCGCGGCGTTATGGTCACGCCCTTGTCGAAAAACATTGAATCTTATCACGGCGACATCGAATGGTATTCGACAAAAACCGATCTATCCTCAGAGCAGCGATCCGATATGGTCGATTTTGCCCAGCAGGAACTGGGCAAGGAATATGACTATCTGAAAGCGTTCTGGCTCGGACTCGTATTTCTGTTACGCAGGCCAAAGGATCCAAACGATGCGTTGATCAAGGCAACAAAACTATTCTGCTCCTATTACGTCGCGCAAATCTATAATTCTGTGGGCATAGATCTGCAACCGGAATTAAGCGACCGGCATATGGCTCCAAAGGATATTTCTACATCATCCAAATTATTTTACAGGGGTATTCTAAAAAAAGAAATATAACTCATACAGAGAAAGGGTCGATAATGGATTATAAAAATCAAAGAGAAAGCACCCATTCCGTACAAAAGCCTAAAAGAAACCGCTCCGGTTGCTGGATCGCTCTGGCCATTGCAGGCGTTTTAGCCGTTTCATTTTTTGCATTTATATTCCTGTTTATCGTTATGATCAGCTCCTCGTTTACCTCAAAGCCACCCTCGGTTGCTACAAACAGTGTCCTGGAGTTAAAACTCCCGGGTGAATTACAGGAACAGGCAACTCCCAATCCGTTTGCCATATTCATGGAAGGACAAAAACCGCTTACCTATATGCAAACCCTTTCCGCCTTGAAAAGAGCCAAAAAAGATCCCAAGATAGAAGGTGTTTATCTGAATCCGATGCACTTTCAGGCCGACATTAGCAAAACCCTGGAGATATACCGGCTGCTGGAGGAATTCAAAGAAAACGGCAAATTCGTTTATGCTTTTATTGAATTCGGCAATGAATGGGACTATTTACTGGCGACGGTTGCGGATTCTATTTTTATGCCGCCGGAATCGATTATCGAACTCAATGGTTTCGCCATCCTGGATATTTTCTGGAAAGGCACCTATGACAAACTGGGCATCGACTATTATGTGGAGCAATATGAAGAGTATAAAGCAGCCGGTGAAACCGTCAGCAGAACCGGATTTAGCCGGCCCGCAAGAGAGTCTCTCGATGATTTGCTCAACCATCGCCTGTCAACCTGGTTAAAGACGGTTGCCAAAGCAAGATCGCTCGAAGAACACAACCTCGACTCGGCTTTGCGAAAAGGTATTTATCAACCCGAAGACATGTGGTCACTGGGATTGATCGATGCGATCGAGCCGCACTGGAAGGTTGAAGAAAAACTAAAACGGATGGCAAAAGCTTCCAAACTTCGCCTTACCCCTCTGGCCAAATACGCAGCGAGCAAATCCGGTCTCAAAAAATCGGGTTACAGGGATGATATTGAGATTGCAATGGTGGTGGTTTCCGGAATCATGCTTACCGGCGATACCGGCGATATCGCTCCCTTTGAAAACGCTGTATGTGGATCAAAAAGCTTTGCGCGCCATCTGGACAAGGCGCGAAAGAATGACAAGGTTAAGGCCATCATCATCCGTATCGATAGTCCCGGCGGATCGATTATGGCCGCAGACGAGATGTGGTCTGAAATCAACCGCACACGCCAACAAATACCGGTATTCGCCTCCATGAGCTCTGTTGCCGCATCCGGCGGCTATTATATCGCCACCGCCTGTGATACCATTATTGCGCATCCGACGACCGTAACCGGATCGATTGGAGTGGTATCCATGATACCCAATTTCAGTAAAACCCTGGATAAAATCGACGCAAGCGTGGACACCTTAAAAACCCATGACTCGGCGCTGTTTTTAAATCCCCTTCTGCCTTTCGGGTATCAGGACAAGGCATATTTCTCACAAATGTCCAAAAGCGCATATTATCGCTTTGTCGAAAAGGTGGCGCAAAGCCGAAAGTTGACGTTTCAGCAGGCCAGAGAGTTGGCCAAAGGCAGGATATGGATCGGTGATCAGGCTTTCCAAAAAGGGCTTGTTGATACCCTGGGTAATTTGCAATCCAGCATTGAAATCGTCAAAAATCGTCTGGGAATTGATAAAACAGAACAGGTTCGCATCCGAATCTACCCAGAACCGGAAGATAACCTTACCGCCTTTTTAAAACTCTTTTCCACCGGGGTCGGCGGTCATAAACCGGAAAAATCAATCGATGAGAGGGAACGATATCTGTTACGGGCATTGCCGCTGTCCGCACAGAAAAGCATCCAGTATCAGATACAATTACATCATCTGGCCCTGCAGGAGCATATCTTGATGGTGATGCCATCGCTGCCGGATATTCGCTAGGCGTTATGCGCGACAATCGTTTTTTTTATGCGGATTCTCTTTTTGATAGACAATGTTTCCCTCTATCACGGTGGTGTAAACGGAGAAATCCGCGTCGAGGAGAAGCAAATCAGCATCTTTACCGACTGAAACAGATCCTTTTTGCTTGTCAATACCCAGAACACGGGCGGGATTCAGAGTTACTGTATCAAAGGCCTGTTGCAGATGACAACCGCTAAATCGCTTGAAATTCAGCGCCAGCTGTAACAAACTCTGCGTGGTACCGATGAGTGTGCCATCGGGATAGCGGGCAATACCGCCCTTTGAGATATAAATCCTGCCATCATACATCCAGGTACCATCCGGCAATCCCATTCCCTCAATACCATCGGTTATGCATACGATTCTTTCCGTTCCAAACAATTTATAAAGCATATTGACGATAGCGGGATGAATATGGACACCGTCACAAATAACCTCGGCATAAACGTGGGAATATTCCACAGCAGCCACAACAGGTCCGGGTTCGCGATGATGCAGGCCGGTCATGGCATTGAAGCTGTGGGTAATATGCGACACACCATTTTTATAGGCCTGGTTTGCGGTCTCATAATCCGCATTCGTATGACCCAGGGCGGCGATGATGTCATGTTGCCGGAGAAAATCGATGATCCGTTCAATGCCCTCCACCTCCGGCGCAACCGTCATGATTTTCAAATTTTTATTGCTTTGCTCCCGGATATGCTGTAACAGGGATAAGGAAGGCGCTTGTATATAATTTTCAGGAATGCCTCCGCGTTTCTCGCGATTGATAAAGGGGCCTTCGAGATAGAGTCCGAGCAAGTCAGCACCCTTGAAGGATAAGCAGGAAAAGAGCTCGGAAATGAACTCGTGGTGGTGTGGATTATAAACTGCTGCGGCCAAAAAACCGGTGGTCCCCAGTCTCGCCAGAGTTGCGGCCATATTATCCATCTCCTGTCGATTGGCAGAGACCAGATCAGTGCCGCCGGCTCCGTGAATATGAAGATCGATCAAACCGGGAACAACAAGACGGCCTTCACCGTTAAGCGTTTTCCCGGTGAATTCAAGGCCCCGGTCGATGGCGGTCAGTTTTCCATCCTCGATTCGTATATCCACTGAATCGTTACGGCTCAAAAGCCTGACATTTTTGATAAGAAGGTTTCGAGTTGATGGCATCAGAGTTTATAGTTTACCGATTTTACAAAGACCAGTATTGTTGCTTGTATACACGTTGCCAGCATTAAGATAAATCCGGCACAAAGAATATAAAAAGAAGCATTTATGGAATATTTATTCAAAATGATAACCATAAGAAAGAGAAAAATATACTCTGCCCGAAAAGCAAATCGCCAGATCACTTTTTCGGTCGGATCGGGAACCGCCAGGCGATGGTTTGCATAAGCGACAATGAATGGCGGCATAAGGGTAAAAAAGAGAAGCAGGAACAAAAAAATATGCAAATACAGGAGTCGCACTGGAAAATCGAGAAAAAAGAACGAAAGTATCAACAGCATATCAACCACCCGGTCAACGGTGCCATCCCAAAAAGCGCCGAGGGGGGTCGCCCGGTTCGTATAACGCGCGACTTTGCCGTCTATCATATCCATCAGGGTCGATATTAAAAAAACAATCATACCAACCGCAATATACTGGTTGATAATCAGCCAAAAGGCAAAAAACCCGGTAAAGAGCGACAGGGTTGTCCAGGTATTGGGAGAGAGAAATCGAAACGATTTTCCGATACTGCGTTCAAGCGCCGGCGTTGTAACAAATTCCTTTAACAACAGAGCCTCCTGCCTATGTTTTGAATGACTATTCGAACAAGTCAGCCCGTTTTTTTCTTTAACAGCTCTTTGTGCAGCTGCTTGCGTTGTCTGCGCAACGGTGAAGAAAACAGCGCGATAAAAAACAAAGCGGTAGCAACAAGGACAATGGTTGCCCCGGAAGGCACATCGACAAGAGCAGAGATCAGCATGCCAAGCCAGCAGGCAAAGACGCCGAAAAAGACGGATAGTATTTGCATTTTCTTAAAATCCCGGGTCAATTGAAAAGCAGTGGCTGCCGGTGTCACCAGCAAGGCAGAGAC
>CAZMUU010000038.1:0-1463 GCA_964569215.1 uncultured Cytophagia bacterium
GACTGTAAATGAACATAGCCAAAAGCCAGTACTTGGCTTTAAGCGAAATAGAAAATGAAGGTAAGGTAATTTTTCTTTTTTGTACGGATTCCTGGTATTTTATTAACCACAGTTCATTACCGTCTTCAGATTTACGATACTCGATATTATCAAGGAGGCGGCGCATGATAAAGATACCGAGGCCCCCTTTTTTCCCGATATTGACATATCGCTGCAGATCCGGATCGTTGACCTGGCGCGGATCAAAAAATTTGCCCTGATCGATAAGAACAATGTTGATAGTATCTTTTTTAAGAATAGCCCGGATGGTTATATCGCCATCCCAGTCACGGTAGGCATGTTTAATAATATTTGTAGCCGCTTCATCGACGGAGAGCTTGAAGGCGTTGATGATCCGGTCGGAAATGCCTTGTTTTTTCCCGAATCGGGTAACAAAATCTCTCAAATCTCCAAGATGTTCAATCCGGGCCGGTACGACGAGTTGCTCTTTTACGACGCGCCTAAACAAGAATCTTTTCCCTAGTTATTCGTAATATCTTGAGTTGCTTTTTCTTTTTTGGCTATTTCTTCCCGAATATAATCGATGCCTCTTAAAATTTTCCTGTTATAGGGTTGCAGCGCCTTGGCTCGTTCGTAATACTGCAAAGCTTCTTCCAGATTTCCCTTGATCATTGCGGTTGAACCTTTAGAAAAAAGATCTTCAACTTGGGGCGTCATCTCTATATCTCTGGCATTGGCTCTTGCTTCCGCCTCTTCGTACCGCTTTCGCAGGCTTGAATTATTGGGTTGATAACGCAACGCCTGGTCATACAAGCGCGCAGCTTCAGCCCAATTTTCTTTTTGCGCTTCAAGAGTGGCCCGTCTGAACAATCCCTCGTAATTCAAGTTGTTGGTAGAGACGCGAATACGGTTGTTGATATTTGATTCGATTGCAGGGTAACCCTCTGCCAGCACCTTGGCCTGTGAAAATATTTCAATAGCCTCTCCATTTCGTCCCTGGGCGGCCAGTTCGGCGCCTCGTGCAACAAGATTGTCGATTTTTTTGCCCATATCAGCCTGCGCTTTGGAACGCAAATCACGAATGGGAGCCGCCAGATTCTCTTGCGGATTCAGATTCAATGCCATGTCGCACTCGGAAATCGCCGCCGGATAATTTTCCTCTTCGTAATAGGCAATAGCGTTCTGATGGTGTTGACGAATCGTTTGCTCAGAGGCCCGCCGTTGCGCTTGTTCCTGTTCGCGTTCTTTAAATAATCTCTCCTGTTCTTTCCTCACCTCGCGTTGTTTACTTATGATTTCGTCGCGAAACAAACGCGCCCGGGCGAATTCAGGATCGTTGTCGCTTTTGGCAAACGAAAGAACTTTGGTAATTTCAAAAAAGGCTTTGTCATAATTTTCGAGTTCAAAGGCGGTCTCTGCCCGCTCCCAGGATTCGTTGATTTTGCGCTGTTCTTCGATCTGGA
>CAZMUU010000038.1:1473-2416 GCA_964569215.1 uncultured Cytophagia bacterium
CTCCTGTTCCCACTGCTCCATCTGTTTCTGCTGATAGAGAGACTGCCTCTCTTCCCGACTTTTGCCAATATTCAAAGTTACTGAAATTCTATGACTATTGTCAAGCAAAACATCCTGAGCACTCCAAAAAGAGTAATCGAGATTAATACCGATGATTTCAAGTCCGGCTCCGAAGGTAATATGTCCGTCAGCGTAACCGCTTCGTAAAAATAAACTGTTATAAAATCCATACTCCGCTCCCATGCTAAATCGCATGGGAATAGAGGACTTTTCATTTTTATCGACTTCAAAGGCAAGGGCAAAACTGTTCAGCTCGTTCAGAGGAAAAGTACGATACAACCCGATACGATAATTTCTCGGCGTCGACTCCCGCATCTCGATCAAACGCGACGTTCTTTTCACTGCGTTTTGTATGTTCAATCCGAGTTTTGTGTTTCGAAAAAACGGACTGTCAAAAGGCGGCGTATAGAGAAAACCAATGTCCGCACCAAATGCAGAATCCGTGATGCGGCCGGGTACAAGCGTAAGTTCGTTTTCCGGTCCCGGGAACACAGAACGTTCAATTTTTAACGTTGTACCGACATAAAAACCGGGCACAAGATTAAATGCATATCCAAAAAGAAACAGATCCCTGCCATAGTTCTGCGAGCCCAGGTAAGAACCGTCTTCAGCGCTGCGAATTTGGACATCATCGATAGAGATGCGCATCCAGCCGGCCGAAAAAGTACCTTTGAAAAGGGTGGGATGCGCATAGGCAACATAGTTGTACTGTGCGCCCGTGGGAAGGCTGTTCATATAGAGTGCCAGGCTAATATTGGAGACCTGCTCCAGGGCGGCTGCATTCCAGTACAAAGCGTAGGGATCGTTTACGGCGGCAACATATGCGCCGCCCATACCCATTGCCTTTGCGCCGACAGGCAAATCAAATATATCATTTATCCCG
>CAZMUU010000038.1:2426-18260 GCA_964569215.1 uncultured Cytophagia bacterium
GAGTGGAGAGGCGTAAACCACAGAGTGGCTGTGAGCACTAGGAATAAAAGTATACTATTTTGAGAGTTGTTTTTCATGTTTTTATTTCACTACAGCAATATTGGTGCGCGTCGTTTCATTATAATCAACCGCCGTGATATAGGCGACATAGATACCGTTCAATACCAAAAACCCGTTGCCGTTGGCACCGTTCCA
This sequence comes from uncultured Cytophagia bacterium, assembly GCA_964569215.1. Taxonomy (GTDB): domain Bacteria; phylum Zhuqueibacterota; class Zhuqueibacteria; order Residuimicrobiales; family Oceaniaggregativiventaceae; genus Oceaniaggregativivens_A. The sequence continues at coordinate 2,622 of CAZMUU010000038.1, forward strand.
GGTGACATCGCCGTCATGCATGCCCTGATGTGTATAGCGGTAATGCTCTCCTTTTGTAAAGGACCATGATCTGACCAGCTCTCCGGTCAGTGTAAATATTTTAATTTCTACATCACTGGGTTGCTTGAGATAATAGACCAACTTTGTAGAACGGCGCCCACTGCTGCCAAATGGATTCGGATAATTATAAAATGACTCTTTGAGCTCTGAATCCACAATCACTGAGGTTCCGGAAGTGATCCCCAGAAACTGGATATAATTACCGTCCATATCGCCCACGGTCAGCGGATAATTGGATTCAGCGTCATACAGCAGCAAGGCAGAAGAAGAGTCGAGGTCAACATGAAAATCCGTTACCGAAGCATTTGCGGAAATATCCACCACAATATCAATAGAATCTGCTTTGGTACCGGAAATGGTGTCCGGCGAGCCCAGGGTGAAATCTAAAAATTGTTCCGGCTCTTCGCTGATGATCGTCGTAGAAAAAAGTTCCTTTTGGGGTAGAGAGCGCTTTATTGCAGAGATCGAGCTGATCACGGAAGAAGCTCTGATCGGTTCATTGTGCTTGTTGCGAAAAATGAGAGAGATTCCCTTTAGCACCGATTTTGCCTGGGAAATCAGATCGCTGTTGCGGAAAACGATTCCCATCACCGTTATATTTTCCTGGCCCTTGGCCAGGGCATTGGAGCGACTCAGAGACCGTTGCGTTACCGAAACCGTGCCTGTTTTGGTACCAACGATCACCTCGGCCGAGTCTTTCAGGACGGTCGCTTCTTTGCGGGCATATTTATCATTCGGCTTTTTGTCGAGCTTGATATAGAAGGTGTCGGGGCTGTCCAAAAGTGTTGTCGGGGCTTGAACCTCCCAGCTTATTTCCGGACCGGTTCCGCTTTTTGTTGCTTCATCGACACGGAATCCCGACTGGGGAAGGTGCAGCGAAACCTGATAGGGACCTTCAAAATCCGCCTCGCCTTTATTTTCCAATTCAGCGACAATATGAAATTTACTCCCAACCCGAACCACGCCGGAGTCGGATCGGTTGGCGCCGTTTAGATAAGCATTCAGTTCGAGTTTGGTTTTTTCCACCGTTTGTATGGTAAAGGGCCACTCATTGTTGCGAACAGCTGCCTGTTTGCCCGTGTTTTGATCGCGAGGAACGGATAGAAAGGTAAACTTGAATTCCGACAATCCCTCGGGTCTGGACTCAGGCGCCGTAAAGGTCCAGAAGGCCGCGCCGACAAACTCTTTTATCGATGTGTCCAACGGATCCATCTGGTATAAAGCATTTTTGGGTCTTTCCATTTGCACTCTGAATTCATCATCCTGAAAATAATCCGCCCCGTCATGCTCTATCTCTATTTTTATGGTGAACTGCTGCCCGGTCGACACAATGCCTTCAAGCCCACTGGGCTGTGATATAGACGGTTTTAGAGAAAACATGGTTTTATCTTCAACCGAGACATCTATGGTCTCCGAGCTCGTTACAATTTCTTCGCCCGAGCGCTTGTCGATGCCGGTGATTTCGAACCAAAGTCGATATGGGGAAGAGCTCTTGTATTCCGGCGCAATAATGGACCATTCGATATTTTCCTGAAAGCCCGGTTCGACATCGATAACTTGTTCAACGGCATCAAAAACCCCCGCAGGTTCAAAAAATATTCGCGCACGCAGGTTCTGGGAAAATTTTTCGGTATCGGAATCGATCTGGGCAGAGACTTTGAACATCTGACCGGTTGAAACCATGCCGTCCATGGCGCCGAGGGGAAAACTGATTCCGAAACCGGAATACATTATACTACCTTCTTTTTCTGTTTGGACCCGTAAAAGATTAGGTGTATTTTGAACATTTGCCGTTATCCCCGTATTTTCATCGAACGGCGCCTCTATAATCTCTACGCTTATTTCGGTTAATGGTGAAGTACTGGTCGGCGCTTTAATCGTCCAGTAGAGATCTTGGTCGACTTGAAATTCTTTTTCCAAACTGGCCTGGGCATCCGCAAGGTCAAGTCCGCTGTTTTTAAAATCCAGTCTCACGATGCCCGTCCCGCTAATATCTGCATCGCCGAAATTTTTCACTACGGTTCTCAACACCGCGCTTTGACCGACCGAAAAGATGGCGGTCTCGTTTTGCATTACCCCGGATGGATCCACCACTTCGAGGTTTTCGAGATAAAGGCTGGTTCGCTTTACCACGCGGCTGATGGTAATCGAGTCCCGCTCTGTTGCCGTCCCTTCAAGGGTATTGGCGTTCACCTGTAAGGTCAGGTCATGCGGAATAACCACTGCTGTTGATGGTGTCTTTATTTTCCAGGTCATGTCCTGATTTCTCTGTACGGGCCGGGTTTGGACATCGAGCAATTCATAGTCAAATTCAGAAGGCAAGAGCAGACTCGCCGTTACATTCGCAAGATTCTCGGAGGCGTGTATTCTGGCTTGAACGGTAAAATTTTGCCCGGTGGACAAAATACCATCCTTGGCGCCTTCCGGGGAGAGGATGGTGAAAGATGCGATGTTTAAATCCGTACTAAACGTAGAGACGGTCACTGTATCGCGTTGACTCTCAACAATTACGGCCTGCTGCGTGTTTACATCATTCGGATAAGTGTTGATCACACACTCAAAACGATCATTCAAAGACTCTTCCACGGGAGCATAGACGTAATAGGGGATGTCGACGCTATAGACCCCGTCGGTCAATTGAAACGACCTGACAACAGGAATATTAACCGAATCTGTAGCGGTTTGAATATAATAGTTGTCCGGCGGTTGTAATCTGACCTCGCCGGTGGTCATCGGACTGGTTCCCAGATTGGTAACGCGTGCAACAATAGAAAATTCCTGAGCACTGCTCAGCGTCGTGTCCTCGGTCGAAGCTAAAGACAATTGAACCGAAATTTGCGCCGGCATCTGTATACGCATGGACAGGGTTGTATCCGCCGATGTTTCGGGACCGCGGATGATTGCCGGTAACGTGCTGGCCAGAGAATTTGCAGAGAGAATCCGGGCCGAAAAGCGGCGGGTAATCTGACCCAGGTCTTTATTCCAGGACCCATCGGCATCGAACGAAAAAACAGCAGAGGCTTTGTCCTCTGTCGGTATTCTGGCAATGGTATCAAGCTGGGTTTCCGAAGAACCGCTTTCAGACAACTCGACGACGATTGAATCAACCCCGGCAAACTCTCCGGTCTCACAGGTCACATGAACCTGAAATTTTTGGTCGCGGTTGGTTAAAAAATCACCGTTATTTCCAACCACGGCATCGACATAATTTTCGTTTTGCAGCTGATTGCGAATAAGCATCCTGTCTATTCTCACCCAGGCCTGGCTGGTTACGGTGACCGATGTCTGCCCATCCGCTGTCAGCGCCTGGCTCTGAGACCCTTTGTTGCGGTCATAGGCGCTCAAGGAAACAAGAATATCGGCTTCTCCGGCAATTTTGCCGTTTTCACGAATCTCATAAACAAGCGTATCTGTATTCCCACCTCTGAGCCGCCAGCTATTGGCAATTTTCAATCCGGACGGAGCGCGAATGCTATAGTCGGGATCGACCTGATCTCCCACCTGAATAACAATATTATTGGGGGATATGTCCTGCATCAGCAGGTCTGCCTGTCCGGTATTGCGAACCACAACAGCAAGCATCCAGGGATTGCGCGAGTCTCCGGCGTTGACCAGGTCAATAGAGGGAATGATATTTGTGATTTGTAATTGTGCCCCCTGCTGAATGGTCACAGAGGTGCTGTTGTCCAGAGTGTCAATATCCGTAACCGGTTGTAAATCATTTTGTCCAAAGGCCTGAACGATAGAGGAGTAAAAATCTACATTCCCGCTCTGGCTCAACGCTTCTATCCAAAACGTGTCGGAAACGGTTTTGCCTTGAAAAGCCGTTTTTTCAATATCGAGGATAGTATCGATAATGGAAACCGCATTTTCAGGTTCTGCGAACAGACGCACACGTATGTCTTCCGCCGGTTCTGAATTCAGGTTGGTTATGTTGACGTTGATCGGAAACGTCTGCCCAACACTGACAAACGGTTCATTAAGCGCCTGATTACCCGTGTCGCTGATTTGTAACTTTGCCGGCCTGTAAATCTTGACAACCGCTGTCGAGTCCTCAGCTGTTTTGATATCAGCAAGCGAGCCATCCCTGGTTACGGCCCTGAAAATTTGAGCCGTTATCGTTTCCCCGTTCAGGTTTTCCTGGCTGTCTGCTTTGCATTCAAACAGAGCTGTTTTGCTGTCACCCGGATCAATATTGGTCAGGACCAGAGTGTCCGGACCGAGAAGTTTCGAGTTGTCGATACGCAAACGAATCCATACCGAATCCATTCTCTGGATACCACCGTCATTGGTGACTGTTGTCAGAACATTAAACGATTGTGCGATATTGACATGTGCGGTATCAGCGCCGTCGAGGTAAAGCGTATCGCTCTCGATAAAAGTGCTTACAAGCCTGACGCGCGATGTTTTTTCAGCATATGCGGTTGTCTGCTCTTCAGCATATAGCGTATCTCTTGAAACATCGTTTCCATCCATCGCCATCAATTTGCCCAGAATGGTAACGTCCCCACCTCCGGGACCAGTCACTTTTACGGTATAATCAAGCTGCCGCTGTTCATTTGAAAAAATCAATCGATCCGGTTCGTCCAGCACCGGCGGTTCGACAACATATCCCAACGGCAATTGGATGTTTTGTGCCCGTGGCGGCAAAAGTATAGAGGGCGCTTCCCCCAAATTGGATACATAAACAGAAATGGTCCACGGCTCCAGGCTGCCGGCCGACAAGGTGTCGATCGACGTTGTCAGTGAATCGATTGACAGTTCTGCCGGAATTTGAGCGGTAAGAGAAATCGTCGTATCCGCGACCGACATATTGGGATCCAGGGAAACACTTTGTTTTGTATTGCGCGAAATGGCTTCGCTTATTCCCACGCTGAGTCTCTTCGAAATGGCGGCAATGTCGGGCGCGGTAACCAAAACGCCCGGCTCTGTCCATTTCGATTCACCCGCAGCCAGGGAATCGATAGAAAAGTAAGGGTCAACAATAGCAAACAAATTCTCGGCGTCCGGGAAAAACCTCAACGTTGTTGTTTCGACAACCTCACCGTTGCCCTGGTTGGTGACCCTTGCCTTTAAATAAAATTCCTGATCAACGTTGACGAGTGTATCAAACGGTACATCGGCGATGAGGCTGTCTACTCGTACCCGGGCGGTGTCTTGTACGATGAAAAAAAGTTCAGCCGGGCTGCCGTTTGCCAGGTCGTACAGCTGGTATAATTTCCCGCTGTTTTCCTCAACCGCGGAAAGCGTCGTTGTTACGCTGTTTTCGCCCAACAAAACCGTAGAGGTGTCGATACGTTGAATGGTAAAATAAACACTGTCCGTTTTTCCGGACGGAAGCACCACATCCTCAGGAGGACTTTGTACGGTAAAATATTGATTGCCCCTGTCAAAGGTCAGATAGCTACTATCCGGATGAGATACAAGGCGCAAATCGCTGCCACCGCTGTTACGTATTTGCGCACCAATCCGCCAGGGGCTTGTCTGGCCGCGGGTGATCTTTGACTGGTTGCTGAATAGATTCAGAATTTCAAATTTTGCCGGAGACTTTATGGTAAAATATCCGGCGGTACCTATGTCGCTGTCCAGTTTGATCTGACGTGTTGTCTGGATAAGATCCGTTAACCACACCGTTGCGCTTATGGTTATCGTTCCTGTTGGTGTGTTTTGAGAAAAAGAGTTTACCGTTACAATAATTTCCTTGGTCCGGTTTCCACCAATAGAATCTGTGGTGTCCGAAAAAAGAGGTTGTACATCAAAATCGAAAAAATCTGTAATCCTGGTTTTACCGGAGAAGAATTGCACATCCACGCTATCCAAAGAAAATGCTGATTGCGCATTGTTGTCGATTCCAACAAAAACATCCCAGGGCTCTTCTCTTCCCAGGGTCAGGGTTGGCATCTCAGGATTGATATAATTAATAGCAATCTCTCCGGTTTCACCGATGGTTACCTGGGAGGTAAGATCAAGAGTCTTGCTATAATGATTGCTGTTCTCTTCCCCGACAAAGGTAATTCTGGGTGTATAGGTAGAGTGGTCAATATCTTCAGAAATATAATTTGCATTAAAGGTCAGCTCCCGGGATTCTCCTGCTGACAGTTCAGTTTCGGAAACCGGGTCCAAATTTACAGCAAAGTTAGTCCCCAGCAAGCGGAGTATGGTTTGGGTGGAAGAAAGGGTTATCGTTGATTCACCGCTGTTTTGAACGGCAACCCGAAATTTGACAAAACTACCCGGCGCAACATAACCGGGCTGGATACCGCCGGCCGCCTGATCAAAAACGATATCGGCACGACGTTGAGCGATCAATTGTCCCACATCATCCGTCGATTCGAGGCTGTCGTAGATGGCAAGCTCCCGGTTCAATTCTGTCGTCTGAACGCGGGAGTAGATTTCGAGCTCCTTTGAAGTGTCCTGGGGCAACGAAAGGATGGGAAAAATCAAGCTGTCTGCTGACGCGGCCCTGAGCAGTGTGTCGCCTGAAGCAAACGTTGCCGGGGTTTGAAAAGATATGTTTTGTGGTTGATTTTCCTTGTCGAACAATTCGATAAATGTAACCGTAGAGTCCGGATTCAGTTTCAAATCCGCTCCCCCGCTATTGTTCACATAAACAGTGACCCACCAATTGGGGGTGACACCTCGCGTGACGTAGAGACGGGAGGCTCTGGTTTTTGGGATATCAAGTTCAGCCGGGGATTGCCGGATAATATGAACCCACTGTTGTTCTGCCGCAGTGACGCTCTTAATCTCTCCTGTATTTAAAACCCGAAACGTAACAACCGCACCAAAGGAAAAATCACCCGTTTCCGTCGAATCTATTTTCCCCTTAATGCTATAGTTTAGAGTATCGCTTTCACCCTGTATAAGGGTGGAATCAAGAGTTGCAAATTTTTCGGGATTTGTTACCTGAAAAAAATCCGGAACCGACTGGATTAACAATGAATTGACAAAATCCAATTCAACCTTGCTGTCGCTGGCATTGCTGACAATCACCTTAACCGACCACTCGTAGGAGGAATCCGGTACGGTCACTGTGGACTGGGAAGCAATAATGTCGGAGATATAGACATTTGCCTCTTTTTGAACCTCAACCGCTCCAACCTGCTGGCTAATATAGGAATTTGTGGATAATCCATTAATCGTTTCAACCGTGGCCAAAATCAGGGCGGTCCCAACCATGCTTCCTGTTTTGGTTACGGTATAGACGATATGGCGGGTTTCTCCCTGCGGAATTAGCGTTCCGCCTTCTTCCAATGTGTCCGGAGTGGTGTAATGAAACGTGGTGTCAATCTCTACGCCATTGCGAAACTCTAAAAAAGTATTGGACGAATCCAGGTTTATATCGATATCAGCGTTTCCTGTGTTTTTTACGGCCACCTGAACATACCAGTTGCGAAGCTGGTTGCGCGTCACTTGTGATTGAGTGGGGGAAATATCATCGATCTGAATGGTGGTTGTTTTTCTTGACTGAAAGCTGTCTATCGCGGCTGTGCTGCTGGCGTATTTGGTCTCTCCGGTAATGACATCCGTATAAGGCAGAGAGGCGTAGACATAAATTTTGCCGATTTGGGCGTTGTTGCCGGCGGAAATGAGATAATCAAGGACGACGTTATCATCCGCTGCAGAGATAATACTGGTATTGTTAAAAGGGTCTCGTGAAATTTCAAACGAGCCATCAAGGATAAACTCGTCATTTGCGTTTTTTAGAATAAACGGATTAAAGTTGGGATCCGTAGAAATCCTCGCCGCCGCAGAGGTGCCGCTTTGGCCGGTATGTTCAACGGTGAGCTCGATCTTTTTATTGCTCTCTCCTTGAAAAATCTCATCCGGAATAACAGCAATCGAATCGACTGCCAATTCAGCTTCACTAAATACCGTCCAGGGAGGATAAAGTTGATAAATAGTTTGATCACTTTCAACAGTCGATGCATCAATAGTGCCATATACCTTACCACTTATAGTAACCTGGCTCCCGGGAGGAGGATTTAAAATATCTACAGAAAATTCAAGCGTTGCAGTATCTCCGGCAGAAATTTGAGTAATATTATTTGTAAAAGTATCTTGAAAATCCGTATCCATTGAAATACTGGGATTATTATAATTGCGAAAAAAGAGATTTGCGTTTGTAAGGTTAAACGCTTTATTTCCTGAATTTATTACATCCATCAATACCCGCACATCTTGCTGTTCCTGACCCACTTTGTCTGTTTCACAGCGGATTTCCCAGACCACCAGAGAATTCACCAGGACATCTTCAGACTGCGCCTGTATTCCACCGTCCGAGACGGTAAAATAGTGTGTGCCGGCCGTGTTGAAGGCAAAAAGAGAACCGCTAAAAACATTGCTGGACCCGGCAAAGGTAAGGCCGGATGCGGGCAGCTGTGCCGAGGGGTCAGAGCTGGCAAAGGTTATCGTTCCGGAATAATCTGTTTTTTCGTTTTTATACAGATCGTACGCTTCAACCGTAACATCATTGGGAAAAGTGTTTCCTTTTAAAATCTTTGCCGGATAACCGGACAACTCAAAGCCCCCGAGGCCGGCAGGAATCACTGTTGTGGAGGTGCTGATATCGGTTACATTGTTTTCGCTCTCAGCCTTGAGCTGTATGGTTTCACCGGATTTATACAAAACGGAATTTGATGAGCCGGTTCCATTACGCACCACAATAGGTCTTAAAACAGGAGCCGTGCCATCCGGAGCATCATGATCGCCGGCATCATTAAATGAGAGATAAATTAGACTTCCCGATACAGGATCCCCGTCGGAATCCTGCACGTTTTGAACGCTAACGGTAAATGGCTGACCAGCCGTTACGGTGGTGGGCAGATCGACCAAATCAAAGCTGTCAACGATATCACCACTGACAATATCTATGGGAAATTGAACATATCCTCCCTCTATGGGGATATCAGCAGTGCCGGGGTTGTCACCTTCGTTATACGTTTCTATCCTGATCTCATTTGCAAATATTGTAGAGAGCGGGTTCCCAACCAAGCCAACGCTGATCTTGATATCAGATACATTTTGTAAAACCGGATCTCCGGTACCATCCCTGGTCAGGACAACGACAAAATAATTTGTCAGGGTAAGAACCTCAACCTTGCTGAATCCGCCATTGAGTTTGCTGTGATCCCTGGAAGAGGCGATCATAATATTGGAGAGATCGAGTCCGGTCAATTTGGGATACCATATGGCAATTTTCCCCGAATCGGGCAAATGTACGGCCACGCCGCTTGAACTGTAGGTGAAGGTCCAGAGTGTATAATCTCCGGCCTGATTGGATTCCAAATCAACCGAAGCAACGGTAATCGACCCCATCGCTGCATAAAAAGGTATGAGCAAAAATAAAAGAAAATAATATTTTTTTGCGCTTGCTGCCAAGGGGTTACTTCCTCATTTCAATAGACGTTCGCATACTTTTTTCCAGTAAAACACGATTTTCCTGTCGAAGAACAAAACCAATCAGGTATTCTTCTTGCCTGTCGGCCGGATTTATAATCAACCCTATTTTTAGATCCATCGGGGTGGTGGCTTTTATATTCTTTCCCCGTCCACTTCTTTTGATCTCGACAGTATCGCTCATTACGTTGATCTCCAGCCCGCCATCCAGCGTCCTTGAATCGGCCACCGTAACTTTGCTCAGATCAAATTGAGAGGGAAATATTAATAGAATTTGCGATTTGGACGGGACATCCTCATTGATTGAAATCACAAAATCGTATATGGTCGCGATTCCGGGATGGTCCAGTGCCGTCGTTATTTGCATGGATTGAGCTTGAAGCGTAGAAACGCTCAGCAATAAGAGAAAAAAAAGATAAACTTTATTCATTTAATCATCACCGATGAGTTTTGTAATAATTATATGCCCGATTAAAAAAGATGTTTCAATACATTTTTCCTGTGCTGTCCTGATACAGGAATTGCACTTTACGAGCGTATTTTATACACCTGTGGTTATTGTGCAAATATAATACCAATTAATTCAAATAATGTCAACAGAGTGGTGGGAAGCGATATCCTGCTGCCCGAATCCATTGTTGCTTAACTCGACATCCGAAGGATTATTGGATATTTTTTGGGGGTGTTTGCTCCTCTCGGTTGCGCTTATTCCAAAATGGCTTTTAATAAAATTAACAAACCTTTGGTTTCATTTTCAAGAAGTTTTAAATTTTTTTGCGCAACTTGAAAAGAAGAGTTGATCTGTACCGCTTTTCTGTATTCTTCAACAGCTTGGGCAAATAGATGCCAGCTTTTTATCATATAAGCCGTTCCCAGGCTTTTATGGAGGTCTGGATAATTGGGATGTCGCTTTACACTGCTTTCCAGGTTGGTAATATAATGATCCAGGGATTTTTTGTCCTTGTCCAGGCCGGCAAACATAAACTTGAGATAAAATTCTGCATTGGCTAATATTGTTTTCCGGTGTATTTTATAGGGTTTGTAATCTTGTTTAAATTCCTGCATCACGCTGTCGTCTTTGCCTTTAAGCTCGAGCTTTTCGAATCCTGCTTCCATCAGTTTGTCATCATATTCAGCGGAGAGAGAAGCCGCCTTTTTCAAATATTTTTGTGCATCCTTCAATCGTTCAATCGGCGGTTTAAGGGTTTTACCTTTGGGAATTTTGGATTTGCTTTGAATCAAATAGAGACCGAGAGTGTAACAGGCTTGGTGATATTCAGAATTTAGCTCAACAGCCTTTTCCAGTGCCTGAATGGCCTTTGCATATTCCTCCAGATGCCAGTAGGTCTTTCCCAAAAGAAGATGGACATCGGGATAATCCGGTGTTTTTTCAACTGCTTTTTGCAGATTCTCCATTGCCTTTTTATATTGACGGGCCTTGAAAAATGTCTGTCCCAGCATGTAATAGCCGTTCTCAATCGTCTCATCCAATTTTAATGCCAGTAGGAACTGCTCTAGGGCCTCGGAATAAAATTTTTTTTCAAAAAACAACAATCCCAATTTGTAAATGGAAGATGCGCTCTTGGTTTCCTTTACTTTAGTGGCAACGAGGAATAGCAACTCCAGATCTGAGATAATAAAAGTATGAAACTGCCCGATCTCTTCTTTCAGCTCTTTTTCAGTGATATCTTCATCCAGGGACATCTCTTGCTTGTCTACCAGCTCACCACCATCAAAAATGTTCGAGACAATGCAGGCAGGCTCCGGACTCATAGAGGTTTCGATATGAAGTTTCCGTTTGCCGACTTTGATAGTATCGTTGAAACCAATGTCCTCGTTATTTTTAGACATTTTGGGAACTACTTTGTTTTTGTGTCGCTTTTTTCGCTTTTAGGTTTTTCGGTTTTTGGTTTTTCAGCTTTTGGCTGTTCGGTTTTTGGCTTTGAATTTTTATAATCGGTAATATAAAACCCCGATCCTTTAAATAACAAACCGGCACCACCGCCGACCAAACGAGAAACGCTTTCTTTACCACAAACCGGGCATATTTTTATCGGATCTGCAACGATGCTTTGAAATTTCTCAAACTCGTGTCCGCAAGCCCTGCATCGATATTCATAAGTAGGCATTTCCAGCTCCTTTAGAAAACCATCATAACGCAATCACTGTAAAGCATTCAACCCCTCCTCAATACGATCCATTGCTTTTTCAAGAATTTCCATTGAGGTGGCAAATGATAAACGCACATGTGTGTCCATCCCGAATGCAGCTCCGGGAACCACACCAACTTTATGTTCCTGGAGGAGATATCGGCAAAGTTGAAGCGAATTTTTAATGGGTTGTCCATTGCCTTTTTTTACAAAAAAGGCAGAAACATCAGGAAAAAAATAAAAGGCCCCTTGCGGCAGGATGCATTCGATACCGGCAATATTCATCAACCGGTTATATATATACTCTCTTCTTTTGGCAAACTCTTCAACCATTTTTGAGATAAAAGTCTTATCTCCCCGGTAGGCTTGCAAAGCAGCGTATTGAGAAACAGAAGCCGGGTTTGAAGTGGTATGCCCCTGAAATTTTCGAATGCCGGTGATAATGCTTTTGTCAGCAGCCAAAAATCCGATTCGCCAACCCGTCATGGCAAAACTCTTGGAAACGCCATTAATCAGCAACAAACGCTCGCGAATGGAAGAGAACTTTAACATGCTCACAAAATTGGATTTAAACACAATCTTATCATAAATTTCATCAGCCAAAACAAACACGGATGATGACTCTAAAACCGCAACGAGATCATCTAGTTCGCTCCCGCTGTAAACGGACCCGGTCGGATTCGATGGATTATTCAAAATAATCAGTTTTGTCCGATCATTTAAAGCGTTTTCAAGCTGCTCGGGAGTGATTTTGAATCCTTGCTCCTGCTTTGCCGGCAAAATTACAGGTTGAGCCCCTGCAAGCTTGATCTGTTCCGGATAACTCACCCAGTACGGTGCCGGCAAAATAACCTGATCGCCCGGATTGCATACCGCAGCGATCGCCTGATAAACCGCATGTTTAGCGCCACAGGTAATAACGATTTGGTCGGGATCATATTTCGCACCATACTCATCTGCAAGCCATTCCGTGATCGCCTGCTTGAGCTCGAATATACCATCAGCGGGTGTATATTTCGTATATCCCTTCCGGATGGCGGTAATGGCCGCTTCTTTGATCGAATCCGGTGTATCAAAATCAGGTTCACCCGCTCCCAATGCAACGACATCAACCCCGTCCCGCTTCAGTTCGGCCATCATCCCGCCAAGGGCAACCGTTTGTGATTCGCTGATCTGCGAAAATTGTTGAGATAACTTTGTCATGGCTTTTTCCGGGTTTCATTTGCTCTTCAAACTACAGATACAGGCGACATTAATAACATCATCAATGCTACAGCCGCGGGATAGATCATTCGCCGGTTTTGCAAGCCCTTGAATAACCGGACCAACTGCGGAGGCACCGGCGAGTCGTTGGACCAGCTTATAGCCGATATTTCCCGCTTGCAGATCCGGAAACACCAGCACGTTTGCATGACCGGCAACCGGGCTGTCCGGTGCTTTGCGCTTTGCAATGGATTCCAATAAAGCGGCATCGACCTGCAATTCACCATCCAGCAAGAGCTCTGGTGCGCGCTCATGAGCCAATTCCGTTGCGCTTTGTACTTTGTCCACCAATTCATGTGAGGCGCTGCCTTTGGTTGAAAAAGACAACATGGCGACTCTGGGGGTCTCACCAGTGAGGTGTTTATGCGTTTCCGCTGTTGCCAGGGCGATATCGGCAAGCTGGTCAGCTGTTGGCTGAGGAACAACAGCACAGTCGGCGAAGGAGAGGTTTTGTCCGTTTTTCAGGACCATAAGAAAACAGCTGGAAACAATGGAAAACCCCTCAGCAACGCCGATAATTTGAATGGCTGCCCTAAGAACGTCACCGGTCGTGTGTGCCGCACCGGCTACACTCGCATCTGCCCGGCCCTTGTGAACAAGCATGGCTCCATAATATAGAGGGTTTGTCATTTGCTTTTTTGCTGCGTCTTGATCCAGCCCCTTGTGTTTGCGCTTTTTATAATATACTTCCGCATATTCATCAAAAGCGGAATCCTGCGAAGGATCAATGATCTCCAGCTCATCGATATCAATGTCCTCGTTTTGCGCCACTTGATAAATGCGATCGGAGTTGCCGGCTAATATCGGTTTTACCAATTTATCCCGGTAACAAATTGCTGCCGCTTGTAAAACTCTTTTGTCTTCCCCTTCAGGAAAAACGATTATTTTGGGGTTCTGTTTGGCTTTTTGCCGAATGCTCTCGATAAGGTTCATTGTTTCCTCAATTTTTCGATCAATCGTTCATTTACATGCAGAGGGACAAAGCACTTTGCGTCGCCGCCAAGAGATATCAACTCTTTGACGATACTTGAATTTAGATAAGAATATTTATCATGTGTCATTAAAAAAGTGGTAACGATATTTTCATCCAGTTTTCTGTTGACCAGAGCCATTTGCATTTCATTCTCAAAATCTGTTACCGCGCGTAACCCTCTGATGATGGCGGTCGCGTTTTTTACTTTGGCATACTCTACCAGGAGCCCATGAAAGCTATCGACCTGGACACCGGAAAATTCGGTTATGGACTTTTCAATCATCTCAACGCGTTCCTCCTGACTAAAGAGGGGTGACTTTTGAGGATTAACCGCAACAGCGATAATAACCTTATCAAACAAAAAACAGGCTCGCTTAATGATATCGATATGTCCGTAAGTGATTGGATCAAATGATCCCGGATAAATCGCGATGCGGATTTTATGGGGTTTCATCATAAGGTTAACATTTTTAAAAAAAATATTTTCGTATTGCCCAGTTTTTTCTCTTTTTCCACGACAAAGGATTCATGAATAACAGGATTGATCTGTCGGGTATCTGATTCATAAACAATCAATCCATCCGGTCTTAATATGGTTTTATGTACAAACGCCTGCAACACGGTTGAAAATTCAAAGCCATACGGCGGATCACAAAATATCAGATCGTAGTAAAAACCACGTTCATAGGCATGACTGACAAAGGTCAATGCATTCATTTTAAATACATTTTCGCGTAAACCCAGTTTTTGCATATTCATTTTAATAATATTGACGGATTGATATGCCTGGTCTACAAAATCAACCCGTCCGGCACCTCGGCTTTTTGCCTCAATTCCCAAACTGCCGGTTCCGGCAAAAAGATCAAGCGTGATCGCACTCGAAACATGATTCATCAAACATGAAAAAACATACTCCTTTACCCGGTCGGTCGTCGGCCGTATACGGAGGTTCTTTGGAGTATAAAGCCGGGCTCCCTTGTACTGTCCCGCGATGACTCGCATTAAAACAAATGCCCCCGACTGAAATAAAACAAACAGTCTGCAGGGCAAATGATTCGTCTATTCTCGGTGCCGGATTTAAGACGCATTGATCACTTTAAAACGAAGTACAAAATTAGCAGATTCTGTATGGTTAGCAATTAAAAGCACCTTGGAAACTTTTATCTTAAACTGCCGCTTGGAAATTTCTGCCAAATAGGCATTACAAGCCGGCATTAATCCCCGGCACTTGATATATAAAGGCGTTATGGTATAGCCATCTCTGGAAAGGCGTTTTTCCATAGAGCCCTCGATAAATCTTATATCAAAACGATCGGAAAGTGTTCTCAGTTCCTGCAGTACTGTTGCCGGTGTTTGGTCACTTTTCAACCTCTCGATAGAAACCGGATCGGCCAGCATTCCAATCAACAGACCTTTCGCCTCTGTGGATGCGGTTGGAGATGGGGCAAAAGAGAGGTTGCCGGGCAATTTTTCTTTCAAATTACCAAAAAAGGTTTCCAACTCATTGCGCGATTTGGCAGAGATTTCCGCCTCGATAGAATAATCATCTAATATCAGGGCGTCCACATGGATAGACCCTGCCGTTTGCAAAAAAACGCTCATTACATCAGATACCAGAGCCAATCCCGCTATGGTTGTAGAAACGCTTGTACCGGAGGAGGGGGGTGATACCGGCCGGCGAGGCTCACTCTCCTGTGCTAAAACATCTTTTGTTTCGGTCGTTTCAGAGGCGGCCCGGTCTAATACATCTCTTTCCTCTTGAGGTTGTTCTTCGGATGGTTGTAACCCTTGGTC
>CAZMUU010000039.1:0-7076 GCA_964569215.1 uncultured Cytophagia bacterium
ACAGAGATTGGTGCGGGGTGATCCTCCGCGGGCTATGCGAGCTCTTCCGCTTTCTGTTTTGGGTTCCTGTCTATTCACGAGATTCAAAGGTCGAATGAAAATCGGTGGTAATGATAAGCGGAAGGATCTCGCTCCGCAGAATTATGGAAAAATAAAATCGGTCAAACGATAAATGAGATAAAGGCTTTACCTGCGATAGTTGGTATAATTTATATCTTTTATTGAGGACTCGTTCTTGTCCAAAAATAGCTTTTTGCAACAAAAAATAATAACCACAGAGGTCTCGGAGGACCTCAGAGAAGACAAAGAGAAAGATTAATGGTATGGATGGTTTGAAAATGTGACATCTTTCTTTAGTGAAATTCTATTGTTTTTGCAATCAGGAAAATATATAGACTTGTTATTTCATCGACTCAGGCTTTGCCGCTGCTCTTAAATATCCGCATTTTATCGATCACCACCTTTTTAACCGCCTCTCTCGCTTTGAACAGCAATGTCGGATAATCGCAAGGCGACTCTTTTTCATTGCAAAGTGATTTGACCGTCGTTGCCGCGGCTGCACTCATTTCCGTGTATATATTGATTTTGCTGATGCCCAGCGATATCGCTTTTTGGAAATCCGAATTTGAAATGCCGGACCCTCCATGCAGCACCAGGGGAACCGGCACTTGGGCGTTTATCTTTTTCAGACGCTCAAAATCGAGCTCGGGGTTGCCTTTGTAAAATCCATGCGCATTGCCGATGGCAACGGCGAGGGCATGAACCCCGGTATGGGTTACAAAGTCTGCCGCATTTTCAGGGTTGGTGAATAAAAGGTCACGGTTTTCCGCAGTGATTTCCACACCTTTGTCGTTCAGGGTCCCCAATTCAGCTTCTACGGTGACGCCGCAGGCTCCCGCCAGTTCCACGATTTCGCGTGTTTGAGCCAGATTTTCCGCATAGGGCAATTTGGAACCGTCGAACATCACCGAGGGGAATCCCGCCTGAATGCCCTTTAAAATAATATCTCTGCTGATACCGTGGTCCAGATTCAGGCCGATGGGCACGGTTGTCTTGACAATCTGCTCTTTAACATAGTCCAGATAAGGACGCAGATCGGCGAGATAAAAGTGTATCGGGTTAATTTGCAAAAGGGCCGGAGAATTTTCTTCTTCTGCCGCTGATAATATGGCGGGAAGAAATTCCAGGGCGAAAATATTAAATGCGCCCACGGCATATTTTCTATTGTGAGCGTCTTTGAGCAGGGTGTCATATCTTTCCAAAGGCATGTGCATCTCCTTGTCGGCATGAATTCATTATTGATTTTTTTCTCTGTTCCCTCTCTTTTTTCCTCTGTGGTGAGGTTTTTGTTGGTCTGTTTTGATGTTTTAGCTTAAAAAATGCCACATGTTCAGCTTGTAATATGGCGGTTTTAATTATTTTGGACAGCAGTGGTTTTTCATTTAGTATATCGGCAGCGTTTTGAGCGGTTGCCGCGGCCACGTTTTGAGTTGTTTGCGCCTGACCAGGGAATCGATTTTTAAACCGATCATCTTGTAGAGCAATTTGGCCACCGCAAAGGGCGACACCCAGTCGTCCGGGTGATAGGCGAGCTCGACGATATCGAATCCAACCACGTTTTTTGTTGCAAAAATCTCCTGCAAGAGGCCGAGTGCCTCATACCAGGTCAGACCGCCGGGTTCCGGCGTGCCGGTGTGTTGTATCAGACCGGTATCAAAGACATCGACATCGATGGTGAGAAAGAGCTTGTCCGGAAGGCGCTCGAGGGCGGCAGTGATATTGAACCGGTTCTTTCGCAATTTGTGCATGGTCTGTACCGCCAGGTTTTCTCTTTGAATCAATTCGGCTTCTTCTATACACATGCTGCGAATACCGAGTTGCAGGGTGTGTTCGGTCTGTTCTCTGATCCGGGCCATTACCGATGCATGACTAAGGGGGTCGTCCTCATATTGATCTCTCAGATCGGCATGGGCATCGAGCTGGACAACACCGATGGGGTTATGAAACCGGCGCAGCGCTCTGACAAATCCCGAACTGATCGAATGATCCCCGCCCAGGACGATGGGATATTTACCCTGTTCGAGTATTGTTTTACAATGCTTGTAGATATGGTCGGTCATCTCTTTGGTTTTTGCCGGAATGGTTGGGGTCTTGAGCGTATATATTCCGGCCCGAAAAGGCTCGGCATCGAGCATTTCATCATACAATTCTACCTGGCTGGACGCCTGGAGAACCGCCTGCGGTGCCTTTGCCGTACCGCTATGGAAAGAGATACCGCCTTCGAATGGATAGGGCAGAATAAAAAATCCGGCGTTGGCCGGATCGCAATAGATCTCATCCGGTTGCAGGAATTGTATGTTGTTATTCTTCACCCTTATCCCCGATGCTTTTTTGCGCGAGGCGGTGAAATTGTTCGGATAAATCCGGAAGCATATCGGTCAGGCGTTTTACGGGCGTTTTTTCGGTTTCATTCAAGACATAGGCCGTTAAAAGAGGTAGAATCAGGCTATACTCGGCCCACACTTGGACCAATTTATCCTCGTCTGCAGATTTGTACTTGCCCCAGGTGACGGATTCACTGAAAGTACAGCCGGAGAGACTGCCTTCCCGTTCTGCTGCAGTGCCGATTTGAAGTCCCCGGTCGGCACCTTCGAAATCGATGTTGAGAATTTGATGGATCGTGGGGCCTGTTTGCTGGATAAAATTTTTCGGTCCGCCGCCGCCGAGTTCGACGAATCCGGTGGCATGAGAGTTATAGGTGATAGCGGCGGAATCCATGATATCTTTTTGGGCCGAGAGATGCAGCGGAAATCCTTCGCTATCGGTACGAGCCAGGTTCATGCTGATAGAGTGGTTGGCCAGTGAGTCCCAGAATACGGGGATACCCAGGCGGGCGGCAACGGCGACAAAGCTTTTCTCTGCACCGGGTGCATTTTCCTGCGTCCACAGACCGAGCTGATAATTGAACTCCCAGCTGGCCAGCTGTTTACCCTGCATCGCATCATAGCGCTCTTTAACAAAGTTGCGGATGATCTGATCCTGGGCTTCGAGCGTCTCTTTTTCGCGTATGCCGATATCATATATGCGCGTATCTCCGTGTCTGCGCAGCAGATCATCATCGCTGAGCGGATGGATGGCTTTGACCGGCAGATTAAAGGCAAAGTGAAGATCATGGTATATCTGTGCCCCTGTTGAACAGATGACATCTATAAATCCTTGTTTCATCAGGTCAATAATCATGCCGCCCATACCGCCTGCAATGCCTGCACCGGCGATCCCAAGCCAGATCGTATCTCCGCTTTCGATCATGTTTTTATACAGATTACAGGCACGAAAGAGGTTTCGCGCCTCAAAGCTGGTATTCCCCATGATCTGAACAATCCGGGAAATGGATGTTATGCCGGATAGCGATACCGGCGTAATATCCGGGGCATTTTCAAAAAGAGATTTTTCATTCATGATTTTTTCTACTCAGAGTTACTCACCTCCTGTGGCAAGGCGATTTAGCAGGATAATCAAGTTTAGTCGTTTAATAAAAAAACAGCAATTGCGATTACGGTCGTCCACAGTCCGTCTTTATGACCTTTTGCGCTTTGGGCGATGCTTCTGCTGACAAAAACATTTTTTTGATCCACTTTGTAAACTTTTTTGCGTTCATCCCAGGCCATATCGGGATCGAGCTCTATACCCATGGTCGAGGCCAGCATCTGCGCGGCAAGGTCTTCCGCATAGTCTGCTGACTTTTTTTGTGTTTCGCCATAGGCGTGATGTTCACTGATATAGCCATACTGTTTTTTGTCTTTTGGTTGAGCCAGTCCAATCGCTGCCGAAACGAGCCTGTTGGGCTCATTGGTGCTTTCCCTGGCCATGACCACAAAGGTAATCTGGCCGGCTTTTAATTCAGCTATTCCCTGTTGTTGAGGAATAATCCTGGCTTCGGGAGGGAAAATACTGGAAACAGAAACCAGATTGCATTTCTCCACCCCTGCGCTTCGCAATGCCAATTCGAAACTTTGTAACTTGTCGCGGTGACAGCCGACGCCTTTGGTAAAAAACATTCTTTTGGGTACAAGTTTGTCCAATTTTGAACATCCTCCGTTTTTGCGTTTACGTTCCGTTATCGTTGAACATGTTTACGAAAAATTAAACTGAAATTGCTTTCGACTTTTTTACTCCTTCATAGACAATCAATGCCAAAACCCCGCCGATGATCGCTGTAATCAATTGCGGAAAAGACATGGCCAGTACAAATGGACGTGGTAAGGATTTACCGATAAACGCGGGTAAAAGGATTTCAACAGCGCTATAGAGAATAACAAATTTAACTGCCGAAGCGATAATCACGGCAATGATATAATTCGTCTTGTAGCGTTGACACTTTTTAAAAGAGCGGCGCACGATCTGGAAAACGAGAACAAGACCAGCGTTAGCTATCATGATGAAAGGAACCATTGGGAGCAGGGGAGGTGGAAGTTGTCCGCGCAACAGGGCTATAAGGGGTGTTATGCATCCCAATATGATACCGGCCGTGCTGTTTAATAACAGGGTGGTCAGAAATAGCATCATATTTACAACCGGTCCTGTAATCGGCTGAGGTAGTCCGAGCATTTCAAAAGCAATGGTGGCGGCGGTTAACAATGCCAGGATCGCCATAAAGCGGGAATTGTTTTTAATCCGGTTGTCGTACACGTTTATACTGTTGTTTATATCCGGCTTTCATAGCCGGGGGCAAGCCGATATATGCAGCCCATTTTTTCTGGTTACGATTAAATTTAACAAAAGTTAGCAGATTTTTTGCTTAAATTCAAGTTGAATATTCTTACGCAATCCTTTATATTGTTTTTATGTTACTATATAACCATCTCAACAAGATGAAAGGAGCGCCAGATGGAAATCTCCACTCAGATGTTAAAAGCCAGAAAAAAAAATGAGCGCAATATATTGACAAAGGCAAATGTGCTCGGTATGGGGGTTGGTTTAAAGGAGACAGAGGGTAAACTAACCGAAGAGCCGGCAATCGTCGTGTTGGTAAGGAATAAAATACCGGTACAAGTTTTACCGAAACAGGATATCATACCGAAAACGATAGATGGAATCAAATCGGATGTCAAGGAGGTCGGTGAGGTCGTAGCGTTGCAGAGCACAACCGACCGCTGGCGTCCCGCACCCGGCGGAGTAAGTGCAGGCCATTATGCCATTACCGCCGGTACTCTGGGGGCATGGGTTCGTGATGCAGCAACGTCAAAGCCATTGATTTTGTCAAACAATCATGTGATGGCCAACAGCAATGATGCGCAAAAAGGCGATCCCGTTTTACAGCC
This sequence comes from uncultured Cytophagia bacterium, assembly GCA_964569215.1. GTDB lineage: Bacteria > Zhuqueibacterota > Zhuqueibacteria > Residuimicrobiales > Oceaniaggregativiventaceae > Oceaniaggregativivens_A. Next base: position 5,322 of record CAZMUU010000039.1, read on the forward strand.
CGGACCGCTGGATGGCGGCAGTCGGGAAAATGACACCATTGCAGAATTGGAACGCTTTGTTCAAATTCGGTTTCCGGACGGTGAGGAAAACAACGGTTGTTCTATTTCCCGGGCAATTATAAAAACCCTGAACACGGTCGCCTCCTGGTTTGGATCGGCCACTGTTTTTTCAGCCTCTTCTTCAGCCCCGCTGAATGAAGTGGATGCAGCTGTAGCCAAACCCCTTTCCGAGGAAATGGTAAAGCAGGAAATTCTCAAAATAGGCCAGGTCTCCGGCATTGAAAAGGCAAAAGTGGATATGAATGTAAAAAAGTGCGGCAGAACGACAGAGTTCACTACCGGCAAAATTACGGTTCTGGACACCACTATTCAGGTCGGTTATGGATCGGGCCGGGTTGCCACATTTGAACATCAGATTTTGACCAGTGGCATGTCGCAAGGCGGCGATTCCGGTTCTCTGGTTGTTGATGAGGAAAATCGTGCTGTCGGCCTCTTGTTCGCCGGTTCGGATCAGGTAACGGTATTGAATCCCATCGATACGGTCATGCGCCTGTTGAATATCAGCATCGGCGGCGTTAATCCGCAATAGATACAGCGTGTAGATTGAAAACCATATGCCTTTTTTAACTTTAATCACAATTCTGGGTCACGGCTTTGCAACCGCCTTGAACGCCATTCTGGTATTTTTATCGGCGAGAAAGGTCGGCAAGCGATTTGATGATTATGCGTTTGGCGCTGTTTTGCTGGCCGCTCTTTTGTGGCATGGGGGCAATTTCCTCTACCGCCTCTTTAATTTGCTTTTCGGAGCGGTGGTGGTTCAGGCTGCGGATTTGCTGAAAATCGTCGCCTACCTGGGGCTTTTGTTCCTCCCGTCGGCGTTGTTGCATGTTCATTATGCCATTTATAGCCGCCTTTTATATAAAAAAGTCGGTAAAAAGCACTGGATCGTTCTATGTGTTGTTTATTTGTTTACCGTGCCTTTTATCGCGCTTTCCCTGCAGGAATGGCCTCATGTGGAAACGGCCGAACATGTTGCACGTTTATTTGCGCTCTGGTGCATCATTTCCATCTTTATTTCTGTTTATCTTTCCCTTCGATTCAGCAGAGCCGTAAAGGATAAAGCGGACTATTTTTTCTACAAAAACCTGCGGCAGATATTGATCGCCATCGGGGCCGGACTCTTTTTGGTTTACATTATACCCCTGTACAAATTGCCCTATATCGGTTCCTATTTAAACCTGATTCCGGCACTCTCACCGGCGTTTCCCATGGCTGTGTTGAGCTATTATATCTATCGCTATAATTTTTATCGCCTCGTGATCAAACCCAGCTTGATCTATTCCATGATCTATGGCTCTGTAATGGCGATTTATTTGTTGGGCATCCGACGATTTGGAGAATATCTGCAGCAGTTTCCCGATATCCATTCCCGCTTTATTGAAGGGTTGCTTTTGGTGGCGCTGGTGTTTGCTTTTCAACCCTTTCGCATACGCATGCAGGAAAAGCTGGACAAGTTTTTTTTCAAGGGTCGTTACTATCACCAGCAATATTTACGCGAACTTACCGATTCGATCAGCCGCATCGTCGACCTGGAAGTGTTGATGCAAACCATCAGTAATGCTCTGACCCGGGCGCTGCAGGCAAAAGAGTGTTCTCTGGTTGTCTTCCATTATAGCGGTCAGACCTTCAAAATCGTAAAATCGATGGGCAGTCACCAGCTCACCGATATTTATATGTTGCTGGACGCTCTCAGAC
>CAZMUU010000039.1:7086-18186 GCA_964569215.1 uncultured Cytophagia bacterium
CTCTCAGACAAACCCAACATCTCGATTTGAGACGTCAGATACGCACGCAACGGGTCAGGAAGGCGATGCAACATAACCGTATCGAATTGGCCATACCGATTTATTCACAGGATAAAATAACCGGCTTGATCAGTCTGACCGCAAAACAAAGCGGCAATCCCTATAGCGATGAGGAGATCGATGTTCTGCAAACTTTTGCCCATCAGGTCGGATTGGTGATGGACAACGCAAAGCTGGTGCAGGACCGGTTACAGTTGGAAGAAAAGGTTTTTCAGTCCGAGAAAATGAAAACCATGGGAGAATTGGCCACCACCATTGCACATGAAATGAAAAATCCGCTTTCATCGATTAAAACGATAGTGCAGGTTCTTCTTGAAAAAGCAAAAGGGGAAGAAGCGGAGGATTTAAAAATGGTGGTGAATGAAATTAATCGTTTAAATACGGTACTTGAAAAATTGTTGCGTTTTGCTCATCCCTCTTCCGGTCATTTACAGGTGGTGAACCTGGAAGAGACCGTAGAGCAAGTGGTATCTCTTCTCAAGCGGGAGGCGGAAAGCCGCAATGTTAACATCAACCGTCGGATCGAGCCGGGGAGGTACCCGGTTCTGGCCAGCCAAAACATGTTGCGGGAGATTGTATTTAATCTGATTCACAATGCGATTCATGCTGCCGGACGCGACGGCAGGGTTGTGATCGGGTTGGAAAAAATAAATACGCTTCCTGAAAACATTCTTGTTGCAGGCGGTGTTGATTCCGGAAAGGAAGGCTGGTTTTGTCTCTCCGTTCAAGACACGGGATCCGGGATTTCCAAACGCGATATTGTTAAGATTTTTGACCCTTTTTATACCACCAAAACCGTGGGTACCGGGCTGGGATTGACCATTGTTAAACGCAATGTCGAAAGAATCGGCGGAGCCATTCAAATCAACACCGCTTCGGGAAAAGGGACTGAATTTTGTGTTATATTGAATCCAAAATGGGCGCAAAATGGCGAAAGAAAAAATAGTTGTAGTTGATGATGAGGCGGCGGCAAGGTACGGGTTGCGCAAAGCTCTGCAACCGTATTATTCTATTGTCGAAGCGGAAAACGGCATCACGGCATTAAAGAAGATTGAAGATGAACGGCCCGATGTTGTGCTCTGTGACATCAAAATGCCCGAAATGGATGGAATTGAGCTGTTAAAGGCGGTACAGGAAAAAGGGTTCGGCGGAACAACACCCCTTTTCATTATGATCACCGCCTATGGCTCAGAGAGAATAGCTGTGGATGCCATGAAAGCCGGTGCATATGATTATTTGAGCAAGCCTTATGATATAGAAGAGTTGCGCCTGATCGTTGCTCATGCTGTAGAGCGACTCGTACTGGAACGCGAGAATGTTCGCTTGCGGCAGCAGCTGGGTGATGGGCCGGATATTCCGATCATCGGGAAAAGTGTACTGATTCGGGAGGTGCTGAGTAAAATCGCCAAAGTAGCCCAAACCGATGTAACCGTTCTTCTCACCGGTGAGAGCGGTACCGGTAAAGAACTGGCGGCGAGGGCGCTGCATGAACAGAGCAGCAGGCATCGTGCTCCTTTTGTTACGATGAATTGTGCTGCTATTCCCAAAGATTTGGTAGAGAGTGAGTTGTTCGGCCATGAAAAGGGCGCATTTACCGGTGCGGTAACGAGCAGAAAGGGAAAATTTGAAATCGCTGATGGCGGTACCCTGTTTTTGGATGAAATCGCAGATATGAGTTTGAAAACCCAGGCGAAAATATTGCGCGTGCTCGAGGATAAAACCATTGTTCCTCTGGGTGGTAAAGGAGAGATCAAAACCGATGTACGCCTGGTTAGCGCCACCAACAAGGATTTAAAGGAAGAGATTGCAAAAGGCCTGTTTCGCCAGGATTTATATTATCGTATCAAGGTCATCGAAATACATCTGCCCTCCCTTGCCGAGCGGCGTGAAGATATTCCTGCTTTGGCCGACTATTTTGTCAAACGGTTTTCGGAAAAGCATCATAAACCGATTAAATTCATCGATCCGGGGGCGATGCAGTTGATTCAGCACTACACCTGGCCCGGCAATGTGCGTCAGTTACAGAACGTGATTGAGCAGTGTGTGGTCTTGTCGGAAGAACAGCGCATCATGGCCGATCATTTGCCGGACGAACTGCGGGTAGTGAACGTAGAGTCGTTAAAATTTGAAACAGGAAATGCCGGATTGATTGAGGCCCAAAAAAGGTTTGTCAGGCAATTTTAAATATATATTATCAACGGCCCGCAGCGCCGGAGCGGCGGCAATGTCAGTGAAGCGGCCCGTCGTTTAAAAATAAAACGACAGTTTTTGCAGCAAAAGATACAGTACCTGGGGATCGATGCCGACGGGTTTCGATGATTTATAAATCCGATCGATTAAAGACAAACGGAACGTTTACGGTTACTGTGCCTTCCGGAATGGACTGAAATTTCAATCTTCTGAGAATATTGCTCAACTCGCGGACAAAGCCGCTGTTTTGGATGGTGGTTTCGACGATGTCGACTTTGGAGACCTGACCGGTTGCCTGTATCGTCACGTCAAAGCTTACCTTGCCCCGTAACTCGGGATCTGAGCGCAAGTATTTGTTATAAGTGTACATGACTCGACCGTGTTGGCTGCGAATGACGCTGAGAACATTGTCAGCCGATCTCTGTACCATCGCTCTCTGAGACCCCCTCATTTGCCCCGGTTTTTCAATATTCACGTTGCCGCGTTTTTTCAGATTAACGCGTTGCACCGGTTTGACGTCCTGGATCAGATCATCCACATCGCCTTCAAGACCGGCCCTGAGGAGCTCGTCAAGTCCTTCTCCTTCACCGCTGCCGCTACCGACCCCTGTTCCCTCGCCGCGGCCGAATCCTTTGCCTTTGCGTAACGGTTTTTGTCCGACCAGTTCATCCAGCTCCTGGGTCAACCCCCGGTCGACAATAAAATCTGCGGCACTATTGTCGCCACTGGAACCGCCTCTGCCGCCGATGAGGGCCAGTAATCCCTTGCTCGAGACGGAACGTTCGGCGTTTCCACCGCCGGCGCCACCGCTTTGCGGCGGTTGCGATGCTTCTGTTTTTTCGGCATCGCCCTCGCCGGATTGATCGGCAACGTTTACAGCATCCGGTGATTCGGTTCCGCTTCCCAGCTCTGCCGTTGTCCTGGGTTTATCGATAACAAATTTGGCAATACGTTCAGGCACTTTTTCCACCTGGCCGGATTCGACGGGTTTGAGCGGGTAGTTTTTGACATACAGAGCAAACATCACCTCAAAAACGACAAAAAGGAGAAAGAGACCCTTAAAGGCGAGATCCCGGGTTAAAGAACGCGACAGTGCTTTATGCCAGGTATATGATTTGACATCGAGGCGTTCCGCAGCCAAACCATTGTAGGTAAACCGGATATCGGCATCCCCGATTTTCAGGGTGCCCTGATGACCGTGGGTTATATGCAAGGTGTAGAGATCGTTCTTCTGCGGCAACAGATTATGCGTGATCAAATCGCCCAGAGAGAGCTTGCTGTTATTTAAAACGATTTCTCCGCTGACTTGTTTGGAAAAATGTACTATGCACTCACCGGTTTTGCATTCGATCAGCGTTTGTTTTTTGGGAAAGTTTTTTCCATAAACGACAATGTCGTTTTTCGGGCTTTTCCCGATGGTTAAAGCGTCGTTTTTGCTCAAGGTGTATTCAAAACGCTTCGAGCCTTGCCTGATCTGTGCGGTTAATGTCGCTTTCTTTTGCTTCATGTATAATTGATTCTCGGTTGTTCTCTTCTAGTCCTTTTGCAAAACCGTGAGCAGCATATCATTATAACCGACTTGCCCACAGGTGATCATTATTTTTTTTACCAGCCGGAACGGGATCTCCCGATCCGACTGAATGGCAATGGTGCCCTGAAATCCTCTGAGACTGGATGAAATTTCTCCAATACCTTCGGTGATGGCTCTGAGGTTGAGCAACTCATCGTAGAGTTTATCGACAACCATTCTTTCGTTTTCCATTACCGGTTCGATTTGCTGAACCGGACGTCCGTCCAGCAGAATCCATTTTGATGTGATCGAAATGACTGATGTCACCCTTGGAGGCATTTGAGAAATGGATTCAGGTAATTTCAGATCCTCGGTAATGGTTACAATTTGTCCTTCAGCGCTATAACTTTTTAACAGGAATACCAGCAAAATGGTAAACATATCGATCATGGGCGTTAATCGCAGTTTGAACGCTCCTGTTCTGACGCGTCTGGTAATTTGAAAATGGGGTGTTTCTGATTGATGAATTTGCAGCATAAATAGTCGTCTCTTTCATTAACCTGATATTGATATATTCGGGAATCCCGCTTCACGGCAGTGATCCATAACCGTGATGATGGTTTGATATTTAATCTCATCCTCCGGGGAAATAATAATATCTTCTGATTCAGGATACTTTTGTTTTGTGCGTTGCAATTGCCGGCGTAATTGTTGCCAGTCATAGCCGGATTCCGTTTTCGATAATTTGGGAAAGGTGAGTTTCGGACTTTTTAATTCCAGTTCGTCTGTGCGAATAAACAAAAAATTGAGTACTACCGACTCGGGCTGTTTTTTGCTTATCGCGCTGCGGCTCTCTCTGGATTCAAGATTGGGCAATGATAAATCCAGTATCGCAACTTTGACAAAGACAGCAGTCAACAGCAGGAACGGAATAAGAATTAAAAAGATATTCATCACCGGCGTTATATCTACGTCGGCTTCATCCGCACGCCATTTCTGTTTATTTTGAAGAGCTCGTTTTAGATTCATCTTTTACCTCGATGCCGACACCATTTGTTTGTAAAGCCGGGCGATATTCTCATTTATTTCATCTATGACATGGTTGGTTTGTTCCACCAAAAACGAGTATCCGATCAGACAGGGGATGGCGGTAATTAAGCCAAACGCTGTTGTGCTCATCGCCATGGAAATACCGGAGGAGAGCAGTGCCGCCTTGTCGGCTGCGTCCGCGTGGGCAACAGCGGCGAATGAACTGATCAAACCGAGTATGGTGCCGAGCAAGCCGAGCAGCGTGGCGACATTGGCGATCATGTTGAGATAATTGGTTCGCCGCTCGATTTTCGGAATTTCAACCATGGCGGAGAGTTCAAGTGCATTCTGGATATCATTCGGGCTGCCCGGCATCTCTTTCAGACCGGCCTTGGCGATAGAGGGCAAGGCAGCGGATGAAATATTGCAATATTCAATCGCTTTACCGATATTTCCCTGTTTGATAAATTCTATCAACCGGTTCACAAAGGTCTCGGTATCTATGCGGTTGCGAAATCGTATATAAAGAAGACGCTCAACAATAATCGTTATTCCCAAAACAAGGGCAAACAGGATAACAAACATAATCGGTCCACCTGCGGTAAAAAATCTGATAATGCTTTCCAAGAGTAACCTCCTAAACTTTATAACGCGCTGAATAAATTGGCTGCTGCAGAGGCGCAGAACGGTTCATAAATTTTTTTACTGATCTATTCTAGTCCGCTTGCCAAACGGATGGGTTTAAACGGGTTCAGGGAATCCATTCACCGGTAACCCGTCAGCAGGACGTATGTGACGTACCCTACTGCTACCCGGTTTACAATTACGTGCCTTTACCTCAATATGGATGTGACCTGAAACACACACCGGCAAGAAAAATCACCAGGGGATGTAATCGTGTCTCTTTTTTTGCTCCAACGCGGGCTTGTTGATAATACGGCCCTTCTTTTCCACCGACCGGAAGATCTTTTTGAAAAAAGATCTGTCGATTTGAATATCATCGATTTCCGGGTTGTTTCCGGGGATGATGAATACAGCCTGGGGTTTTTCCAGCTGTCCGGTTATTTCAATTTTATCGAGAAAAAGCCTGATCGACCCGTCATCCACTTGTGGTTGCCGGGTTGCTGGGTCTTGCTGCTGTTGGGGCTGCTCTTCTTCGGTATTCTTTTGCTGTGCCGACGTTATACCGGTTGAAAAGATAAAAAATAGTATTGAAACAAGGAAGGTTTTTTTCATGATCCTGTTCCCGGGTTTGTCATTTCGGTTGCCTGATCGAGTTCGTTTAAGAGAATAGTCATGCGTTCTCTGCTTTGTGCGATCCAGGTATTTTCGATTTGATTGAGTTCAGCCTGTTCCACCGTTTTTTTGTAGGTTTCCAGCGCTCTTTTTTTGTAGGGTTTTACGCTTTTTTCGAGCTCGCCGGCATATTGCCTTGCCTCTTCCGGATTGAGTCCGGGAGGCAGGGGCGAGTCGATAAATGCGCGAACCAACTCTTCATACGCCATGCCGATACGGCAGGATGCCGCCGTGCTCCAGTCCGCGATTTGATATTTTAGCGTCTCTTTATAGCTGTTTAAAACGATATTGAGTTTACCGGTTTTGTCCTTGAGCGAAAGATTGAGCGGAGGTTTTAATTCAATCTTTTTATATTCGTTATAATGAATTTCTCCGATCATAAACTGAGACTGGGCGACGAAATAATTGTCTATGAATGCACCGCCCTGGCTGATGCTGTTATAATAATTGATTGTTTTTCGAAATTCCTGCATTGCCGGATTATAGCGGTTGGTTTTGTAATACATCAGGCCGCTCTTAAAAAGAGACTCGATGCGTTCTTCGTTTTGATCCGGAAACATCTCGGCATACTGTTGATACATTTTCTGGGCGGCATACCAGTCTTCCAGATTCTCATAGCAAAGGGCGGCGTTTCTGATGGCTTTGCCAAGGTATTTAGACATGGGATAGTTATTGATCAATTTGGTATAGTTAGCGGAAGCGAGCGTCCATCGCGATTTGAGTTCGCGAAATTCTCCGGCTTTATAGAGTGCTTCATCCGCCAGCGGTGAGTTTGGAAAGTTTTGTGCCAGCTCTTCCAGCGCCAGAGCTGCTTGTGTATAGTTGTTGTTTTTTTCATATTGTGCGGCAGCGGAAAAGAGTGCCCGTTCTTTGAATTGGGCATCGTTGCTATTGTCTGCGATCGTCTCAAACACCTTGGCTGCGCGATCATAGCTGCCGATTTGGCTGAGTTCATCCGCCAGTTTGAATTGGGAAGAGGCGATAAGCTTTTGCGCCTTGTCCACATATGCGGTTGAATCCGGGAAGCGTTTGATCACTGCTCCGAGCCAGAGTTCCGCCTGGTCAAAATAGCCGCCGTCGTAGAGCGATTGGCCGGCGTTCATGGCAGCGGGAAGATAATAGGGCCGATCGGGCCCCAGTTCGACCACTTTTTTATAGGCGCGAACCGCCGGGAAATAGAGTTTTAATTCGTGCAGCGTTTCAGCAAATTTCATCAGTACCTCATCGGTATAGCGGCTGTCCGGGAAAAAGCGAACATAGTCGTTGCACGATTTGATCAAATTGATTTCGGATTGATGCGTGAGCCGCAGGGTCAGCAGATCGCCGCTGCCTAAAAAGTCCTCTACAAATACCGCCGTGCTGTCGATCTCGGGATCACTGCTCAGCAATTGATAGTAGCACAGAATGCGATTATAAGCAGCATCTTCCTGATAGCCGGAGGAATCGTATTTGATCACCACATGATTGTAAGCATCTGCAGCGGCGTTGTAATCTCCCTTTTCGTAATAACACTCTGCGAGATAGTAACTGATCTCGGCCGCTTGCTCGGAACGCGGCCAGGTTTCAAGAAATTGTTTGTACTTGTCGATCGCAATAGCATAATCGCGCATGCGTTGGCTGGCCTGGGCTTCTGCCTGATGATATTTGCCCAAATAGAGCAAATAATCCCTGGCCAATTGTATGGCCTGCTGCTGTTCTTTTTGCAGCGGAAAATGCTGTACCCAAAAACCATTCGGACTGAACTGTTCAATCGCTTTTCGTCTGGTTTCGTTGGCTTTATTTATGCGGTCGTCTGATTCATAAGCCAGTACGATTTTTTGGTATATTTCAGGCGCTTTTGGATGAAATGGATAGAGAGCCAATATGATTTCATAGGTTTCAATGGCTTCACTGTAATAGTTGCGTCGTTCATATATTCCTGCCAGCTTGTTTAAGATTTGCAGCGCATAGTCTTCTTCTTTGCGGGATTCGAGGAAATCGTGTGCAGCAGCCGGGCCGCCATATTCTGCAAAACAGGATGAAATGTAATGGATCGCCTCTTGCCGCAGGTCGGTCATCGACCTGCCCATGATTTTTGAATCCAGCTTTTCTATATGAGAAATGTCCTCGATCAAATAGATAAAGGTGCTGATCGAATGGGAATAATCATTGATGTTGTAATAAGACCACCCCAATTTATAGAGCGCCAGATTAAAATAGGGATTATCCCATTTGCCCAGCAATTCTTTGTAGTGATTGATGGCATTGCTGAACTCTCTCTTGTCAAAATAATATTCACCGATGCGAAAATGAGATTCCAAAACGATATTCGAATTCGGGTGGTCTTGTATAATTTGTTCGAAATAGGATTTCGCTTTGGCCAGATTCCCTTCCTGCAGGTACGCCATGGCCAATTTGTAAAGTACTTTGTCTTGATAATGGATGCTGGGAAAATCTCTCAGGATTCGCAAACAATAATTTATGGTCGGTTCCAGGCTCATGCGCGGCATAATGGGTTCTGTGGCGATGATACCGCTGTCGAACTTTGCCAGAGTCAGTTCATACTGTGCCATTTTGTGTTGAAAAGTGAGACTCGACTTTTGTTCGTACAGTTCTGCCAGCTGAAACATGACGGTGGCGGCAAAATCGCTGTGAGGGTATTTTTTTAACAGCTTTTCATGTTCTTCGATGAGTTTGGACAATTTTTCCAGATCATTGCCCGCTTCCATGAGGATGGCGGTTACCAATTTACTTTCCTGCGCATGGACTTTAGGCGTGGGAGCAATCCCGGCAAGAAGTGCCGTTAAAATGATCCACGGTGAAATTTTGGCGGTTAATAATTTCAATTTTGTCGATCACCCGCTTTGTCTTTAAACTGTTTTAAAAACGCTGCGCGGGCTCTGCCATATTCTGCATAAGCCCTCCAGTCGCGCCGGTCCTGCTTGACCCGGGTACGATGTCGCAGATTTTCCATCAGATAAGAGAGATCGTCAATCGTTTTTCTCTCTTCTTTTATACGCCGCAACAGTCCATGCCGTATATCCAAAAGCCTTTGCTGTTCTTCCTTGAGATAGCCGGGAATCTCATGTAATTTGCCGAGGGATAGCACATCGATCAATTTGGTTTCGAGCATCAGCAGATCCAGTTTCATTTTTTCAAGGTTGCTGGATTCATTTTCCAGCGTTTCGCTGACCTGGCTCACCAGTTTTGGAATGTTTTCCCGTCTTGGAAAGATTTCCATCAACCGGTCATAAACCTTTAGAGCTTCGTCATAGCGTTCCAGCTTTATATAACAGCGTCCCAGCAGGAACATGCTCTCTTCTGCAATTTCACTGTTGGGAGCGATTGCCAAAATCGCCGTCAGCGGTTCCAAAGCATCTTTATAGCGCTGCAGTTTGACCAGGCTCCAACCGGCGGCAATTAATGCCTGGGAATATTGTTCATGGTTTGTGGAAACCTGTTTGAATTGTTCAAGCGCTTCGCCAAAATACCCCAGCTCATAATAGATATAGCCCAGTGTCAGGTGTGTTTCATCAAGATCTTTTCGACGGCTTTGCGTTGTGATATTCAGCGATGTGATTTTATGAAACGTATCCAGGGCCTGCCTGACCCGGCGCTGACGCATATAACATGTTGCAAGGGTGTATAAACCATAGTCATAATAAAGGCTGTTTTCGCCCATCTGATTTAACAATTCAACAGCACTCTCATAATTATTCATTTTGCTATAACTCAATCCGGCATAATAGCGCGCTGTATCCAGAATTTCCGAAGACGCATGCGCCCGCCGGATGACCTTGTAGAATTCTATACATTTCAGATAATTGTTTATATCGTATTCAATCCTTTGCAGACCCAATAGAGCATTGGGTAGGTGAGGGCTGTTGATATATTTCTTGACCAAATATTTATATATTTTACTTGCCGCCTTTTTCAAATCGATTTCATAGAGGCAATCGCCCAAAATATAGATCACCTGATCGAGTTTTGAGTAACCGGAGTAAAAGTCCAGCAGGATCACCAGGTCGCGGGCACATTCCCAGTATTTTGCCTCATTATAGAGGCTTTTTGCCTCATAGAACAACTGGTCTGAAGTTTTTTCGAGACGGTGTTCGGATTCCCGGTCAAAACTCTGGGAAAAGGCGGAGATCCAAACGAGACAGAGCAAAAGTGTTGTTATGTTAATTGTTTTTTTCACAAGCCTTGTTATCTATGGATAGTTCTCATTTTTATACTATTGCGGTTCTTTTTGTTCCTTTTTTTCAAGGTTTTTTCGCATCTCTTCCAGTTCTTTTGCCACCTGTTTGCGCTTTTTCCGAATCTCTTCCAGTTTGCGTTTTTCCTCTTCTTCCGTTTGTTGTTGTACTTTTTCTGCCGGTGTCAGATATTTAAAAAGCGTTGTGCGGTAGGTTACACCCACTATTGCTTTCCATTCTGCATACTCTTTTATCAGGGGGGTTTGTGTTTTCACTTCTTTGTCGGCGTTTTTGTGCAAGCCTACATCCACAGCAAGATCAAATATAAAGTTCGCCGGCCCCATGAAGCGAAACCCCTGTGTGTATCTCAGCGAGTTGTACTCAAAGGCAATCGACGGATTGTTGAAAAAGACCTCACCGCTCAATTCAGAATATAACAAGGAAGAGCGTATCGGGAATTTTAGGGCAACGCCACCGATAAATTGATCGATTTTAGCATGAAAATATCTGTCATTCCAGTTGTGATCCCGGTAACCGGCGTTAAAGGAAAATTTGAGGGGAAATGCTGCGGGAGAATTTTTAAAATCAAGATTAAAGAGCAGCAGCGTTCCCCAGCCGTTTTCACCGGAGTTATAGGGTTCAAAGCGTATATTGGCAGTCGGCGCGGTTGCAAAATTGGCAAACGCCAGTACGCCCAGCTGAAAAACGGATGCTGATCCGGAAATTTGATATTTCAACCCGACTTTTGTATCTCCCAGAGGTCCCCAAACATGATTCTGATCATCCTGATAGGGAACGAATTGGGTAAAGAGTTCCAGATTTTTAAACAGGCCAAGCGTC
>CAZMUU010000040.1:0-2146 GCA_964569215.1 uncultured Cytophagia bacterium
TGATCGTCGATGACGGCAGCAGCGATGGTCTTGAATCGCTGCTGCTGCCGATGGTGATGCAGCATGCCAAATTGCGCTATATGAAACACGCCAACCGCAAACTCTCGGCCAGCCGCAACATCGGTATAGAGGCGGCGCTGGGCAAGTATATTACCTTTATCGATTCGGATGATGCCTATAAAGCGGATCATTTGCAAAAGCGCATCACTTATATGCGCGACCATCCGAATGTTGATCTCATTCATGGCGGTGTGATACTTTACGGGCCTGAAGAGAGTCACTATGTTGAGGACGTTGAGCGTCCCGGTGAATTGATACATCTGTCCGAATGCTACATCGGCGCCACTATTTTTGCCAAACGGGAGGCGATGATCAAGAGCGGTGGGTTTAGGATAATGCCGGTAAACGCAGTGCGCCAGCGCTGATTGCCCTGCATGGTCGGCAACGCTCTGCCGATCGATAAACCACCGCGGATATTGTCTTCGCTTGAATTGCGCCAATCCAGCACGACTGAACGGCTCTCTGAATAATCCTTGGCCCATTCAATGGTTACAGAACTTGCCAACCCTTCTATTTGTAATTTACCTGCCGGATTGTCCGTGCCGATGCCCACATTGCCATTTTCTTCCACGCCCGGCAAGTGCTGGTTTGAACTGTTTGCAGAGCATTATAATTAGCAGACACTGTTCAGGCGGATACCGCAGATCCGGTACCATTAAAAGAAATGCCTCGGGCGTTACTTGCACACGACTATACAGGAGAAAAAGGCTTATATAAAAACCATTCCCCGACTTTTTCTGGTATTTTTCCAAAAAATTTTGTAAAATTTATAACTTGCATAATAGGAGGAATTGCAAAGATGATCAAACGAGTAGGAATTTTAACCGGAGGCGGTGATTGTCCCGGATTAAATGCCGTAATCCGCGCCGTTGCCAAATCGCTTATCCTGAAATACGATATACAAGTTATCGGTATTTCCGACGGCTTTGAAGGGCTTATCGAACGGCGGGTGCGACCGCTTACCTTTGATGATGTTTCCGGTATTCTACAGCGCGGTGGTACCATTCTCGGGGCCTCCAACAAGGCCAATCCTTTCCGTCATGCGGTGAGAAAAGGCGATGAGTTTGAATACAAGGATGTCTCCGACCAGGTGGTGGCCTATATCGATGAAATCGGGCTCGATGCTCTGGTCAGCATCGGCGGCGACGGCACCATGGCCATTTCCAGTCAGTTGATCAAAAAAGGGGTTCCAATCGTCGGGGTTCCGAAAACCATTGACAACGATCTTGACGGAACCGACATTACCTTCGGCTATGATACTGCTGTTGCTGTTGCTGCTGAGGCCATCGACCGCATCCATACCACGGCGCAATCGCACCACCGGGTGATGCTGGTGGAGATTATGGGGCGCTATTCCGGCTGGCTGGCCCTGGGGGCTGGTATTGCCGGCGGTGCCGATGTTATTTTAATCCCGGAAATAGAATTCGAACTTGATGCTATTTGCAATTATATTATGGAGCGCAGCAAGATCGGACGGCAGTTTACCATCATTTCAGTTGCAGAGGGTGCCAAGCCCAAAGGCGGCGAGCAGGTGGTACAGCGCAAGATCGAGGACAGTCCGGATCAAATCCGGCTCGGCGGTATTGCGATTAAACTGGGCAATCAAATCGAGGATAAACTGGGATGGGAAACCCGGGCAACGGTGCTGGGACACTTGCAGCGAGGCGGATCGCCGACGGCATTCGATCGCATTCTGGCGACCCGCTATGGGGTGGCGGCTGCCGATTGTCTGAAAAATAAAGATTTTAACAAAATGGTCGCCCTGCACGGAAATGATATTGAAACCGTGAATATTGAGGATATTGGCGGTAAAGTACGCAACGTACCTGAAGATTCCGATCTCATCAAAGGGGCGGAATCGGTCGGAACCAGTTTTGGACGCTAGACTGGATTTTCCACTACTTTTTCAGGAATTTTTTTATTTTAACAGAATGACCCGGACCACCTTCTGAACAGAGCCGTTTTGCAGTCTGATAAAGTAAAGTCCGCTGCAAACCGGCTCGCCGGCCGTATTCCTGCCATGCCATTGCATTTCATGCATACCGGCTTTTTGTTTTCCGCTTAAAAGCGTTCTGACTTTAGTGCC
>CAZMUU010000040.1:2246-13270 GCA_964569215.1 uncultured Cytophagia bacterium
TTTCATGCATACCGGCTTTTTGTTTTCCGCTTAAAAGCGTTCTGACTTTAGTGCCACGAAGGTTGTAAACATCCAGTTCAATATGCCTCTCTTCGGGCAGCGCATAGCGGATGGTTGTACTGCTGTTGAATGGATTTGGGTAGTTTTGCAATTCATAACGCTCAGGAAGCGTCGTCGGATTCTGCCGATAAAACGGTGGTGGCGGTGGCAGCTGTCCTGAGGATGTTAACGACAGGTATTGTGCGGATTTGCCCAGGGCTTCGGTGGTGTCCGAAGTAATTAAACAGGAATCGTAAACCGCTATCCAGTAGCCCTGTTTTGGCCGCAACGAGTCGCTGATGCTGTAGCACTGGCTGACCGGATCATAGGCAAACAAGGGGGTTAAGGCGTGTTGAACCGGTGAAAAGAGGGGTTTGCTGCTGTGAAAGGCGCTGCCGACCATATGCCATCCCGGTTGCGACATCGGATAGGTTACATGCAAAAGGGGGTCGAGTTGTGTGTTAAAGGTTCCGTTTTGCCCGACCTCGAGCCAAAAGGGCTGGCCGGCCTCTACGCTATCCGTTTCCACATACGAGTCGTGATTCCAGATATAGGCGGGGGACTCGAGGCCTGGAAAGAGGGTAGAGATTCGCATATCCGCTGTCGTGCCGGGAACGGAGAGGAAATACCATCCCGGTGTTTCAAATCTCCATTCAATGCTCTGCAGCGCATGATGATACCAGCGAGCGCCGATATCGGCGCGGCTGCCGTCCGGATCTGCTGGTGAATCGGGATCACCGGCATCGATGCAGGGCGATGTGCTCTGTAACTCGAAATTCCAGCTTTCCGCGTCAACGAATCGTGGGTCGGCGTTGATGTTGGTTTTGCCGGGTAACTTGCCGTTATCCGAGAGGCAATAATCAAAAGAGACCTCGGAAAGGTAATCGGACTGATAGAGGGCATATCCCGGTCTGGCGATAATGGTGTTTATAACCTGCGCAAAACCACCGCCATCTCCCTCGGTTTTTTCGTAGCAGCGGATTCCGATTCGGGTATCATAGATGGTGTTGTTTTTGAGGATGGCAAAGGCGCTGTCCTTGATCCCTACGCCGAGGCTGCAACCGGTGATGATGTTTCCCTCCAGCGTCGCATAGGAATGCGCACCGATGGAAATGCCCTTATCCTGGCAATTGTAGATAAAATTATCCTGCATATAGACTCTGTTGCGGCACCAGTCGAGATCGATACCGTCGCTGCTGATGACGGATAGATTGCCGTGGATGGTATTGCCTTTCACCAGACCGTAGTCGAGAACGCCAAAGTCTATGGCATCGATTTTAACGGCCTTATCGGGACAGTAGATCTGGCAGTTCTCCAAAACAGCCGTCCCATAATTGCACTTGACCACATTGACGTTTTTATACCGAATTTTGGTTACGTCCAGGACACAGTTTCTGATGATTACATTACACTCAAGACCATATACTGCCTGCCAAACGTCTCGTGTTTCGACATTTTCCACAATAAAAGAAGAACGAAAGCCGGAGATGGCGCCTTTGTAATAGAGCAAATTATCGCCATATGAGGCTCCCTGCAGATAGGCATGCTTGATTTTGGATGTATCTTCACTGTAAGAAAAGCAAATTGCTCCCCAGCGGCCGTTTTCCCGGTCGGGCAGTATCCGCACCGGCTCTTCAGCGGTGCCGATCATCTGCAGATTGCCGTATATGTAAATCCTGGCGCTATCCGGTAAAAAGAGTTCAACCCCGGGTTCGACATGGAGCGTCGCCTGATCACCGACATAGATGTTGCCTTTTGTCGTATAGGGGGAATTGGCTTTATCCAGAACCGTATCCTTGCTGATTTCTTTGGGTATTATGGTTTTTGCATGCGCGGTTATTACCAGGCAAAGAAGACCCGTCAACAACATCAGTAAAGGCGTTGAACAGAGGCGATTTATCATTATTCATCCTTGTATGTTTTCAAGATTTTTTCAATCAGGTTTGTCGTCGACATTCCTTTGACGCCCGGTAACAGCGCGATTTTACCACCATAGCCCTCAACCAGGTTTCTTTCTTCCTGATTAATGGAATTTATGTCATAATCACCGCCCTTGGCATAGATATGGGGTTTGATTTTATCGATAATGTTAAGCGGTGACTGATCATCGAAGACGATGACATAATCGACAAAGCTCAATGCCGACATGAGCTTGGCTCGCTGTGATTCCGGCACAATAGGCCGGTTTGGTCCTTTTGATAACCGTACGGAGCGATCGCTGTTGAGACCGACGATGAGAATATCGCCGAGCGATTTGGCTTTCTCGAGATAGAGAATATGACCGGCATGGACGAGATCATAACAGCCGTTGGTCCAGACCACGGTTTTGTCTTCTTTTTTTGCCTGGCCGGTTAGGGTGACGAGCTCATCCAGATCGACAACCTTGGCGGCCCATTGTCGCGCCTGAAGGGCGTTGTATTGATGGATAATGTCCTCTGCGGAGACCATTGCCAGGCCGGGTCTGGAGATGGCAATGCCGGCGACCAGGTTTGCCAGTTTGGCGGTTTCCAGGGGGCTGATTTTTTGTAAAGCGCCCAGCGTTACGGCTGCGGCGACGCTTTCACCGGCACCGGTGACATCGAAAACATCATGTGTTTCTGTCGGCACCCTCTTCTGCTCGCGGCCATTTGAATAGAGTATTCCCGCCGCGCCCAGGGTGAGGTAGAGGGTGTTGCATGCGATTTGCTGCTGCAGGCACCGGGCAGCCGCAACGCGGTCACCCTCATCCCGGGTCTGCTGCAATAGCTGGTCTTCGTTGACCACAAGGGCGTCAAATTTGTTCAGAGCCGTTATCCGGGTTGCCGGGTCGCCGATTTTGAGGATACCGTGTTGTTGTGCAAGCGACTCAATGGCCTTTGTGATCTCGTCTGTGAGTATCGTGCCGTCTTTGTCGGCAATGATAAACGCATCACAGTCCGCCGCTGTTTTTTTCAGGTGCTTTATAATCTGGTCGGTTTGTGAACCGGTTAGGGGCGTAGAGGTGCGGGTATGCAGGGTTGTGATCTCCCGGCTCGGGTAATGATCGCCTTTGACGCGGATACGCGTCTGACTTTTTGTCAGCATGGTTTTGCATTGTAATATTTTGCCGGTGTTGACGCCATATCCCTGCAGTTGTTCTTTCACAATACGGGCATGAGGATCGCGGCCGGTCATGGCGATTAACGTTGTCCGTATCCCCCATGCGCTTAGAAGCGTGGCAATATAACCGGCTACAGAGGGTAACAGGTGCTTTTCCTCAATGATAAGATCGGGATAGGGCCCTTCCTGGGACAATCCTGACGCCGTACAATCGATAAACTCATCCAGATAGAGATCACCGAGGATGCAGACGTGTTTTTGTTGAAGGTTTTTAAACAGAGTTTCCATAAGCCAATATCTTTTTTAATGAATATACCGTACAAAAGCAAATTTAGCAGATTTTTTTATACCTGCAACCTTTTTAAAAGAGTTGCCATTGATGAGCATGTTTTTTATATTTTTTCAAAGCGTAAAGCGGGAGTGTTATGAAGACAATTCGCCTGGTCAAGCCTTATCAATTTAAAGTGCAGGATGAGATCGTACCAAAGTTGCAAGAAGAGGAGGTACGCCTCAGGATAAAGGCCGTGGGGGTTTGCGGCTCTGATATTCATCTCTACAAGGGCGTTTCCTATGACCAAAAAGAGAATATTGATCCGCTGGTGCTCGGACACGAGTTTTCCGGCCTGGTGGAAGCTGTGGGTGCATCGGTTTCCAGCATCAAGCCGGGTGACCGCGTCGCGGTTGAAGCCGGCGTTCACTGCGGCAAGTGCGAGTGGTGCCTGAGGGGCTATACGAACCTGTGTCCTGATATGCGATTTTGCGGCACGCCACCGATGGATGGCGCCTTGCGGCAATACATGTCCTGGCCGGCTCATCTTGTCTATCCGATGCCGGATTCCATGACCTTTGAAGACGGGGTTATGGCTGAGGTTTATGGCATAGCGCTGCATTCGGTTGCTCTGGCAAATATGCGGCCGGGCATGACCGCAGCTGTTCTCGGAACGGGTTCAATCGGTCTTGCCATGGTTCAATTGCTGTTTAAAACCAGAGGCGTAACGGCTTTGTTCGCCACCGACCTGCTCGATTATCGACTCGATGCGGCGCAAAAGATGGGCGCGACGGTTGCCTTGAATGCCGGTAACAGCGATATTGTCGACCGGATTATGCAGGCCACCGGCGGTCGAGGCGTTGATGTCGTTTTCGAATGTGCCGGGGTCGAAGAGACCTATTATCAGTCTGTGGAGATAGCCGCGCGGGGCGGCAAAGCGATTTTTATCGGCATCCCTGATGATAACCGGACCCCCTTTTCCGCTGCCGCAGCGCGTCGTAAAGGCCTGACCATTCGTTTCGACCGCCGCTCGCTCTTTACGTATGAGAATGTCATTGAAATGATCGCCGGTGGTTTGCTGGATACGAAAACACCGGTAACACATCATTTTAGCCTTGAAGAAACGCCCAAAGCCTATGACATGGTTTCCAGGTATAAAGATGGGGTAATCAAAGCGATCATTCATCCCTGAATTATGGTAAAAAAGCGCATAAAAATCGATTTTTTTGAAAACTGGTTACAGCGCTGCCGGCAGGCAGCGCTGTTCCGGGAAAAGCAGACCATTCTATTGGCGGTGTCCGGAGGGGTGGATTCCATGGTGTTGTGGAATTTGTTCGAAAGAGCGTCCCGGCCGATGCAGTTGCAGCTGGTTATCGCCCATCTGAATCACCAGTTGCGGGGGGCTGAGTCCCTGGCCGATGAGGCGTTGGTGCGAAAGCGCGCAGAGGAGAAAAAAATACATTGCGTTTCCGAACAGATGGATGTCAAGCAATTCTGTAAAGCGGAAGGAAAAAGCCTTGAGGCCGGTGCGCGAATCGTTCGCTATGCCTTTTTAAACCGCGTCGCAACAGAACAGGGATGTGATCATATCGCCACCGGTCACAATGCCGATGACCAGGCGGAATCGGTTTTGCTTAATCTCATTCGGGGTTGCGGTATTACCGGATTGACGGGTATCGACCGTAAACAGCAGCGATTGATCAGACCGTTGCTCGATTTTAGCCGGGAACAGATATATCATTATGCTCAGCAGTTTCATATTCCCTGGCGCTTTGATAAAAGCAATAGGGATCAGCGATTTACGCGAAACCGTGTACGCCATACGCTTTTGCCGTTGTTGAAATCGGATTTTAATCCTTCTGTGGTTTCGGTTTTGAACAGCCTTTCCAACAATATGCGTCAGGCGGAAGATTATCTGAGACAGGAGGCGGAAACCGCCTATCAAAACTGCTTTAGAGAACGAGATCAAAACAAAATTATTCTTGATATTGAGCCCTTTTTGATGTACTTTACATTTCTACAAAAGTATATTCTGGATAAGGCATTACATCAGTTGGTGCAGGGGACTGATGTTGCCTTTGATTTCAAGAAATTTCAATTGTTTCTTTCCCTGTTAAAAAAGCGGCAGAGTCATAAACGAATTGATATCGGCTCTTCTTTTTATCTCACTGCAACGCGGAGCGTCGTTGTTGTCGGCAGAGCGCCGCAACCTGCGGAGCATGAAATCATTACCAAACTTCCGGCGCGGATGCAAATATGGGATGATTTGCTGTTTACGGCCGGTTATACGGATAAAACCCTGCATCAAATTGCACGAAACGCTGATCCGGATGTCGCCTATGCGGATGCCGATAAGCTGGAAATGCCGCTGACGATTCGGACGCCGCGACCGGGTGATGCTTTTATTCCGTTGGGCATGAAGGGACATAAGAAGGTTTCGGATTTTTTCATTGATGCCAAAATCCCTTTTTATCTTCGGGATCGGGTGCCTATATTGGAAACATCAGCAGGAATCGTATGGATTTGCGGTCACCGGCTGGATGACCGTTTTAAAGTAACATCGAACACGGAAAATATCATAAAGTTGACCTTGTCGGAAGACCGGCATGAACAGATCAGAGTTTGAAAAAACGGTATATGAAAACAAGTTTCGCGTATTACTGTCGCAGGCGGACATACAGGAGCGAATCGGTGAACTGGGCAAAGAGATCAGCAATGATTATCGCGACAAACAGCCCATTTTTATTGGTGTTTTAAACGGCGGCTTTATTTTTATGGCGGATTTGATCCGCCGGGTTGAAATCGATCTGGAGATTGATTTCATCCGCATTTCCAGCTATGGCGACCAAAAAAAATCAACGGGAAAAATCAGGCTGGAAAAGGATATCAATGCGGAGATTAAAGGCCGGCATGTCATTATTGTTGAGGATATCATAGACACAGGTCTTTCTATACAGTTTTTGCGGGAAAGGTTCCAGTCCTACGGACTTGCCTCTCTGGCGGTTGTGACGCTGTTGTACAAGAAGGATAAAGTCAGGAGAGATATCAATATCGATTATGTCGGGTTTACCATTCCGGATCATTTTGTCGTCGGTTACGGATTGGATCATAAACAAATTTTACGGAACTTACCTGCGGTTTACGTGTTGGAATGATTAAACCCAGGTTTAATATTAACAGTAGAGTGTAAGAGAAGAAATGGCAGAAAAAAATAGAGATAAAGACAAAAACAAAAAGAAAAATCCGCTTCAGCCGCCAAAACGGCAAAGGCCGGAGGGCAACCAGAAGAAACCGGGATTTCCTCCTGAGGGACCTCAATGGAAACGCGCTTCCCGTACGCTGTTTTTCTGGGTGATCATTATCACGGTCGCTCTCTACCTGTCGCAATATTTTTCATCTCAACGTCAGGCGGAGGAAGTTCTTTCCTATGATGAGTTTATCACCAGCCTGGAAAGCGGCAATATTAAAACCATTCTGGTTGAGAACCGGACACTCTATGCCAGTCGTGAGGAAATGGTGAGCAACCGTTTTAACAAAAAGCAGTACGGCATTCGGGTTACGCTACCTCCCAACATGGATCCGGATATGATCGATACCTGGCGTAAAAGTTATAATATTAAAATATTGTTCAAGGAAGACAGCCCCGGCATCTGGAATTATGTTTTCGGCGCGCTTCCCTGGCTTTTGCTTATCGGTTTTTGGATTTATATTTTGCGGCGTATGCAGGGCGGGGGAGGCAACCGCGGTATTTTTGCTTTCGGAAAGTCGCGTGCCAAGCTTTGGATGGAGAATCAGACCAAGGTAACGTTTCAGGATGTTGCAGGAGCCGATGAGGCCAAAGAAGAGCTGGAAGAGATTATTGAGTTTCTCAAGGATCCCGATAAATTTCAGAGATTGGGCGGCAAGATTCCCAAAGGCGCATTGCTGCTGGGGCCGCCGGGAACCGGTAAAACACTGATGGCGCGTGCCGTCGCCGGTGAGGCTGGTGTACCCTTTTTCTCCATCTCGGGAGCCGACTTTGTTGAGATGTTTGTCGGCGTCGGTGCTTCCCGGGTTCGGGATTTATTTGAGCAGGGTAAATCTCATGCACCCTGTATTATTTTTATCGATGAAATCGATGCCGTCGGCCGTCACCGGGGTGCCGGGTTGGGAGGCGGACATGATGAAAGAGAACAAACCCTGAATCAGCTTTTGGTCGAGATGGATGGATTCAGTTCAAACGAGGGTGTTATCCTGCTGGCCGCCACCAACCGTCCGGATGTTTTGGATTCAGCCCTGTTGCGACCGGGGCGTTTTGATCGTCAGATTGTCGTTGACCGACCTGATATGCGGGGCCGTGAGGGCATTCTGAAAGTTCATATGCGGGATATACCGGAGGCCAAAAATAACGACCTTGTCGTGTTGGCGCAATCAACACCCGGATTTTCAGGAGCCGACCTGGCCAATATCGTCAACGAAGCCGCCCTGCTGGCTGCCAGAAAGAATAAAAAATGCGTTGAAATGACCGATTTTGAAGAGGCAAAGGATAAGGTTTTGATGGGTGCGGAGCGGAAAAGCCTGTTGATCAGCGAGGATGAAAAACGAACCACAGCTTATCATGAAGCCGGACACGCTTTGGTGGCCAAACTGACCCCTGGAACCGATCCGGTCCATAAAGTTTCCATCATTCCACGCGGAAGAGCGTTGGGTGTGACCATGTCGCTTCCTATGACCGACAAGCACAATTATACCAAAAAGTATTGTCTGGCTATTATGCGGCAACTTTTAGGCGGCAGAGCAGCAGAGCAAATCGCCCTGAAGGAAATGACCACGGGAGCCGGAGATGATATCAAAAAGGCAACCGAGCTATCACGAAAAATGGTGTGTGAATGGGGAATGAGTGAAAAGCTGGGTCCACTGACCTTCGGCGACAAGCAGGATGAGATTTTTTTGGGACGGGAAATCGCCCAGCATCGCGATTATAGCGAAGAGACGGCGCAACTGATCGATCAGGAAGTCAGGACCATCGTTGAGGAGGCTATTCGCGACGCTGAAGAGTTGATAAAAAAGAATACGGAGGCGTTGCACGCGTTCGCCAATGCCTTGCTGGAGCGGGAAACACTCGACAGCGATCAGCTGGATATGCTGCTCAATGGAAAGAAATTACCTCCTCTTCGAACCTCAAAAAAGAGCACGGCAAAATCGACTTGTGAGGGAGAGAAAAAAAGAAAATCAAAAACGAAAACCGGAAACAAACAAAAAGAGCAAAGTCGGAAAGCTTCTCAAGAGAATAAAGCAGACTCTGAATAAACCGTATTGTTTTTATCTGCTTCTGATTATCTGCCGTTAGACCTTGCACGGAGACCATCAACGTATATTATGGTTCCGATATGGAGATTCCTTTGACGACATTAAAAAAAGCAGGAAACAGGATCTATATGATTTTGTTTCTTGCTTTATTTTTTTGCACATGTGCTGTCTGGAAGGAGAGGCCGCAAAAGTTGCGCCTGGCCATGGTGCCCGCATCCGTTGAAGAGTGGGCCATTGCCAACCGAATTATCGATCGCCTCGCCTTTGAGCCGGATACCCTGGTATACCCTCCTGCGTGGATATGGCAGGCGATCGAACCCGATTCGGTTTCAGACGAGAATTACCTAAAGCGCTTTAGCCGGCGAATAGAACTCGATGCCGCTGTTCTTTTCGATTACCGGCCCGGTCTTAATTCCTATATCTGGCGGCTTTATGATGTTCACACCGATGACATTCGGATCGCGGATACCGTCCGGGTCAGAGCCATTCATGATAACATTTCTGCTGTTGCCGACACAGTCGCTTTTGCCCTTTTAGAGTATTATCAACAACCTTCCCATAACCACGGCCTTTCCATCAGTCGGGCCGATATTTCCTACAAGCTCGCCCAATCTCAAAAAAAGTTGCTGCAAGAAGAGTATCGACAGGCGCTTGCGTATGGGCAAGCGCTCTTTCAAGCCGATTCTATGGAGCCGGTCATAAGGAATCATTTGGCACAGGTGCATATGCAATACGGTATCTATCTCGAGAATGAGGGAAAAGCGGGACGATATCATCAGTTGCGCGCCCTAAGATTGTGTGAGCGTACGATTTACGGTATCGATAGTACCCAATCGGAGGCTTATCGTATCGCCGCCCGGTTTTATCTTCTTGATGAAATGTGGGGAAGAGCGGAATCCTATTTGCGCAAAGCCAGAGAGCTGGATGTGAACAATGCCGCAGTATACCTAGATTATGCCCATTTACATAAAAACCGGATCAAGCGGCTCGGTTTTAAAAATGTAGAATCCCTGATCGAGCATGCTTTATGGTTGAACCCCTGTTTTGAGGAGGCACGTCTCTATCTGGCGGATTATCTCTTTTTTAATGGTTGGCGTCAGGATGCGATCGATGAAATTGAAAAACTGCTTTATATACATCCGCGCTCCATTGAGGGGTGGCTGTTTCTCGGCAAGTTTTCCGTTATCGAAGGGGATTTGCAACAAATTATAGAGATTTACAATCATATTCTGGAAATTGACCCCCAAAATGCGGATGCATATTACAATCTTGGTGTCTATTATTACAACAGCGGCGATTATCAAAATGCTGAGCGATTCTTCAATAAAGCGATCACTTTGAACAATCACCTCAATTCTCACTTGTATCTGGGTTATCTTTATGAGATCCGGGGTGAGATTGAAAAGGCGATACAAGAATATCGCCTGCGCATCCGCTATAAAAAAGGTGAAAAAGACAAGTTTGTCGATCAGGCGCGAAAGCGCTTGTTTGCATTAACAAAACCGGATACCAGCGAGTTGAACATTGAAATCAAAATCAATCCATAAGCCGGGTTCGTGGAGATGCGGTCGTTTTAGCCTGGCTCTTGGAAGCCGCACTTTGATTATGGGGATTGTAAATATCACGCCGGATTCTTTTTCCGATGGCGGCCGGTTTTTTCATCCAAAAGCCGCTGTCGATCGGGCTTTAGAGCTGCAGGCGGAAGGAGCGGATATTATCGATATCGGTGGGGAATCGACGCGTCCGGGGGCGGAACATGTTTCCCCCTCCGAGGAACTGCGGCGGGTCATTCCGGTGATCGAGGCGCTGGCCGGGGAGTTGACGATACCGATTTCCATCGACACGTCCAAACCCGGGGTGGCCTCGAGGGCTCTGGAGGCGGGTGCTGATGTTGTCAATGATATCAGCGGCTTGCAATCGGAAGAAATGATGAAAATTATTGCGCAAAACGATGCGGGTGTCATTATTATGCATATGAGGGGAACGCCGGCGGATATGCAAAGGAATCCCGAATATGACCACGTGATCGGAGAGATATCCGAATTCCTGCAAAAACGAAAATCATCGGCAATCGTTCATGGAATAGATGAGGCGCAAATTGCGCTGGATCCGGGCATCGGATTCGGCAAACGGCTGCAGGACAATTTGGAGATCCTGCAGCAGCTGAGTTGTTTTAAGGAGCTCGCTTCCCCACTGCTGGTCGGGCCGTCACGCAAGTCATTTATCGGGGCGCTTACCGGGCTCTCTGCAGAGGAACGACTGGAGGGTACGTTGGCATCTGTGGCTCTGGCGGCAGCGAATGGCGCCGATATTGTACGCGTTCATGATGTCGCCGCGGTCAAGCGTGCGC
>CAZMUU010000040.1:13280-17614 GCA_964569215.1 uncultured Cytophagia bacterium
TATGCGATTCGAAATTTTTAAAATAGGCTTTATTCCCGTCACAGTGATGGATATTCTGGATATCGCTGTGATGTCCTATATTATTTTCCGGCTGTATAATTTTTTACGCGGGTCCCGGGCGTCGCAGATGATGGTGGGTCTGGTTATTATATTGGTACTTTCGGTCATCGCGCCGCTTTTTCATCTGCGCGGTATGAGCTGGATCTTTCAAAACCTGAGGACCGTCTGGCTGATCGCGTTTGTTATTTTATTCCAGCCGGAATTACGGCGACTTTTGATTTATGTCGGGCAGAGCCGGCTGGTGCGTTATTTCATCAAAGTAAGCGGCAGCCGGGTTGTGGATGAAGTGGTCAAAGCCACCATTGAATTACGCGACAGGGGCTATGGCGCTCTTATTGTCATGGGCCGTGAAACCGGATTGCGGACAACCATAGAGACCGGTGTACAGACCCAGGCGGAAGTAACCGTTCCTTTGCTCGTATCCATATTCAATCCCCGTTCGCCTTTGCATGACGGTGCTGCTGTAATACAGAACGATATCATCCAGGCTGCCAGTTGTATTCTTCCTCTTGCTGATATTCGGGAGAAGGTAGAGTGGGGCACACGTCACCGCGCAGCTATCGGTTTGTCGCAGGAGACCGATGCCATGGTGATTGTGGTTTCTGAAGAGACTGGTAAAATATCCATTGCCGTAGAAGGCGTTTTACATTTTGATCTGAGTGAGGATCAGCTTAAAAACATGTTGATTGAAGGATTGCGATACGGAAACCTCGGCAACAACAAAAGCAATGTCGTTTGAGGAGAGAATAGTGATAAAATTGAGGATGAGCAGAATAATTCTTCGATGGGTGTTTTGTTTTTTCCTGTTTTGCACGGTTGTGTTATCGCCGCAGACAGCAGAAAGCTGTACGGTTGGTACAGTTTCCGGTCGGATTACCCTTGACGGACGCCCCTTGTTGTGGAAAAATCGGGATACCAGCTTTCGCGACAATGAAATCGCGTTTTTCAAGGGCAAGGTCTATGATTTTGTCGGTATTATAAATAAAAATGACACCACACAGGTATGGATGGGGCTGAATACAGCCGGATTTGCCATTATGAATTCCGAATCACTTGATCAGGACGGTGACAGCGTCGATACCGAAGGATATTTTATGAAAAAAGCGCTGGCCACCTGTGGCAGTTTATATGATTTTGAAACGCTGTTAAGCAGAACCAATACCAGGCGGGGTACAAAAGCGAATTTTGGCTGTATAGATGCTTACGGAGAGGCCGCAATCTATGAAACCGGTAACCGAACATTTGAAAAAATCGACAGTAGAAATCCCGTTGTCATCCCCTACGGCTTTATTGTACGGGCCAATTTTTCCATGACCGGAAAGCATAATCAGGCATATGGGGCATGGCGCTTTCACCGCGCCTTTGATCTGTTTGAACAGGCGGTAGTCGACCATAAAATGACACATTCTTATATCTTGCAAAGCGTTGCCCGGGACATTCACGCCTGGGAAGTAAATCCCTATCCATTGCCGTTTACCGGGGAGCTGCAAGGCGCAGCACCGGGATATATCAACACTCACAACTGTATAAACCGTCATCGCACCGTTTCCTGCGCGGTTTTTCAGGGCGTAAAACCAGGTGAAAATCCGGCTTTGGCGACCATGTGGTGTATTCTCGGCGAACCCATTGCCGGGGTGGCGATTCCGGTTTGGCCGCGTGCCGGTGAGGTTTCGGAAGAACTGAATGGTAAAAACGGTTCGGATCTCAATGTCTACATTCAGGAGATTGAATCGCTGTTATATCACGATGCGGATCACCCGCACCTGATCGATACTGCCAGATTAAAGGGCGGGCGCTATGATCTGTTGACCGAATTTACAGCCTTTGAGCGGGAAATAATCGAAAAAACGGAAAACAAACTCAAAGCGTGGCGGCGACGCCCGCCTTCGGCTGATGTCATGCGTAATTTTCAGCACTCTATTCTTCGGGATGTGTTGCGATTTTTAAAACGCTGATTCGGTATTTATCAAAACGTACAAGCAGGTATACAGAATCATCAGGGCGGAATCGACCTTTTTTGATTCTAAAAGTGCTTGCAAACCATTGAAAAATATTGTATTATTATTCTCTAGTAACCGGATGATGTTTTGCGGCCGGTAAGAAAGTTGATGTATCAAAGAGTGACATTTTATACATCGGCGGTACCGATCATAATGATAATCGAAAAGTATGGGAAAAATGGCAAAGAGTGAACGCAAAGCAAAGTATAACGCAATTGACACCAAATGGAACCGTATAGCCAGCTCTCCTGAAGCGGCGGCTTTACTCAAGCTTTATTTGCGCATCGATCAAATTTGTGATCATGAGGGCAGCGTTAGCGAGTTTTTGCCGAATCTGCTGCACCAGATTGCGCAACTGCTTGATGTTCAAACGATTTGTGTAACGGCGTATAATCCCGAAAAGGTTCAAAACGTTTTGAGCCGTTATGACAGGGGGGAGGCCAAACTCAGCGATGATCAGCTTGAAGCTATAGCCTTAAAAAGTACAAAATCAAAAGAATGGATTCGCAAAAACGATCCAGATCAGGGTGTGGAGAACCTGCTTGCTATTCCCATCATAAAGTCATCAAAAGTACTGGGGTCTTTAATTCTTGTCAATAAATCTTCGGGTGATTTTGCAGAATATGATAACATTGTGGTGACATTGATCGAGACCCGGCTCGATGATGTGATCGATGATATGTTGCGTCAGCAGGAGCAGCGGCGCATTTCGACGGAAAATCGCGTTATCAAGGAACTGGATATGATTCGGGATGAATCGCGCGATCAGGGACAGGCTTTGGATCAGATGATAGCCACGATTTCGGAATCCGTCGAGTCTCAGATCGGTTTTATTACCCTCTATGATTCCGAAAAGGATCGTCATCTTCCCGGCGGCAAGGTGTTGAGGGGCACGCGTCCGATGAGCCAGGATGATTATCACGAGGTGGGTAATCTGGTTCGGACCTCAAAGGAACGACACACTACTATATTGCTCAACGAACCGGTGACCAAGGAGATCGATTCGATTCTGGTGGTACCGATGTTTATGGGGGGGCGTTTTCTCGGTTCTGTGGTTTTGGTCAACAAAGAGCATGAAAGCGCGTTTACATCACAGGATAAGGACCTTGTCGAATCGGTAGCAAAGATTATCGGCAGTTTTATTTACCAGGAAGAAAAGTTCAAACGTTTGGCCGTTCTGGTCGGCCGGGAGGCAACTCAGGATGTGGAAGAGGCGCTTATCGGGCCTCGGCCGGATACCGCGCATGGGCAACGCCTGCAGGTTACCATGCTTTTTGCTGATATTCGCGACTATAGCAAAACGACCAAAGACATGGATCCCACCACCATTGTGCGCATGATCAACGATTATTTCAATGCCATGACCCCCATTGTCAGCGCTCATCACGGGGTTGTCGACAAATACGTCGGCGATGAAATCGTTGCCTTGTTTACCAAAGATCAGCCGGAAGCCAATCATCAGGCGCTTTCAGTAGAAGCAGCGCTCAATATGCAGGACGAAATGGAACGCCTGAACAGGGAATGGGAATTAACCGGACGTCCGACCATTCAGGTCGGCATCGGCATTCATAGCGGTGAAGTGGTGCTGGGACAAATCGGCAGTTTCGACCGCAAGGATTATACGGCAATCGGTTCAAATATGAACTTTGCCGCCCGTCTGCAGACCATTGCCGGCCCCGGCCAAATTGTGATCAGCGAAGCCACTTATGTGGGCATCACCGGCAAGATTACCGCCAGACGAGAGGGGCCGTTCGATATCAAGGGATTTGGATCGGTGATGGCCTATCTGGTGGAAGGGAGATCTCCGGATCAATTTTAATTTTTTTTATAGATGGAGGATATCGGTATGTTAACAAAAGAAGATTTCGTTAAAGCACAACAACGCGCGTTGAAATATCTTGACAAAGCAAAGATTGTCCTGACGCCTGAAGAGATCAACAATATAGAGGTTGCTGATTTTGGATTGAATCGCCTCGATGAAATCGGTCTTGAATTGATTGTCTATGTCAATACTAGCCGTGTTTGTGCCAAAGAACTGGTGCTTTTTCCGAATCAGATATGTCCCGAACACCGGCACCCGGAGGTTTTGGATGAGGAGGGAAAGGAGGAGACGTTTCGTTGCCGCTGGGGAGAAGTCTATCTCTATGTACCCGGTGAACCGGCAGTATC
Source organism: uncultured Cytophagia bacterium (assembly GCA_964569215.1). Taxonomy (GTDB): domain Bacteria; phylum Zhuqueibacterota; class Zhuqueibacteria; order Residuimicrobiales; family Oceaniaggregativiventaceae; genus Oceaniaggregativivens_A. The sequence goes on from CAZMUU010000040.1 coordinate 17,510, forward strand.
GCCAAAGGGCAAGGTACCAACGGATAAAAGCGATACCTTTACGGTTTGGCATGAGATTATCTTGAGACCAGGCGAACAATACACTTTAAAGCCCGATACGCTGCA
>CAZMUU010000041.1:0-17522 GCA_964569215.1 uncultured Cytophagia bacterium
TCTACAAGTTGATTAAATAATAATTTGTACAGATAAACGCCGCTCGGCAGTATACTGCCGCTGTCATCACGTCCATTCCAGATCACTTTATAAGAACCCGCCTGTTGATATTCGGACACCAGCGTTCTAACCACCTGCCCCTTGATATTATATATGATCAAGTCACAATCGCCAGAGCCGGACAAGCTATATTCAATCACGGTTTCAGGATTAAAGGGATTGGGATAATTTTGCCGCAACAAAAAGCTCTCCGGTTGCTCGACAGTAACATAGACAGCTTTATGTTTGGTCATGCGGCCATGAAAATCAATGTCCGCAAGCTGATAATAATATGTTTGACCATTCTCAACGTCTTGATCCGTATATTCATAATGGTTTACGCTTTGACTATTGCCCTGGCCGGGTATTAAAATCGATGTGATGCGTTGATAATTGCCCCTTTGCGATTCGGCCCGGAACAAATAAAATCCCATGTTTTCCGTCTCACTCTGCGTAATCCATCGCAATTCAACAGTGCCATTGACGCACTCTGCTGTAAACGAGGAAAGTTCTATAGGAATCAGATAATTTAACGGAATATTATTGTTGATAATAACCGGATCTCCTGCGGCCAGGTCAAAAGAAAAATAGTAGGTGTTGTCGGCGCAATCGTAATCGCCAATAAATCCTGTATCATCGTTTTCTCCGGCTCCCAAAACCACCGGGTTGGATAATCCGGTCGGATCAAACGAGCCCGTTGAAGCTAAACAGGTTGTACTGAGCTCATAGTTGGGAGGAGGAATAATCTGCAGCGTATAGGTTCCAGGGGTACCATCGGTATAAAATTGATAAAATCCTTCGGATCCATCTTCCACGATGGTCACTGGTGAAGACGGATCAACCGTAATTTGTCCGCCGGCGATAATTTCACCGCTGGCTTGATCGTAAAAATAACCGGTGGGATCGTAATCCAGATTATTGGGAATACCGTCGCTGTCGCGATCGCTTTCCCCCTCCGCGGTATTGGATATTCCGTCCAAATCAAAATCCGGCTCACCAGCGTTCTGAATACTGACCTGATAATCTTCCACCTCTCCTTCCGAGGCGCAGCCGGTTACATCCAGTCCGCCGGTCAGATCAAACCGAAAGCGGGCATAGGTGACATCCATTACAGCATCCGCCGGCACTGTAAATGATTTTGTGTTGGGGCCGGCAACCAGATCTTCATCAACAAATATCTGCTCATCGCCTTCCCATATGCCGCTGAGATCGAAATCGACCCAGGCATTTAATTTGCCGGCCACGGAGGCGGTTACGGTAATATTTGTCGTCATGCCGGGTATGAGAGCAGAATCGTACACAATACCATCCTCATCATCAGGTGTTCCCGTTCTATCATCTCCCAGACTGTGAGCGTTCGGGGAAGCGTCGAGTTCTGCATCGACGTGCGATCCCAGATAGGTTTGGTTATCGAGCTGATGACAGGCGCCGTTACTCGACAACAATGTCGGATAGGGCGAATCGGGAGCATCGCCAAAATCAGCTTCATACAAACCGGATAAAACCAGAGAAAAGTCCTGACTGCCATTTTCAAGCGTGCCTTTATGGGAAATTTGAAGGGTATAAACCCCCGCATCGGGATTGGAAATAAAGACCTGCTCGACATTATCGACCGTATTATCCCCGGTCGTCGCCGCATTTGCCGGATTGTCCTTATCCAGAATCCAGGGCATATATTGAGTCGCTGCATTTTGAACTCTGATGTACAGATCATTGATCAATACCGGCGTTGGATTGTCGAGCTGGTTGGGATCAACCGGTGTTGCAGCAGGATCCGTCCATACCATTGTCACCCTGACATCCTCATTGCCCGGGGCATAGTAACTGAGAGAAATGCTCTCCCCCTCGTTAAGACTATGTTCCTGTATATGGTGATCCTGAGATATGTCTTTTTGGATATGGTCATAAGCCGATTTGGTGTTGAGCAAACCCCAGCCGAATTGATAATCGGGCCCGCTATTTGTGCCGGCTCCATCTGCAGTATGAATCGATAATGCCTTTAAAGTTGCAGATTTCATCCAGTCAGGATTATGGCTTGAGTGATAATACTCCTGCAAAAGCGTCAGCGATCCGGTGACATTGGGAGCAGCAAACGATGTTCCGGTGCCCAAAGCATAGGAGGCATCCGTGCTGGAATGAGAGGTCCAGAGCTCAACGCCGTTCCCGACCACATCGGGTTTGATGCGGCCATCATCGACCGGTCCCCAGCAGCTAAAGCTCGTCATGACAACATCGCTGATCTGGGTATACCCTCCCGGGATATCATCAACAGCGCCAACGACCAAATTGTTTTTAGCCACACCCGCACCGCTTAAACAATCATAAGCGCCATCGACAGGCCGTGATACCGATTCAAACCAAACCCATGCTCCCAGACTGCTGCTCCAGGCATAATGGTCAACCGCAGTTCCAGGGCCCTCTCCGCGGTCGTTACCGGCGGCATACACCATGAGATAATATGGTGCTGTAAAGGCAAGATCGTCGATCGTCTCGGCCTCTCCGCCGTACCAGCCGAAATAAACCGATTCATTGACATCCACATCCACATCACCAAACCAAAACCAGTTTGCTTCGCCCACTCCCAGATAATCACCATAACTCCAGCCATAAATCAAGCCATACGAATGGTTGGACAACATCAATCCGTCATCCGCCGCTGCCGTAGCCATCTCCGCCTTATCCTGATTCCAATCATAGGCATGAAGCGTTGCCGCCGAAGCCATCCCCCTCGCATTCGAATTAACGCCTTCGGCGATGAGCACCCCTGCCACCATGGTTGCGTGCGGCACCAGAGAGGATGCACCATCTCCGTCCACAACCCGACCGACCAACTCCTGATGACTGCTTCGGACATCTCCTCCGTCCCATTCACCAACGAGCATGCCGGAGCCGGTATATCCCTGGCTCCAAACCAGATCGGTTGAAACGGTCTGTGCTGCTATCAAATTGTCGGTTGCGTAATAGAGAGGAAAGCCATCCATAACCTTCATTAACTCGATCAATTTACCGGAACGCATAAGCGCCCGCACCACATAACCCTTCGCCTGAGCGTGCTGTAATGCCTCTGATTTTTGTTGCCTTAATTTCTGTTCGAGTTTTTCAGCTAAATTTCTGATTTTTTCCTTGCTGTTTTCATTTAATTCGATCTGTGCATATGCTCCGGATGTAAACACTATTAAAAAAATTAGAAATAAAAGAATCCTTGCCGATTTCATATTAATCCTCATAATGTGGTTTGATGAAACCATTCTGTTACAGTCATCCAAAAATTGTACCAGCATGTAAAATAACAGACCCATCGGCAAAAATACTACGGGGGTTTGTTTTATATAGACTTAATAGAGAAGAAATTGGCTCGTTAGGGGGAGAGCCTGGAATAATACCGGCTCTGCTATAAAATTGTTACATTTAGGCACCAACTGGTGTTGCATCAAGGGGACAAAAAATACCACCGGCAGGGGTAAAAATACTCGCTTGATAAGATTTATTGACTTTTAATGGTAATAAAAACCTGAGGACCAAGGTATAGACCCGCCCCGCTTCCCATGGTTTTCCCGGCACGGCAGGTATCCCGGTTTATGCTGAGCGATTAGAGGGTCTGGTGTTACTCAAAGTGCAAAATTCCATATCGCCATGGTATATGAAACTTGAGATATCCGGTCGGATTCCAGGCATAAAGGGTTTGTTCACCCTTTTTTACCGAATCAATCCGGTAGAAATTAACCCGCCACCTATCCCCGGATATTGGCGGCAGATGCGGCGCCCCCAGGCATTCGGAAAAAGGAATCGCATATTCAGCCGTCCAGCCTTTTGCTTTTCCGGGTTTATCCGCTTCTCCCTCAATATGCGTTTGGGTTATCAATCCCTCCATATCATAGGAAAAAAGCGGCAAGATCTTCGCCCCGGGGGCTTTTTCTGTCCTGGCGGTGAGAACAAAAGCATCGTAGATGACATTTCTGGGACTCAGGTTAAGCTCGAAATAACAATAACCGCTATTTGCCGGATCGAGAAAGACCTCAACGCATTCCTCATCGTAAATCGGAGCATCCCGCCTGGTGTGGGTTCCCCAAACATACGTGTCTTCGCACTCGAATCCAACATATAAATATTGGTTATTATATAACAGCCGCACATTGGTTTCAAAGGGACCATTTTTACCGCTTACCGTCTCTCTCATAGAGACCGGTGTCGCCAGGGTCCACAAACGATCTCCGAGTTTGCCGTCAAGGTTCAGGTTTCGATCAATTTTTTTACAACTGTAAAGCGGCAATGTATCAGATGTCTGATCGCTTTGTTGAGCCATACATAATCCCAGAGTTAAAATCAAGAAAACAAACTGTTTCATGTTAACACCTAACTGCCGAACGAGAGCGAGTCATATAGGTCCATTTCGGCGGCATATCTGCCGAGCTTCAAATAGACTCTACCAATAATATAAATCTGTTGGGCCACAATTAAAAGCGCGATCACAAGAGCATCCGGAGCGACAAGGAGATCTGCGATCAGATTATAGACAACCAGCCATATCAGAGCGATAAAAAAGAAGAGAACCGTAAGTGAAAACGTCTTGACAAAATTTGCAAAGACAAAACAAAGTGACTGAAAAATCATGATTCTCATTTTTTTCTCATCATTTAAAACGGTCCGAATACGGGCATAATCGACTATCATAGCGTAAACGAGCAACAGGATTATGGTCACAAACAATTTAATAAAAAATCCCCATACAATAATCACCTGAGAGGGATCCCCTCCCCAAATGGCTTTCTGTATGACTGTAAAAAGGCCCCATGGAACAAACAACAACGCAATGAGAATAATCAGGCTCCAGAAAAAAAGCCTGATAAATCTTGCAAAATATCGTGCTCCCCCACCCCAAAAAGCATGTTGTAACGTCCCTTTATTATGGCTGGCAAAGACCATCAATGCACCACCAGATAGAAATAATGAGATAAAGAAATAGACGACGACAGGGACGAGCACATGGGCGAACAAACCGTCTCCTTTGTAGTGCAAAAATTCAAACAAGAACCCCATATCCATCTTTCCGCCCAGAATTTCACTCATCGTGCTATCACCGATATATGCCTTTAAGCGGTAAAAAACAGGAGCAAAAAGCAAATAGGCGAAAAAAAGGTTAAAAACATAAAACAAAAGGATCATTCTTTTCTGTCGCCAGGCTTTATAAAATCCGGATTTCAAACAGTCGATAACCATATATCTCCCTCAAGCGTTTAATCAACAAATTAAAGGTGTAAAAGAGCGGGCAGCTCTAATAAATTCTGCATCCAAAACATCACTCTTGCACCGATCTTTCTGGGACCCAGTTTGCTTTCTTTCCTCATCTTACTATTGTTGGTGATATTGACATCGAGTACGATTTTTCGTTCTGGATCAACCGTTGCGGATATCAATTGTTGCGGTTTTAAATATTCAAATTGTGTCCACAGTTCTTTGCCACCCCATTTTTCTGTAACCGTGTCATCCTCTGTAAACACAAACTCCAGTTCAACGGGAAAGACAAAATCTCCCAATCTTCTGACCTTTATAATGGTGTGATAAAGGGTGGTATCCTCTTCAGCTGATTTCACACTGTCCAGCCTGGCGCCTTGCACGGAAATCGTGCTGTCCACTTTGAGTGTTACATCGTTCTCCATTGAAAGATGCAGAGTATCCTCTTCATGGTTTGCTGAAGAATCGGACATCACTGCATCGCTCGATTTTTCAGTCAGGGAATCAGAACCGATCTTGTAGTTGAAATCATACCCATAACTGTTTTTCACCTCACGACTGGAGAGATAAGACACGCTATAATCAAGAACCTTGTTGGTAAACAACGCCTGTTCGAAAAACCAGTCCAGATTCTGTCCGGAAACCTTGTTCGCCACGTTGATAAAATCTTCTGTTTTGGGATGCTTAAACTTGTATTCCTGAAAAAACGTTTTCAGAATTTGGCGCATCACGGCGTCGCCCAGAAAATTTTCCAGCGTCGTTAAAAATACAACCGGCCTGGAATAAGAATTTATGGTATAGCTGCTTCCCGAATAATATTCCCATGCTTTGCGCACGGTTGGATCATAATCCTTATATCGCAGATATGTACTGCGGTGATAATCCGTTTCGCCGATTTGGATGCCGCAAAAATCGATAACGCTGGTGGATTCGCCATAATGCTCACGCATTATTCTCGATTCCACATAAGAGTTTATTCCCTCATCGAGCCAGCTTTCTTCAAATTCATTCGACGCCACCATTCCATACCAGTAATTGTGCCCGAATTCGTGAATAATAACCTGCTCCACAAACTTGAACCCTTCTGGTAATCCATAAAGGGTGATGGCGGTAATAAGGGTGGGGTATTCCATGCCACCGGCTCTCATGGCATCCGGCTTTGGATCGACCACGGTTAAATTCGGATACGGATAATCACCATACCATTCCTGAAACGTTTGCACCGCAATCTGAGCGGCTTTCAGGAACCGCTCTCCCTGTCCGCTGTGCTCAGGTGCCATCAATACCCGAATTTCCACATCATCGGCCTCTCCCGGAAATTCTACAAAATCAGGGCTTGTGGTCCAGGCAAAATCATGAACATCTTCGGCATGATAATAATGAGTAACCGTACTGTCTTCATTTGTCGTCTTTTCCACCAATAGGCCTGTGGCACCCACGATCCAGTCTTCGGGAACGGTAATGCGCACATTGTAAACGCCAAAATCAGCAAAGAATTCGGAATTCCTGTGAAATTGGTGGCAATTCCATTCACCGCTTTGAAGAACACCGATTTTGGGAAACCATTGCCCCACCATATAAAAATCATCGCTTGCTCCGGTGCGGGCGATTGGTGGTTCCGGTAATTTCGAGGTAAAATAAAAGTTCAACGTCAGCTTTTCTCCCGGTCGCACCGCCCGCCGCAGTGGAACCCGTAAAACGGTTTTATCATGTGTGTTGTTATCATCGGGCTGAATATATTCCATTTGCTCCGCCAGCACAACCGCTTTCGTGTCCCAAAGAGAATCGATCTGTATATATCCCCACTCCTCCTTATCTCTGTTTTTACGGGAATATTGCAAAAAAGTGGATTGGTTGTTCCTAAAGGCGTTGAGATACATATGAAAGCGCAACTCATCCACTCCTGCGCTACCGGTGTTCTCCCAATAGAGTATCTGTTTGCCCTTCAATAGATTTGATTCCGGCTGCAACCGAACATCAATGTCATAATTGGCGATACGGGGACTGTGTGGTGTTTCAAACAGTACCGGTTGAGCGTTTCCCGTCGCAAAGAAAAAAATCAGCAAGAAAACGCACTTGTAGGTGTGCATCATACAATTTCTCCTATCCCACATCATAAATGCTTTAAATGTAAAATAATGAGGTATTTCTCTATTGTCAATCATTATTTAATTTTTTTGTCGTCTGTGGATGACAATATTGATGATCATATTCACAACCCAGTTGCTGTTGTCAACTGATCGTTCCGGCAATTGTTCAGATGCATGGATTATATATTGTATTACTGGGAGAAATTTAATATGTTTGGAGAAAAAAACAGGTGCACCATGAAAAAGCATACTACCCTTGTTCTGATCTTCCTGCTCAACTATATCGCTTCGGCTTCTTTAAAAACACAGGCGATAGATTGTAAAGCGGGGCTGCACATAAACGGCATTGGGCCCGTCTTGATGATGGTCGATAGCAGCCGAAATCGCATTATCACTGCAAACGCACTCTCATCATCGGTATCCGTAATCGATACCCGAACGCATGCGGTGCAAAATATCCCCGTCACCAAAAGAACCCTGCAATTTCTCAAATCCGAAGCAATGACACTGGACCACAATACCGGTAGCATTTATCTTATCGCCAAAGAGTGTTTCCACATTATTCATCCCGACAAAAAGAGCAGCATATCGATAGAAACCGGCAAACAATTCGAGTCTGTTGCCGTTGATGAAACCAGTGGTAATGTGTTCCTGGTTGGTCAGGAAAGCAAAGAGCTGGGGTTCTATCATGCCGGCGAAGGAGAATTCTCATTACTGCCCTGGGTTGTGAAGAAGGAAACCAGAAAAAATTTGAACGCTACGCCTCCTCCGCCGCGCCGCAAAGTTATTTCAGATCGTATCACAGGACAGGTTATCGCTGTAGATGGCTTTCAATCGATGCTTTATGTTTTTGATGGTAAAACAGCCGGGCTGATCAATTCGCGAAAACTAAATCTCGAAGCAGCCAGCCGCTGGCATCTCGCCGGCTATAATCCCAAAAACCATTGCCTCTATGTTGTGATCGAAACCAAAACCAGGCACGTAATTCAGGCGGCGAAAATCGATGTAATCGATGGCAATGATACTATCGTTGAACTGCCGGGATATCGGGAAGGCCAGGGCATCAACTATAACCATTCCGCCGATCAGATTTACATCCCGTATGATAATGCGGCGTCAATACATCTGGTTGACTATAAAAACAGGGGCCGGATTGAAGAAATTGCCGTACCCACCTTTGGAAATGACGCCACAGCCATCGATGAAAAGAACAACATTTTGTATAATTTCAGTTGGGCTCATGGCGAAATTGACATAATCAATCTCGACACGAGAAAACTGAAAAAACGCATCACCGGGCTCGGAATTCTTCCCCACATGTTTTCTGCTGTTTTTGATCCCAAATCCGAAAATATATATTTTCTGCGCGGAGCCACCGCCGTTAATGGAGTCTTTGGAGCCGCCGTTTCCGTGTTTCACCCCGACAGTGAAAAAGTAGAAAAGATAAGAATCGGCTGGGCTCCCGTCGATTTGATCGAATTCGATTCCACCTCCTTCCTGGTGTTCAACAATGAAGATCAGTTTTGCCGCATATTTGCCAACGGAACACACGAGTTGCATCAACTTCCCTTCGACTTTCCGCTGCAGGCTATCGATAACGGTTATGGAGATATTTATCTTTCTTATGGAGCACACCAATCCTACTGGCCGACCGTTTATATTTGGGATGCCAAAAACGGCATCCTCACGATCCGGCGTAAAGATTTAAGCTTCTATGACCGCAGAATCCCGCGCCAGGCCCTGCATATGACTCTCGATAAAGACAACACCCTCTATTTTACCCAGAACAACTGGGGAAGAGAGCCTCAATTCATCGGAACACTCGAAGATCCGGTGCGGCTTTTTGATGTCGGAAAAAGAATTGTGTTGCCGGACACGGTGACCAGAGAAACCACTCAAAGGATTATAAAATACGATTCTCTGACCGACCATCTTTATCTGCTGCGCATTGGTGAAAAAGATACTGCTTCCAGTATTTTACAAATCATCGACCCCCACAACAAAACCCTTCTCCACCGTCAAAAGGTCGGCAGGACGGCAACTGACCTGGTTTTCGACGAAGAAAAAATTTACGTTGCAAACTTTGGTTCCAACTCTGTGTCGATAATAGACAAAACGAGCAACGCTAAAAAAGAGATATCCACGGATAGAGGACCATTAGCGCTGCTCCTGTTCGAAAACAGCCTTGCTGTTATCAATCATCTTGACAATACTCTGCAAATTCTGCAGAACAAGGTAAAGACCTATCCGTTACCGGTACCGGGCTACCCGGACAACTTGTTCAAATGGGGAAAGACGTTGTTGATTACATCTCATTCATCCGATCAGTTGACGATTATGCGCTTTGATCCAAAAAAGGAACGCTTTAAGATTTGCCTCCGGGAGTCTTATCCCTTTGGGGACACGCGATTTAACAGCCGCAACAGTTCCTTTTTCATGAACGGACAATATGGGGACGCACTTTTTTCCCTGAACCGCATCGAGAAAGACCAATCCGGAAATGTCTGGATCACAGACTTTATATGCGGAAAAGTGTTTATATTAAACCAAAAATAAAGGGGCATACGATGGATATCACCAACCTTTTGCAGGCGTTAAAGGATATTTTATATTTTCCTCTTTTCAAAATCAAACAAACCGATGTCACCCTGGCATCGCTGATCGTTTTTACTGTGGTTGTTATCCTCTTTGTAATTATGTCCCGGCTGTTTAGTCGAATGATTATGAGTCGGGTCCTTTCCAGAATGAATATCGACAGAGGCACCCGGTATACGCTGAAACGAATCACCGAGTACTCGATAACAACCATCGGAGTCATCATTGCCTTCCAATTTATCAACATCAGTTTAGGCGGGTTGGCCGTTATTTTCGGATTGCTCTCGGTCGGTATCGGATTCGGGCTGCAAAATGTTACCTCAAATTTCGTAGCCGGTCTGATTCTATTGTTTGAAAAACCGATCATGGTAGGGGATCGCATTATTGTCGGTCAGACGGAAGGAGACGTTGAAGAGATCAACATCCGCTCCACCACGGTGCGCTCGTTGAACAATATTTCGATTATTGTACCCAATTCGGAATTCATTTCATCCCAGGTGGTCAATTGGTCTCACGGAGATCCCAAAGTCAGACTGGTTGTTGATATCGGCGTCTCTTACAATTCAGATCTCGATCTTGTTCTAAAAACCCTGCATGAAATTGCCGACGAGAATAGGGATGTATTAAAAACCCCTACTCCGGATGTTATCTTTCGCGAATTCGGCGACTCTTCCTGGAACATTGAGTTAAGAGTATGGATACTCGATCCGACCAGACACCATTTTATCCGCTCTGATATCAATTGCGCTATTGTACGGAAATTTCGGCAAAATAATATTGAAATTCCCTTTCCGCAAAGAGATTTACATGTGCGGTCGCCGTTACCGGTTCCCTTTATAAACGAGAAAAAGAACTGAGTGCTCTCTGAAGCATACCTGGTTGTAAAAAGGATTTCCCGAATTCAGAGTGAACGACTCCTTCAGTAAAGGCTGATTTCTGCAATCTATTGATGTTGTGTGTACATAATTAACGATTTCATTGCGGCGCCCATACCAATCAATTCAACCAAAACAATCACCGTTGCAGAGCAGGGACGGCAACAAAACCATTGATAGATATCCGGCATGCTTTTTAATTCCTTACATTTCCTTGTTTTTTTCCCCAGCGTCGTTGCAATCTATTTTTGCCTCAAATCTCGTTATCGCTGGATTTTTCTTTTGCTCTCCAGCTATTATTTCTATATGTGCTGGAACCCCAAATATATCGTTCTTATCCTATTTTCAACCCTTATCGATTATATTGCCGGATTGCAGATGGAAAAACAAACAAAACCGCGCATTCGGCAATTATTTCTCATCGCGAGCCTCTGTTCCAATCTGGGTTTGCTCTTTTTATTCAAATACTATACCTTTTTCAGCCAATCCCTTCTGACGCTCTTTAATCAATTTAATATTTTTTACGACTTTCCGGCCTTTGATTTTTTGCTTCCCGTCGGCATCTCTTTTTATACCTTCCAAACACTGAGCTATACCATCGATGTCTACAGGCGAAAGAAAAAGGCCGAAAGACACCTGGGCATATTCGCACTTTATGTGGCTTTTTTCCCACAGCTGGTGGCCGGCCCGATTGAAAGGTCCACGCGTTTATTACCACAGCTTTTTGAAAAAAAAGAATTCAATTATCAGCGTATCTCAGATGGTTTAAAGCTCATGCTCTGGGGTTTCTTTAAAAAAGTGGTTATTGCGGACCGCCTCGCCGTGCTGGTTAATAGTGTTTATAACAGCCCCCAGGATTACACAGGTATTCCTCTGATCGTGGCAACCTACTTTTTTGCTTTCCAGATCTATTGTGACTTTTCCGGATATTCCGATATCGCTATCGGCGCAGCCCAGGTGATGGGGTATGACCTCATGGATAATTTTAAGCGCCCCTATTTTTCCAAAAATATTTCGGAATTCTGGAAGCGCTGGCATATATCGCTCTCCAGCTGGTTCAAGGATTATCTTTATATCTCGCTCGGTGGCAACCGCGTTGCCAAATGGCGCTGGTACTCCAACCTGATGATCGTCTTTCTGGTCAGCGGCCTCTGGCACGGTGCAGATTGGACATTTGTTATCTGGGGAGGGCTGCATGGTATGTACCTTGTTCTCTCCATCTGGACCGGAAAATTTCGCATGAGATGTATTCGATTCAGCCATTTGGATAAACACCAGGCAGTGTTGAAACTCATCCAGGTTGTCACCACGTTTCATCTCGTCCTTTTTGGATGGATCTTTTTCAGAGCCAATAATCTTTTTGATGCACTCTATATCATTAAAAATATTTTCACCGATACAAACCGGCACCAGTATACCGTGGGATTGAACCAAACCGAATTTATCATTGCTGTACTTTCCATCCTGTTTATGGAATGCATTCATATGATGCAACGACACCGAAGAATGCGACAGTTTTTAAACAATAAACCAAAAGTCCTGCGCTGGTCCGTTTATCTGATTCTGTTGTTGTCTATTATCATGTTCGGCGTTTTTACCAAACAGGAGTTTATCTATTTTCAATTTTAAATCGCAAAATTGTTTTGGATCGTTTGCTCTATGAAGATGCTGATTAAAAATATTTATCAGTTTTTAATTTTATTGCTGCTGACGATGCTCTTGTTGTCCCTTGTCAGCAAAACCGTCTTGATAGATAAAATTCAAAATCCCCGATATTTTAATCTTCAGGATGACATTGAAACGTTAATACTGGGCGATTCTCAAGCGCAATTTGCCTTTAATCCGCACTATATCCAAAATTCCGTCAACGGCGCCATTGTTGCCGAACCGTTTTTCTATACCTTCTACAAGCTCAAATTTATCTATCAGCAAAACCGGCATCTGAAAAACATCATCCTCTCCCTCAGTCCGCACAATCTAAGCGAATTTAATGACGAAAAATTATTCAACTCGGAAGATTTGATGCATTTTTATGATCAATATTATATGCTCCTGGATGAAAGCGGAAAAAGCGTAATCCGGAATTTCAATCAACCCTTTGTTGTCAGCACGATTAAATACGATTTGGGTGTGCCACTGGAAATCTATAAAAATTTGCAGCTCTGGATAAAAATCCTCCTTGCAAAACAACAGCCCGGGGATTACGCCTTTTGGGGAGGATATGACACCCGGAACCGGTCAGATATTCAAATGAAAAGAATATTGTGGATCACCGGAAGGCATTATTATAATGGCGATCAAGTCGCATCCGCATCCAAAGTTATGCTGCAATACCTGGAAGAACTCGCATCTTTTTGCCATCAAAATCAACTGCAACTCTGGCTCGTGACGCCGCCGCTTCATAAAGCGTATCGGGAACGCATTCCCGACAGCTTTGTCGACTTGCTAAATGAAACAACCGACAATCTCACAACTCTGCCGGGAGTACATTATTTTGATTACAGCGCCATGCAAATCCCCGACGCCTACTTTTACGACAGCGATCATCTCAACACCAGGGGAGCAAACGCTTTTTCTCAAATCATAAACGAACATCTGCAATAATCCTATGCCCGATGTTTTTCTGACTTGAAATTCTGACTTTTATTAACTACTATAAACAAAAGAGTAGAAACGATGAAATACCGGCTGTCTATTGCCGCTTTTCTCTTTGTCGCCCTTATCATTGCGGGCTGCAAAGCGTCGCGGTGGAAAATACAACCTGTTGCCGATGATTTTGTAATAATAGCGGAATCGGAAAAACCGGATTCCGTTTATTGTTACACACCGGGGATCGCACGTCTGGAAAATGGCCGCCTCGTTGTAACCATGGAATTTGGTGGGCCGGGCGTCATCTCTTTCCCGGGTGACAAACTTTTGCTCAGCCACAGGAATGCTGCTTCCCAGGGACAAATTTACACCTCGGATGATGGAGGCAAATCCTGGACCCGAAGAAAAACTTTTCCGTTTGGTCATGCCAGACCCTTTGTCGCCGGGGGGGCGGTATATGTTCTCGGCCGGGGGTACGATCTGATGGTGATAAAATCCGACGATAATGGCATTACCTGGTCCGACCCGGTTAAGCTCACTCAGAATGAACAGTGGCATCAATCCGCCTGCAATGTGCATTATACCAAAGACAATATCTATCTGGTTATGGAGAAAAGAGTCGACCGCGGCTTTTATGAAACGTGGCAGGTTGCCAATATCGCTCCGGTCTTGATGAGAGCCCGGAAAAATGATGACCTGACCAAAGCGGAAAACTGGACGTTTGCCGGTGAATTGGTTTTTGAAGATGTTGTCGATTATCGGGATTTGGATTATTTTGGTGTCCCTTTTTATAAAATGGATCCCAAAACAGCGCTATATCCGGCAGAAAACCGGGGTATGGCAGCCATCGGCTGGCTCGAGGCGAATGTGGTACAATTCACCGATCCGGATCATTTGTGGTATGACCCGATGGGGAATACCTTCCATTTGTGGATGCGGGCTCATACGGGCAGCACAAATCTTGCCGCCATCTGTAAAGTCAGGGAAAATGCCGATGGAACCATGACAACGCTTCTGGAGACTGCACCCTCCGGTAAAAAGATGGTCTATGTCCCCTGCCCCGGGGGACAGATGCGTTTCCATATTCTATATGATCAAATCAGCAAAAAATACTGGTTGCTGAGTTCACAGTCTACCGATTCAATGACCGATCCCGGAAAACTTGCCGACGAGCGTTACAATTTACCGAATAACGAGCGCCATCGTCTGCAACTGCATTTCTCCCAAAATTGCATTGATTGGTGTTTTGCCGCACTCGTTGCCGTCGGCGAAACCCCGCGCCAGGGACGGCATTATGCCTCCATGATCATTGACGATGAAGACCTTCATGTGGTCAGCCGTTCCGGAAACCATCTCGCCAAAGATGCGCATGACGGCAATATGATCACTTTTCACACCATTCAAGACTTTCGCCAATTGATATATTGAACCTATGGACTTAAGAATCATATAAACGTATAAAAGGAGTAAAATTATGTCTAAAGTTGAGAACGCCAAAGCCTATGAAGATGCCTATGAACAGGCCAGGGACATCTATGCCCATCTGGATGTGGATACGGATGAAGTTCTGAATCAACTGCAAAAGATACCTGTTTCCATGCACTGCTGGCAGGGAGACGATGTGGGAGGCTTTGAAGGTGGAGGAGATATTACCGACGGCGGCATTATGGCCACCGGTGACTATCCGGGAAAACCGGGAAATGCCGATGAACTGCGACAGGACATTGAAAAAGCATTATCACTGATTCCCGGCAAACATCGTCTCAATTTACACGCCATTTACGCAGAAACAAATGGCAAAAAAATCGACCGCAATGAACTGCAACCCGACCATTTTAAAAACTGGTGCGACTGGGCAAAGGAACAGGATTTGGGCCTCGATTTTAACCCAAGTTGTTTTGCCCACCCGATGGTCAAAGACGGTCTGACCCTCGCCTCACCTGACGAAAATGTGCGTAACTTCTGGATCGAACATTGTATCGCCAGCCGGAAAATCGGAGAATATTTTGGCAAAGAATTAAACAGTGCTTGTATTACCAACGTCTGGATTCCGGATGGTTACAAGGACACACCGGCCGATCGCTATGCCCCGAGAGAAATTCTCAAAAAAGCCCTCGATACCGTTTTTGCCGAAAAAATTGATCCCAAATACAATAAAGATACCGTGGAAAGCAAACTATTCGGCATCGGCTCCGAATCATACGTTGTCGGTTCTTTTGAATTTTACCTCGGCTATGCAATCGACAAAAATGTGTTGCTGACGCTGGACAGCGGACATTTTCATCCCACTGAATCCATAGCCGATAAAATCTCTTCGATTTTGCTGTATGTCGACCAAATCATGTTGCACATCAGCAGAGGCGTTCGCTGGGACAGCGATCATATTGTTACCCTCAACGATGACACCCTGGCGATTGCCCGGGCGGTAATACAAAACGGTTTTCAAAACCGCGTTCACGCCGGCACGGACTATTTTGACGCCAGCGTCAATAGAATCGCGGCCTGGATTACCGGCATGCGATCCGTTCTCAAGGCATACCTCATTGCCCTGCTGGAACCCGGGAAAACATTAAAACAAGTCGAAAAAAACGGCAACCTCACCAAAAGACTCGCCATGATGGAGGATATTAAATCCCTGCCCTTTGGTGCGGTATGGAATTACTACTGTCTTAAGAATAACGTTCCAGCGGACGGAACCTGGCTGGAAAACGTGGAACAATATGAAAAAGAGGTTTTACTGAAGCGATAGGGCTCTATCACACGATTTGATAAAAGCCGCAAAACGCCCAACGTTTTTAATTAAAATGTGATTTTTAGGGCATTTTGCGGCTTTTTGGCATTGGGCCTATTTTTTCGGGAACGGCGGAATATGCGGAATTGCCGGTTCTTCCTGTTGTAATTCTTTTAAAAGAACGTCGATGGCTTTATTGAGCTGCTGATCAACACCGGCAAACTCCTTTGCCGGATCGTTGTCCACTTGTATGTCCGGTTCCACACCCCTTCCTTCAATAACCCACTCTTTACCAGCTGTGTCATAACCGGTAAATTCCGGCTTGTATAAATATCCACCATCCAACAACGGCAAACTTCCCCGGATTCCGACAACACCGCCCCATGTGCGTTTACCGATCAATTTGCCAAGCCCGTATTTTTTAAACCGGTAAGGAAAGATGTCACCATCCGATGCGGAAAATTCATTGATTAATACCGCTTTGGGGCCCATATGCAGGCTTGCGGGATCCGGACCTGGCGTGGTATTTCTGGCCATTTCAAACATAACCGGCTCGCGAATCAGCCTTTCTATGATCATGGGAGAGACATTACCGCCACCATTTCCCCTTACATCGATAATGAGTGCTTTTTTACGCAATTGGGGATAAAAATACTTGACAAACTCGTTCAATCCGGGAACGCCCATATCCGGAATATGGATGTAGCCGATTTTACCGTCGCTCTTTTGTTTCACCTTCTTTATGTTTTGCTGCACCCAATTGTAATAATAAATGTCGCTTTCATCGTCGATTGGCTTGACAATAACCTTTCGGCTCCCTTTAGGATTAGGCTTGTCGTTTACGGTTAAGATAACCTGTTTACCGGGGGTGTCTATGAGATATTTGTAGATGTTATCCATCTCGGCGGTGGAAATATCGTTAACGGCCAAGATGTAATCGCCTTCGGAAACATCAACACCGATTTCAGTCAACGGTGACCGGCGGCTATTGACCCAGTTTTCACCCGGTAAAATTCTCTTGATTTGATAATAGCGGCTTTTTTCATCTCGTTGAAGAAGGGCACCCAAGAGTCCGGTTTTTACTTTTTCCGCCTCGGGCATCTCTCCACCACCGACATAGGCGTGTCCGACATTGAGTTCGGAAATCATCTCGCCGATGATATAGGTGAGATCGGCTCTGTGACGTACATGCGGAACGAGTATTTGATACTTTTCCTTTAATTGCCGCCAATCCACGCCATGCATATTGGGGGCGTAAAAGAAATATTTCATTTGTCGCCAACATTCATCGAAAATCTGCTTCCATTCGGCTTTGAGGTCGAGAACGACTTTGAGACCTTGCAAATCCAGCTTGCTTTCGCTATCAAAGCC